>CAYSVQ010000125.1:0-23420 GCA_964434565.1 uncultured Flavobacteriaceae bacterium | reverse complement strand
CGACATTTTAAACATATTGGATATAATAGGAAACTTCAGGTTATATTGTTGATAATCAATATTTTATATAAATAACTATGTTATTGGCTTTAAATCCTTGCAGCTAGCCAAGGATACAGGCCTTTTCAAACCGCTATCTTTGAATATTGTACCAGCCTGTAGAGAAGCAGGACGAAGACGCTGCATATTTTATGGAATTGAATAAATACAGTAAAGCCGTAACCCAGGATCCATCACAACCTGCATCACAGGCTATGTTATACGCCATCGGCCTGGATGAACAGGATTTCACCAAACCCTTTGTTGGCATTGGCAGTACAGGCTACGAAGGCAACCCATGTAACATGCACCTCAATGAACTGGCACAATATGTTAAACAAGGGATAACCGATGCGGGGATGGTTGGGCTGGTGTTTAACACTATTGGTGTAAGTGACGGTATCTCGATGGGGACTTACGGAATGCGTTATTCCCTGCCATCCAGGGATATTATTGCTGATTCCATGGAAACTGTAGTCCAGGCAATGAACTATGACGGCCTTGTTACGGTGGTGGGGTGCGATAAAAACATGCCAGGCGCCCTTATGGCGATGATCCGCCTGAACCGGCCTTCAGTAATGGTATATGGTGGAACCATTGCCTCCGGGTGTCTTAACGGCCGTAATCTCGATGTGGTTTCTGCCTTCGAGGCCTGGGGAGAAAAAGTGGCCGGGACCATTAGTAAAAAAGAATTTAAAGCTGTTATAAAAAATGCCTGCCCGGGTGCAGGTGCCTGCGGTGGGATGTACACGGCCAATACCATGGCATCCGCAATAGAGGCCCTTGGTATGGCGCTCCCGTTCAATTCTTCAAACCCCGCCATTGGCGAGGAAAAGAAACAGGATTGTATAGAAGCGGGCAGAGTATTGAGAAACCTGATGGAGAACGATATTAAGCCATCGGATATCATCAGCCGTAAATCCCTTGAGAACGCGGTACGCCTGATTATTGTACTGGGGGGGTCTACCAATGCCGTTTTGCATTTCCTGGCTATTGCCAAGGCCGCCGGGATTTCATTTACGCTCGATGATTTTCAAAAAATAAGTGATACAACCCCATTTCTGGCCGACCTTAAACCAAGCGGCAAATATCTGATGGAGGATGTGCATAAAGTTGGCGGGACGCCGGCCGTACTGAAATTCATGTTAAAAAACGGCATGCTTCACGGGGATTGCCTGACAGTGACCGGAAAAACCCTGGCAGAAAATCTCAGGGATGTGGCCGACCTCACCGAAGGGCAACAGGTTGTAAAACCGCTGAATGCTCCTATCAAGGCAACCGGCCACCTGCGGATCCTCTACGGCAACCTTGCCGAAGAAGGGGCAGTGGCAAAAATTACAGGAAAGGAAGGGCTTCATTTTACCGGGCCTGCCAAGGTTTTCGACGATGAGTTTAAAGCCAATGAAGGAATTGGCAGGGGGCAGGTGAAAAAAGGGGATGTGGTGGTAATCCGTTATGAAGGGCCCAAAGGTGGCCCAGGGATGCCAGAAATGTTAAAACCCACCTCCGCCATTATGGGTGCAGGCCTCGGGAAGGATGTGGCTCTGATCACAGACGGGCGTTTCTCCGGTGGTACTCATGGCTTTGTTGTGGGACACGTTTGCCCCGAGGCACAGGATGGCGGTACCATTGGTCTGTTGCAAGACGGGGATATGATTACCATAGATGCTGACAAGAACAGCCTAAGCGTTGCCCTCAGCGATGAAGAATTACAGAAACGCAGGGCTGCCTGGAAACAACCTCCGCTCAAAGTTAAAAAAGGGAGCCTCTATAAATATGCAAAAACCGTATCCTCGGCCTCCCAGGGATGCGTAACTGATGAAATATGAGGCTTTTGCCGCATATTGAGGGAGTTAACACGATGTAGTATGGAAACCTTAAAAGAGAAAGATATAAAAACAGACAAGGACACCACCCTAAGGATCAGCGGGGCTGAAGCCCTGATTCACTGCCTGCTGGCGGAAGGTGTAGATTTGATTTACGGTTACCCCGGCGGTGCTATCATGCCCGTATACGATGAACTTTACAAATTTCAGGACCGCCTGACCCATATCCTCACCCGACATGAACAGGGAGCTGTACATGCCGCCCAGGGTTATGCCCGTGTTTCGGGAAAGGTCGGGGTGGCCATAGCGACTTCCGGCCCCGGTGCCACCAACCTTGTAACCGGAGTTGCGGATGCCCAGATTGATTCCACACCGATTGTATGTATCACAGGTCAGGTGACGCGGAGTCTGCTTGGTTCTGATGCCTTCCAGGAAACCGATATCATAGGGATCTCGACACCGGTGACCAAATGGAATTACCAGATTACCCGGGCATCGGAAATTCCCGAGATCATGGCTAAGGCCTTTTATATTGCAAGATCCGGTCGTCCGGGCCCCGTATTGATCGACATTACCAAAAACGCGCAGTTCGATGAACTCGATTTCAGTTATACCCCCTGCAAGGCTGTACGTAGTTATAAACCATACCCGGTTCCGGACCCTCAGGCTTTGGATGCTGCCGCGGCACTTATCAATTCAGCCAAAAAACCCTATATCGTTTTTGGGCAGGGTGTGATCCTGGGCCAGGCGGAAGAACAACTCAAGGCCCTTATTGAAAAGGCGGGAATCCCCGCGGCCTGGACTATTTTGGGGCTTTCAGCCCTCGATACAGCCCATCCCCTTAATGTTGGGATGGTAGGCATGCACGGCAATTACGGCCCGAATATCCTTACCAACGAATGTGATTTGCTTATTGCAATCGGAATGCGGTTTGATGACCGGGTGACAGGCGACCTGAATACCTATGCAAAACAGGCGCGCATCATCCATTTCGAAATAGACCCGGCCGAAGTTAATAAGAATGTCAGGGTAGATGTGGCGGTACTTGGGAACGCCAGGGAAAGCCTTGAGCAGTTGCTGCCAAAAATCGAGAAGAAAAGCCATGAGGCCTGGGTTGGTGAATTCAGGAAGAAATACCAGGAAGAATACGACGCGGTTATAAAGGACGATTTGCATCCTACAAAGGAAGGGCTCACCATGGGTGAAGTGGTGGAAGCCATAAACCAGGCCTCCAATAGCAGTGCGGTTGTGGTAACCGATGTGGGCCAGCACCAGATGGTCACCTGCCGGTATGCCAAATTCAATCAAACAAAAAGCAATATCACTTCCGGAGGGCTGGGAACCATGGGATTTGCTCTGCCTGCTGCCATAGGTGCAAAAATGGCCGTTCCGGACCGGGAGGTGGTTGCTATAATTGGCGACGGTGGTTATCAAATGAATATTCAGGAGCTTGCCACGATTTTCCAGAACAAAACCCCAGTTAAAATAGTGGTCCTGAATAATGATCACTTAGGGATGGTGCGCCAATGGCAGGAGTTGTTCTTTGAAAGGCGTTACGCCTCTACGGTCATGACGAATCCCGACTTTGTAAAAATTGCCGAAGGGTATTATATTAAGGCCAAAAGAGTTGAAAAACGCGAAGACCTCAAGACCACCGTGGAGGAAATGATGCGTTCTCCGGAAGCGTTTTTCCTGGAAGTCAAAGTAGAGAAGGAAGACAATGTTTTTCCTATGATCCCATCCGGCGCCTCGGTTTCCGATATCCGATTAAAATAAACAACATGAAAAAGCAATGGTTTACCATTTCCGTATATTCGGAAAATAATGTTGGTTTGCTCAACCGCATCTCTGGCATATTCCTGAAGCGACACATTAATATAGAAAGTTTAAATGTCTCAAAATCAGAGATTGAAGGTGTATCCAAGTTTACTGTCGTTGTATTTACCACGGAAGATTGGACGCGGAAGATAGTCATGCAGATAGAAAAACAGATAGAAGTTATCAAGGCTTTCTATCATACAGACGAGGAAACCATCTATCAGGAATCCGCCCTCTTTAAGATCGCTTCCAGCCTCCTTTTTGATGAACGCAGGATACAGAATATCATTAAAGAGAGCAATGCACAGATTGTTACGGTCTCCCGCGATTTCTTTGTCCTTGCCAAAACCGGCAAGCGGGAGGAAATAGACGAAATGTACCACCGTCTGGAACCCTTTGGGATCATGCAGTTTGTACGATCCGGCCGGATAGCGGTAAGCAAGGCGGAGATGAAGATCTCGGCCCTGCTAAAAGAGTTTGAACACAAGTAACGGTATCACTAAAAAAACAAACGAGAACTATACAATGACAAATTATTTCAACACCTTATCATTACGGGAACAGTTACTGCAATTGGGAAAATGCCGGTTTATGGATGCCACGGAGTTTTCCGAAGGTGTTTCGGCTCTTAAGGGAAAGAAAATCGTAATCATAGGATGTGGAGCCCAGGGCCTTAACCAGGGCCTGAATATGCGTGATTCAGGCCTGGATGTTTCCTATACCCTGCGGGAATCCGCTATCAGGGAACAACGCACTTCATATAAAAACGCAACAGAAAACGGTTTCTCGGTCGGGACATACGAGGAAATGGTTCCTGCGGCCGACCTGCTGATCAACCTTACCCCGGATAAACAGCACACCGGGGTTATTAACGCTGTTATGCCCCTTATGAAAAAAGGCGCCACCCTGTCTTATTCCCACGGTTTTAATATCGTGGAAGAAGGGATGCAGGTGCGCAGTGACCTTACCGTGATCATGGTTGCCCCAAAAAGCCCTGGCTCAGAGGTTCGGGAGGAGTACAAAAGGGGATTTGGGGTTCCGACGCTGATTGCAGTACACCCCGAAAACGACCCGGATGGAAAAGGACTGGAACAGGCCAAGGCCTATGCGGTTGCTACGGGCGGACACAGGGCAGGTGTTCTGGAATCGTCTTTTGTGGCTGAAGTTAAGTCAGACCTCATGGGCGAACAGACTATTCTTTGCGGCTTGTTGCAAACAGGTTCCATCCTGTGTTTTAACAAGATGATTGCCGAAGGGGTTGAACCGGGATTCGCTTCAAAGCTTGTGCAGTACGGATGGGAAACCATTACCGAAGGTCTGAAATACGGAGGAATCACCAATATGATAGACCGCCTGTCTAATCCGGCGAAAATTAAGGCCTTTGAATTGTCCGAAGAAATGAAAACCATCATGAGGCCCTTGTTTTACAAGCATATGGACGATATTATGAGTGGTAAATTTTCCAGTACCATGATGGAAGACTGGGCTAATGACGACAAAAATCTGCTGTCCTGGCGGGCAGCCACAGGGGAGACAGCTTTTGAAAAAACCCCGGCAGGGGCGGCAACCATCTCGGAGCAGGAATATTATGACAAAGGGGTGCTTATGGTGGCTTTTGTGCGTGCAGGGGTTGAGCTTGCGTATGAAGCCATGATTGAATCGGGTATAATTGGGGAATCTGCTTACTATGAGTCGCTCCATGAAACCCCGCTGATAGCCAATACCATTGCGAGAAAAAAACTATTCGAAATGAACCGGGTTATTTCCGATACAGCTGAATACGGATGTTATTTATTTGACCATGCCTGCAAGCCATTGTTAGCCGATTTCATGACAAAGGTTACTTCCGATGTTATAGGAAAGGCCTATGGCGAAGGCCGCGGCAACGGGGTGGATAATGCCAGGCTGATTACCGTTAATAAGGCGCTGCGAGAGCATCCGGTTGAAAAGGTAGGGGCAAGGTTAAGGGCCTCCATGACCGCGATGAAACCTATTTTTTAAGCAATACGGCAAGCATCCGCCAAAGGCGGAGGACACAAAATGAACAATCTTACCATGGAAACCAAAAAACCAACCATCCCCAAACAATTTCAGCTCCCGCAACCCATTAATCAGGTTCAGTACCTGGTAAATGGTGTGTTGGAAAAATGGAGTGGACCAACCACTGAAGTATACTCAACCATCTCCACCTCAACGCCATATGCCCCCACTTTACTGGGAAGCATCCCCGATATGGGGGAAGCGGAAGCCCTGTCGGCCCTGCAGGCAGCACTGCAGGCCTTTGACGAGGGAAAGGGAGTATGGCCAACCATGAAGGTCAGTGACCGCATAGAGTGCATGGAAAAGTTTGTAAAACAAATGGAAGAGAAAAGGGAGGAAATTGTATTGCTCCTTATGTGGGAGATCGGCAAATCCCTTCCGGATTCGGAGAAGGAGTTCGATCGTACCGTTGAATATATCCGCGATACCATTGAAGATTATAAGCAACTTGATCGCAATACCGCGAAATTTCATAAGCACGGGGGGGTTTATGCCCATATCCGGCGTGGCCCTTTGGGAGTGGTCCTTTGCCTGGGCCCGTACAATTATCCGCTTAACGAAACCTTCGCCCTGCTGATCCCCGCCATTATAATGGGAAATACTACGATTTTCAAGCCTGCAAAGCACGGGGTCCTGCTTATTACCCCATTGCTGGAAGCATTCAGGAATAGTTTTCCCAAAGGGGTTGTGAATATTTTGTTCGGAAGGGGCCGTGCCGTGGCAGCACCGATAATGAAGACCGGGAAAGTGGATGTTCTTGCGCTAATAGGAAACAGCAAATCTGCAAATGCCCTTCAGGAGCAACACCCAAAAAGCAACAGGTTAAGGCTGGTGCTTGGCCTTGAGGCAAAAAACCCGGCGATTATTTTACCGGATGCCGACCTTGACCTTACCATAAATGAATGCATAGCAGGGACCCTTTCCTTTAATGGACAGCGTTGCACGGCACTCAAAATCGTATACGTTCATGAGGATATCCGGGAAGATTTCCTGCAGCGCTTTGCTAAGAAAGTCGATGCCCTGAAATTCGGCAATCCCTGGGACAAAGAGGTGATGCTTACTCCTTTGCCTGAACCGGATAAACCCGCATACATACAGGGCTTGATTGATGATGCCCGGACAAAGGGCGCAAAGATCATTAACAAGAAAGGTGGCAGGCAGTCTGAAAACTATATCTGGCCGGCAATTCTCTATCCTGTGAGCAAGGACATGAGGGCATATCAGGAGGAACAGTTTGGCCCCCTCATCCCGGTTGTATCTTTCAGGGATATTGAAGAACCGCTCGACGATATGTCGGAAAGTAATTATGGGCAGCAGGTAAGCCTCTTCGGGAAAGATGTTTACACCCTGGCACCCCTGATTGATACCCTGGTGAACCTGGTATGCAGGGTTAACCTTAACAGTTCCTGCCAGCGTGGCCCGGATGTATATCCTTTCACCGGAAGAAAGGATTCCGCACAGTCCACTCTGAGTGTTCACGATGCGCTCCGGTCATTTTCCATTCGTACCTTCGTCGCCTTTAAGGATAACGAACTCAATACGGATACCGTGCAGCAACTGCTGGAAACCAAACTTTCGAACTTTATCAGCACGGACTATATCCTTTAAAGTGCTCGCATGTGACGAGCAGTCAGAGACTATTTAAATTAGTTTATATATTGTATTAACATATATTTTACAATAAAATCAATATATAGGTTAATATAGCACAGAAATCAGACAATCCTACACAGCACTTCTCCTTTTACCCTGGTTACCTTTGTATCGTAAATTCAATTACTGGTATTGTAGACTTCAGGTTGGCAAAATCGGTTATATAATGATTGGAATATGAAGTTAACGAAATCAAATAAGAAAGCTTTACTGGCCCTGGCAATGGGAGGCTTTGGGATTGGTCTGACCGAATTTGTGATCATGGGGATCCTTCCCGATGTTGCATCCGGACTGGGGATTACTATCCCGGAAGCCGGCCACTTTATAGCCGCCTACGCGCTCGGCGTGGTTGTAGGTGCCCCGGTACTTACTGCGCTGGGGGGCAGATGGCCCTCACATAAGGTTCTGCTGGCACTGATGTTATGGTTCACTGTTTTCAACACCCTGTCGGCTTTTGCGACCGATTATATGTCATTGCTGGCTGTTCGATTTTTATCAGGCCTGCCGCACGGTGCCTTTTTTGGGATTGGCGCTGTTGTTGCCGGCAAGCTGGCCAGGGAAGGGAAGGCTGCCCAGGCAATCGCAATCATGTTTGCAGGCCTTACAGTAGCAAACGTTATCGGAGTACCTATTGGAACATATCTTGGTCATCAGTTTGACTGGAGTATTTCCTTTTTAATGGTAGGGGTTATCGGCCTGCTTACACTTGTGAGCCTGTATTTTTGGATGCCGGCCCTCCCTAAATCCAGTAAAAACGGATTTGGCAAGGACCTTCAGGTCTTCCGGCGCACCGAACTATGGGCTATGATCGCGCTTACCACCATCGGTACAGGTGGCTTTTTCGCATGGTACAGCTATATCGCTCCGTTGATCACCGATGTGGCCGGCTGGCCGGATAACATGGTGAGTTATGCTATGATCCTGGCGGGTTTGGGGATGGTGGTCGGCAATTTTCTGGGAGCGAAGATGGCGGAGATATTAGCGCCTATTAAGGCAGTGGCCATCAGCCTGTCACTTATGATCATTGTTTTGCTTGCAAATGCCGTGCTGGCATTTAATCCTTATGCGGTAATGACGATGACCTTTATAATAGGGGTGATAGCCTTTACGGTTGCCACTCCTATTCAGATGGCTATTATCAATACCTCCAAAGGATCCGAATCTTTGGGATCATCAATGAACCAGAGCGCCTTTAACATGGGTAATGCTTCCGGTGCATATTTTGCGGGGCTGCCAATTGCCTATGGTTATGGAATTAGCGCAGCAAGTATAGTTGGTGCCATTATGGCCGCGGTTGGGGTAGTCATTGCCATCGCCATCCTAGCTACCCGCCGGCAGCAGCTTGCTGCCCGGAAGGAACTGGCATTTAACGGATAGGGTATTTAACGGGGTTTTAGAAAAGCTCCCGCCTGTGTTCAACGCTCCCCTTCCCGCCAAGGGCATTTGGGTAAACATACAGGACGGGACTTTTTATCAGATGTTTGCGGCAAGCCAATCGCCCACTTCACTGGTTTTATAAACCCTGCCACTTTCTGCCAGGTCTTCGGTTACTACCCCGGCATCCAGGGAAGCGTTTACTACCTTCCGGATAGCATCGGCCTCTTCCGTCATGTTAAAACCTTCAAACATCATGGCTGCGGATAAAACGGTTGCCAGCGGATTGGCGATATCTTTTCCTGCAGCCTGTGGATAGGAGCCATGTATGGGTTCATATAAGGCGATTTTGGAACCTACCGATGCGGATGGCATCAGGCCCATCGATCCCGAGATCACTGATGCCTCATCTGTAAGGATATCTCCGAACAGGTTTTCGGTGATCAGTACATCGTAATCTTTTGGCCATTGCACCAGCCGCATGGCAACCGCATCAACAAATTCATAGGTTACCTGCACGTCTGGGTACTCCTTTGCCATGGCCTGTACCGTTTCCCTCCACAATCGCGATGTTTCCAGTACGTTGGCCTTATCAACGCAGCAAAGTTTACGCGAGCGTTTCATGGCCATTTCAAAACCCATACGCGCAAGCCTCTCAATTTCGGCCCTTGTGTAGGTGCAGGTATCATAGGCGGTATTCCCGTTGTCTTCCCGCCCTCTTTTTCCAAAATATATTCCGCCGGTAAGTTCCCTGAGGAATACCAGGTCTGTACCTTCAATACGCTCTCGCTTGAGCGGTGATTTATCTATGAGGGAGGGAAAGGTAAATGTAGGTCGCACATTGGCAAACAGCCCCAGTTTCTTACGCATTTTTAAAAGTCCCTGTTCCGGCCGAACCTTTGCCGAAGGGTCGTTATCGAAACGGGGATGACCTATGGCTCCGAACAGCACGGCGTCTGAAGTAACACAAACTTCATGGGTCTCGTCGGGATAGGGGTCGCCTACGGCGTCAATTGCAGCTGCCCCCGTCAACGCCGGTTTCCAGTTAATGTCGTGTTTGTACTTTCGTGCTATGGCATCGCAAACTTTTACGGCCTGGGCTATGACTTCCGGGCCAATACCGTCTCCTGCCAGCAGGGCAATTTTTAAATTCATGCGTTGTTATTAAGGTGGTTAAATAATATTGAGCATTTTTTCAGTAGCTTTTATGGCTGATACCGTCTGGTCGCTGTCGAGCCCCCTGGTAGTGAATTCCTTCCCATTGTTATGCCAGGTAATTATTGTTTCACAGAGCGCGTCCGAGTTGCTCCCGGGGGGAATGCGCACAGCATAATCCACAAGCTGGGGTAATTCTGCTTTCCGTGATTTGTAAACCTTCCGCAGGGCATTCATAAAGGCATCGAACTGGCCGTCGCCCTGGGCACTTTCCTCATGTGAATCTCCATTGATCTCAACAGAAACGGTTGTAGACGGCTTTAAACCTTTGGCATGGGTAAGGACATACGAACGAACAAAGACCTTTTGTTGAAAGGTGCTGCTGTCTAACACATCAGAAATGATATATGGCAGGTCTTCCCGGGTAACTTTTTCCTTCTTGTCGCCCAATTCAATGATACGGGCAGTAACCTTGCGCAATTCTTCCTCATTAAGGGTGAGCCCCAGCTCCTGAAGGTTCTTCCTGATGTTGGCCTTCCCAGAGGTTTTTCCCAGGGCATATTTGCGTTTCCTTCCGAATCTTTCAGGAAGTAGATCATTAAAGTATAAATTCCTCTTATTATCTCCATCTGCATGAATACCAGCTGTTTGTGTAAAAACATTTTCGCCAACAATGGGTTTGTTGGCAGGAATTCCAAAGCCAGTAAAGGCAGATACCAGTTTACTGACTTTATAGAGTGCTTCTTCTTCTACCCTGATAGTGATTTCGGGCAGGAAATCATTTATTACCGCCACCACACTTGCCAGAGGTGCATTCCCTGCACGTTCCCCCATCCCGTTAACGGTAAGGTGCAGGCCGTCGCAACCTGCTTTAACTGCTTCCAACACATTGGCAACGCTGAGGTCGTAATCATTATGCCCGTGGAAATCTATATGCATTTCCGGATAACGCTTCCTGGTTGTAGAAATAAATTCAAATGATTCCGCGGGCGTCAGGATGCCCAGGGTGTCTGGCAACAGCAGGCGCTTAATCGGCTGGGTAGTCAGGAAATCGAGAAATTCGAATACATATTCCGGAGAATTACGCATGCCATTACTCCAGTCTTCCAGGTACACATTAGAGGAAAAGCCTTCGTTTCCCGCCAGTTCTATAACCCGGCCCACGTCGGAAAAATGTTGCTCCGGTGTTTTTTTAAGCTGGTGGGTCAGGTGGTTGAGGGATCCTTTGGTAAGCAGGTTCTGTACTTTTGCCCCGGCATTTTTCATCCATTCCACGGAACTGCCGTTATCAACAAACGTAAGTACTTCCACCCGGTCCAGGTAGCCCATGGTGCCCGCCCATTCCGTTATCTGCCGTACAGACTGGAATTCGCCCTCAGATACCCGGGCAGATGCAATCTCAATCCTGTCTACCTTAAGCTCGTCGAGCAGGAGTTTGGCAAGGGTAAGTTTCTCGGATGCCGAAAAGGATATTCCGGAAGTTTGTTCACCATCCCTGAGGGTGGTGTCCATGATTTCAATTGTTCTCTTTTTCATGGTGATGGAGGCGCTGCGATAGTTTCATATCGCAATGGCTTAGATTGTATCAGGTCCCGGGTCGCGAGGTCGCTTGTTTTAACAATGGGATATTATGATTTATAATGGCGCTTCTTTTTCAAAGGCTTTGATTTCATCTTTCAGGTTCAACAGGTAATCTATATCATCAAAACCGTTGAGCATATTGTCTTTCTTGTAGCCGTTAATGTCAAAAGATTCTTTTTCCCCCGTAGCCAGGATAGTTATCAATTGTTCGGGCAGGTTTACTTCAAAAGAGGCTGCAGGATCTGCTTCTATGGCTTCCAATATCTTTTGCAGGAAATCTGCGCTTACCTGCACCGGCAACACACCAATGTTCAGGCAATTATTCCTGAAGATATCCGCGAAAAAGCTGGAGACCACACAGCGGAAACCATAATCATAAATGGCCCAGGCAGCGTGTTCCCTTGAAGAACCGGAACCGAAATTCTTTCCGCCTATAAGGATTTGTCCCTTATAGATCGGGTTGTTAAGTACGAAATGCTCTTTAGGGGAATTATCAGGATGGTAGCGCCAGTCGCGGAACAGGTTATCCCCAAAGCCTTCCCTTTCTGTAGCCTTAAGGAAACGCGCCGGGATGATCTGGTCTGTATCCACATTCTCTATGGGCAGTGGTACTGCCGTACTTCTTAATATCCTGAATTTGTCGTATGCCATTATTTCTGCTTTCTGTTCTTTGATTATTAGGCGGTTTCAAGTGCCATAAGTTCCCTCGGATCGGTTACCTTACCAGTTACGGCCGCAGCGGCCGCAACCAGCGGACTCGCAAGCAGTGTTCTGGACCCGGGGCCCTGCCTGCCCTCGAAATTCCTGTTTGAAGTACTTACTGCATATTTTCCAGCCGGGATTTTATCCTCATTCATGGCGAGGCAAGCCGAGCATCCCGGCTCCCGGAGTTCAAACCCCGCCTCATGCAGGATATCGAGGATTCCTTCTTCCTTTATGGCGGCTTCCACCTTATGGGAGCCGGGTACAAGCCAGGCAGTAACATTGTCTGCTTTCCTCCGGCCTTTAACTATTTCGGCAAAGGCCCTGAAATCTTCGATCCTCCCATTGGTACAACTTCCGAGAAATACAAAATCAATTTTTTTACCAATCATATTGTCACCCTCATGGAAATCCATGTATGCCAGTGATTTCCTATAGGTAGTCTCTCCGCCTTCAACCATGTTGGCCTGAGGGATTCCATAGGATATTCCTATCCCCATCCCCGGATTGGTACCATAAGTAATCATGGGTTCTATTTCGTCTGCGTTAAAGGTTATCTCCTTATCGAAGATGGCGTTTGCATCCGTTTTAAGGGTTTGCCAGTAATCCATGGCTTTATCCCATTCTGCACCTTTAGGTGTATATTCCTTGCCTTTTATGTAGTCAAAGGTTTTTTCGTCCGGTGCAATCATACCTCCCCGGGCACCCATTTCAATGCTCAGGTTGCAAACGGTCATCCGGCCTTCCATGGACATATCCCGGAAAACATCCCCGGCATATTCCACAAAATACCCGGTAGCACCGGAAGTCGTAAGCCGTGAAATAATAAATAAGGCCACATCTTTGGGTGTTACTGCCCTGCTTAATTTTCCGTGGATATTGATCCGCATCCGCTTTGCTTTCGGCTGCATGATGCACTGGGTTGCCAGGACCATCTCTACTTCCGAAGTTCCTATCCCAAATGCTATTGCCCCAAATGCCCCATGGGTGGAAGTGTGGGAATCCCCGCATACAATTGTGGCCCCGGGTAAGGTGATTCCGTTTTCAGGTCCGATTACATGGACAATCCCATTCTTTTCATGGCCAAGGCCCCAGTACGGAATCCCATGCTCCGCGGCATTTTGTTCCAGGGCACGCAGCTGGTTGGCAGATAAGGGATCCTGAACCGGGAGGTGCTGATTCCTGGTGGGGGTGTTATGGTCAGCGGTAGCAAAGGTGCGTTCGGGATGCAACACCTTTATGCCCCGGTTTTTCAATCCAAGGAAAGCTACCGGGCTGGTGACCTCATGTACCAGATGGCGGTCTATAAATAGTACGTCCGGACCGTTGTCTATCCGTGCAATGACGTGCGAATCCCAAACTTTGTCAAATAATGTCTTGCTCATGTATGTCTGTTGTCGTTAAAGCCTTGTAAACAGGGCTACAAAAGTACAAAATAAGTACTATTAATCCCAGCCGTAACCCGGATTAAATTACGATGGCCAAGGAGGGGTTTACCGATATAATATATTGATATTCAATACTATAATTATATACTGCATAGGTCTCAAGTGCGGAGAAGAAGACGCCGGATTTGCCTTACCTTATCCCTTAAATTGCAGCATCGTTGCTTTAACAGCAGTGGTTTACAGTTTAACATTACACTAACTATTAATACTGCCGTCCTTAGCTATATTTAGATACTTGAACATCACCAACTCAAACTATTCATATGAAATCATTCAACTCAACGATTCCCGGAATCCTGCTTTTGTGCATGCTTTTAGTAAATGCGGCGGCAAATTCGCAATTGCCCGATCTTCCACGGGCAAGCCAGATGGCCGGCGTTTCCCAGCGCATCGGTATCACCGATATAAATATTCGCTACTCCAGGCCGAATGTGGCAGACCGTCCCGTATGGGGGGATTTGGTCCCCTATGGTATGAACAACCTTGGTTTTGGGACCTCACAGGAATCACCCTGGCGGGCAGGGGCTAACGAGAACACCGTTATCAGTTTCAGCAGCCCGGTTTCGGTGGAAGGGACGCCGCTTGCTGCCGGCAGCTATGGACTACATATGGTCATTCACGAAGATGACAAAGCCACGGTGATTTTTTCGAACAACCACACTTCCTGGGGCAGTTATTTTTATAACCCTTCCGAAGATGCCCTCAGGGTAGAAGTGGAAACCAAAGAAATACCTCATACAGAGCATCTTACCTATTTATTTACCGGGATTGAGGCAAATTCGGTTACAGCATCCCTGAACTGGGAAAAAAAGCAGGTCCCGTTTAATATCAGTGTCGAAGTTACCAGGCTTGTTCTGGAAGATATCAGGAAAAAACTACAGGATTCGCCGGGGTTCAGCAGGCAAACCTGGGAACTGGCAGCAAACTTTTCACTTAATAACGGGGGCGATCTTGAGGAAGCACTTACATGGATAAATGCTGCTATTGAAGGGAATTTCTTCAGTCAGAAGACATTCAATAATCTGCAGATAAAGGCACAGATCCTCAATAAATCAGGTAGGGTAGAGGAGGCGGCTGCCCTCATGAAAGAGTCGCTTCCGCTGGGTACTGTTTTTGAAGTTCACCAGTACGGCCGGCAACTCCTAGCCCAGGGGCAGCCTAACGAAGCACTGGAAGTATTTAAATGGAATTCAGCAGCACATAAGAATACCTGGCCGGTAGATTACGGGCTTGCCAGGGGCTATTCGGCTACGGGCGACTTCAAAAAGGCCCTGAAGCATCTGAAGGTGGCAGCCGGCCGTGCGCCAGACCAGCTCAACAAGGACACCATCGCCGCTAACCTGAAAAAACTGGAAATGGGAGAGGACATTAATTGAATGGACTCCCTGTTTATTAATTGTTGTTCAAAGGGCCGGACCCCAGGTCCGGCTCTTTAGATAAATGCTACATTGATCCGGGTTTTAAAGCTTATCTGTATCCGGAAACACCATAATTACAGAGGGAGTTGTAACCTTCAGTGGGATAATTATTTCGGGTCTCTTTACACCGGCGGAATAATTAACTTATATAATTCCAGATGTCTTTATTAGCAGAAAGGCGGGTATAGGCAGCTTTGATGAGCTGGTGTTTTTCCAGGTTCAGGCCGGGGTCTTCATTCAAAACCTGCAGCGCATGATGGCGGGCCGTTTGCAGGATGTCGCGGTCCCGGACCACATCGGCAATCTTAAGGTTCAAAACCCCGCTTTGCTGGGTTCCCATCAAATCTCCAGGCCCCCGAAGTTTCAGGTCAACTTCGGCGATTTCAAATCCGTCGTTGGTATGTACCATGGTACCCAATCTGGTCTTTGCCTCCGCCGACAGCTTATTGCCTGTCATTAAAATACAATAACTCTGATCGGCGCCCCGGCCAACACGACCTCTTAACTGGTGTAACTGCGACAAACCAAATCGTTCCGCACTTTCTATGATCATGACACTTGCGTTGGGAATATTCACCCCGACTTCTATTACGGTGGTGGCCACCATAATATTAGTTTCCCCCTTTACAAACCGTTCCATTTCGTAATCCTTGTCCTCCGCCTTCATCCGTCCGTGCACTATGGATATCTGGTAGCCGGGCAAGGGAAACTCTCGTACAATACTCTCGTAACCATCCATAAGGTCTTTATAGTCGAGAGCTTCGGATTCTTCAATGAGGGGGTACACAATATAAACCTGCCTGCCTTTTTTGATTTCATCTTTCAGAAACCGGAAAACCTTTAAGCGACCGGCGTCTGTCCGGTGAACGGTTTTCACAGGTTTCCTGCCGGGGGGCAATTCATCAATTACGGAAATATCAAGGTCGCCGTAAAGGCTCATCGCCAGGGTTCTGGGAATGGGCGTTGCGGTCATTATAAGAATATGAGGTGGGATGATGTTTTTATGCCAGAGTCTGGACCGCTGGGCCACGCCAAACCTGTGTTGCTCGTCTATAATGGCTACCCCAAGATTGGCGAAACGCACCCGGTCTTCCATTACCGCATGAGTCCCTACCAAAATGTGCAGACTGCCCTCTTCCAGTTGACTATGTATGGGCTTACGCTTCGATTTTTTCACCGACCCGGTAAGCAGGGCGGTATTCAAGCCCATATTACCAAGCAGTTCTCTGATACTGTTGTAGTGTTGCACAGCCAGGATTTCCGTTGGGGCCACCATACAGGCCTGGAAACCATTGTCTATAGCCAGCAACATGGCCATAAGGGCAACGATGGTTTTTCCGGAACCGACATCTCCCTGTAACAGCCTGTTCATCTGTGCTTTGCTCCCGAGGTCGGCCCTTATTTCCTTAATTACCCTTTTCTGGGCATCAGTAAGACTAAAGGGCAATTGTTTATGGTAGAAGTCGTTGAAATAGCTGCCAACTTTATCGAAAGGGTGTCCCTTTATCTTCTGCTTCCGCAATTGTTTCCTTAGCAACAATTGAAGCTGAATATAGAAAAGTTCCTCAAATTTTAACCGGAACTGCGCTTTTGCGAGCGACGCCTGGCTTTCGGGAAAATGTATATGGAACATGGCCTCGTTCCTGTCTGACATCCCAAGTTCACGTAGTAAAAAAGAGGGCAGGGTTTCGGCGAACTTCCCACGGCATTCGGCGAACAATTGTTGCATCAGTTTGTTCAGTACCCTGTTGCTCACCCCTTTTTTAGCCAGTTTTTCGGTAGAAGGATAAACCGGTTGCATGGCTACCCTGAATCCCTTCTCGTGCTCGCTCAGCAGTTCCATATCCGGGTGTGCCATCGAAAACCGTCCGTTAAACCATTGGACCCTTCCAAAAATCACATAGGGGATATTTATTTGAAGATTGGCCTTCAGCCACTTTACCCCGTGAAACCAGATCAGGTCCATTTCACCCACCTCATCAGTAAAAGTTGCAACCAGGCGTTTACTCCTTTTATGTTCAACCGTCTTCAGATGTATGATTCTTCCTGTGAGTTGTACATCGGCGTTGGTCCGCTCCAGTTGATTAATGGTATAATACCTGGTTTTATCTATATATCTGTTTGGAAATAGGTTAAGCAGGTCGCGGTAGGTGGATACACCCAGTTCGGAGGCCAGCAATGCAGCCCGGGTTGGGCCTGCACCTTTCAGGTAGATAAGCGGAGTTTGCAGGAAGCGGGCGTTCATCTGTCTAAAATAACAGATACCCCCCGCAACTGCAACTGTTCAAAATGCTAAATTTACCGTACATTACTGCCCGAATTTACCATGAAGCTACTGTTAATCCTGATCATGTTCCTTCAGGGAACCTGGATGTTGGCGCAGGAATCCCCTGCCGTTGATTTTCTGCACGCCGATATTTCCATAGAAGTAATCGCTGCCGATAAAAGTGTCGGGGGTAAAGTTGCCTATTCCTTCAAAACATTAAGAGACACCGATTCGGTATGGCTCAATGCCGTAGATATGTCCTTTAGCCGGGTCTTGCTCAATGGCAGGAAGGTTAACTATGAAAATGACGGCAAGCTGATTAAACTCCGTAAAAGATTCATCGCCGGGAAAACCTATGATCTTTATCTGCAATTTACCGCGAGCCCAAAGCAAACCGTATATTTTATTGGATGGGGCGACGAGATCCCCGAAAACAACCAGGTCTGGACTCAGGGACAGGGGAAATACAGCAGCCATTGGGTACCTTCCATCGATAAGATGACGGAGAAAGTGGAGTTCGATCTCAGCATTACCTTTGACAAGGACTATGAAGTTGCAGCCAATGGAAAGTTGGTCCATACCGCCCTCGAAGGGGACCGGAAGGTTTGGAAGTTCGATATGCAACATCCAATGAGCAGTTATCTGTTGGCATTTGCTATTGGGAAATACAAAAAGGAAACGCTTCAGTCTTCCTCGGGTATTCCCATAGAATTGTACTACTACCCCGGCGATAGCCTGAAAACGGAACCCACTTACAGGTATACCCGCAGGATATTCGATATCCTGGAAAGAGAAACAGGGGTGCCATATCCCTGGCAAGTTTACCGGCAAGTACCGGTAATGGATTTCCTGTATGCGGGGATGGAAAACACCGGATGTACCATATTCTCCGATGGGTATGTCATAGATTCTGTTGCCTTTATAGACCGTAACTATGTGAACATCAATGCACATGAACTGGCACATCAGTGGTTCGGAAATATGGTCACCGAAGTTTCGGGCGACCATCACTGGTTACACGAAGGGTTTGCGACTTATTTCGCTTACCTGACCGAGAAGGATATCTTTGGTGAAGAGCATTTTTACTGGCATTTATATGATACCGCGAGGGCTTTGGACCAGATGTCGGGTGACGATGGGGGTGAAGCGCTCACCAACCCGGGTGCAGGCAGCCTTACTTTCTATGAAAAGGGGGCCTGGGCCCTTTTTATGCTTCATGAAATGGTGGGGGATAAGGCGTTCAAGGAGGGCATACGGACCTATCTGGAGAAATATGCGTACGGCAATGCCACGGTTGCCGATTTTTTGGATGTTATGGAAGCTGTATCAGGGGTTGCCCTGGAAAGTTTCCGGGCGGAGTGGTTGGAAAGGGTCGAATTTCCCTACCGAAAAGCACTTGATCATTTAGCCGCCAGGTGCAGCAGCATTGGGGAATTTCTCTCGCTGCAGCAAGAATTAACAGCCAAATCCGCACCCGGCGAACCCATAATTAAGAAATACTGGGAAAGTAATGAGTCGGTAAAGTGGCAGGAAGCAGTTGTTAAATCCTATTTCAATATCATGTCGGAGGAATTTATAAGACACATTCTCCGTCAGGGAAGCCTTAAAGTAAGGCAGGCGATTGCGCTCGAAACTATTCAGGTATCTCCGGCAATGAAAGAGGACTACGAATCCCTGCTTACGGATGAAAGTTATGTAACCAGGGAAGCGGCTCTTTACAAGTTATGGATTTATTTTGATAAAGACCGGGCAGCCTACCTGGAGCAGTGCAGGGGTATCTCTGGTCTGCCCAACCGGAACATGCGCATGCTGTGGCTTACCCTGGCTCTGCTTACTCCGGGTTTCGATGATGAACACAAACCAATGTATTTTGAGGAACTTAGTGCATATACATCCCCCGAATACAGTTTTGAAATACGGCAACTAGCGTTTGAATACCTAAAAGAGGCGTTTAGCTTTACAGATACTAACCTTAAAGACCTGATTAAAGGCTCTGTTCACCACAGCTGGCAATTCCGTGGCTATGCCAGGAATTTACTGAATGAATTATTAAACAAAGAACACTACCTGGCACGTATCCGGGTAATTGCAAATGAACTAAAGGAAGAAGATTTAGGTTATATTAAACAAAAATTAACAACAGAATGAGGGCAATGGTAATTTCAGGAGGCGGCAGCAAAGGGGCCTTTGCGGGAGGGGTCGCCCAGTATTTACTCCAAGAACTTCAGTTTAATTACGACCTCTTTTTGGGAACATCCACGGGTAGCCTGCTTATTTCACACCTGGCTCTGCAAAAGATCGATAAAATCCGGGATGTATATACGTCTGTAAACCAGGATAGCATTTTCAGTAACCGCCCTTTCACCGTCCACAAGAAACACGGGGTATCTTCCATTGGAATTGATCATTGGAATGTCCTTAAAAACTTCTACCGCGGCAGTAAAACCTTCGGTGAAAGCCATAATTTATTTAAACTGATAAAGAGGACCCTTACCGAAGCCGAATTTGAAATCCTGAAAGGCGGTACAAAGGATATTGTTGTAACGGTATCCAATCTTTCGCTTGACCAGGTGGAATACAAATCGATCAGGGATTTTTCATATGTCGATTTCTGTGAGTGGATATGGATTTCCTGTAACTATACCCCTTTTATGAGCCTGGTGAGGAAGGATGGCTGCGAGTATGCCGACGGGGGTCTGGGTACCATGGTACCGATTGAAGAAGCAGTGAAAAGAGGGGCAACTGTAATAGACGCCATCATCCTGCATACAGAGGTGACCCATTATAACCGGATGCCGGCAAAAAATGTATTTTCCCTGTTAACCACGATGTTCAGTTTTATGCTCGACCGTATCGAACGGCAGAACATCCGCATAGGGAAGTTTGTTGCGAGGCACAACAACGCCATTATTAATTTCTATTATACTCCAACTGTCCTCACTACCAATTCGCTAATCTTTGAAAAGGAAAAAATGGCGGCCTGGTGGGAAAGTGGGTTTAATTATGCAAAAACTAAAAACCTGGAATTAAGCCAGTTAGAGCCTGAGTGAATTTTGACCTACCAGAGTTCCCCGATCTCTTTTTTGATAAACGCCAGCGCGGTAATGGAGGGCGATTGTCTATCCATGGTATCATTTAAAATGTCTTCCCTCAATTTGTCGGCGGAGTCGCTTGAACTCATTCCGGCCTTTCGGATAGACTGAATGGTAGCGTTCTTGGCGGCCTTTATAATGTTCCAGCATTCATCGCTCATATAAATCTGCTGTGAAAGGTTATGCTCGAATTCTGTTTCTATGTGCCTGATCAGTAAATTCTCATATTCGGCCTTGTCAGAAGACTTGGGAGAGATGCGCACTACCAGGCTGGGGATGGCAATGCGTTCCAGGAAGAGGGCCATTCTTTCATAGGCCTGCAAGCGCAGGGGCAAAGCGCTCTTCTGCGATTCTTTATGAAGAAGGAACCGCCGCCGGCCTTCCTCATTATTGGTGTGCAGTCTGAAAAAATAGAAAGCCACTGCGCCGGTGACCACGGCAGGCAGTAAAAATGCGAAAAGTTGGAATATTCCGTCTCCGGTCATTTTTTAAGAGTATTTGATTGGTTTCTGAAGCAAGAACGAATGATTTTCCTAAAAAGTATGGTTTAGCCTATCGCCGGCCGTTCTGCTATATTTAACCTAACTCTTCATGTTACTTTTTATGGATCTGAAGAACCCTGAATAATCTGGCGTGATGTTAAACCGGGTCGTGGTCTCCAGGCTAAAACCCTCAATCCCCTTGCCGGAAGCCGTAATCCGCTCTTCCCTGATTTCGAATTCGCCACTCAGGATCCGTGCCACCGCAACCGCTCGCAGGGAGCCCAGTTCCAGATTGTCTGCAGGAGCGTTGTTACCGAAATCCAGTGCATTGGCATGGCTAAAGACCTGCAGCTTGGTTTCAGGGTGCTTCTTAAGCATATCGGCAATTTTACCAATGGAGGAAGAAGCGGCGGCTTCCAACCTATAACTCAAATCATTATCGCCAAAAAGGGCCTTGTTATCAATAGCTATGGTGACTACATTATTGCTGATGCCTATACTGGCATTCTCTCCCATGGTTTTTTTAAGGTCGGTAACTATACTCAGGGTAGTTGAATCAATGCGGGTCATGGCATCACTGATCGTTCTCAACTGCCGCTCTGTTTGCTGGATATTGGTAAGCGATTCACTGATACTTGCGGTTTTTTTACTCGATTCCTCGGTGATCCTGCTTAAGTTATTGAGCAGCGACGTATTGGTTTCCCTCAATCCGGCCAACTGGGATTCTATGGCTACAACCCTGGCCATGTTGGTGGCTTCATTTTTTCGGGAAACGGAAAGCTCTTCCTTCGTTGTCGCGAGTTCAGATTCAAGGGTCTCTATCTCTGCGATCAAATCTTTTTTGCTCTGCGCCTGCAGTGTCAAAGTGCAAGCTAAGTACAAACTACTTATTAATAACAATCTTTTCATAGGACTATGGGGTTTTATTGATATTCAACTCTTCAGGCTGCAATATTACAGCCGGCAAATATAGTATCAAAATCCGTATTCTTTAATTTTAAGTTTTTTATCTGCCAACCTGGCGGATCCTGCCAGCTTCTTATGGCCCGAAAATTTATTCTTCGCTCAGGTAATCCAGGCTTAATTCCGTCAGTGCTTTTACACCAAGCAGCATTCCGCTTTCATCTATCTGGAAATCCGGGGTGTGATGCGGATAAGACTCGCTGCTCCCAGGTGCCATCCCTCCTAAAAAGAAAAAGAAGCCCGGGATTTCCTTCTGGAAATATGAGAAATCCTCCGCTCCGGTAATGGCTTTCTGGCTCTGAACATTGGCCTCCCCGGCCACCTCCCTGAGTGAAGGGAGCATTTTCTCCACCAGTCCGGGATCGTTATAAGTGATATCGGTATTTTCCGTAATCTTAATAGTTGCTTCTCCGCCGTAGGCTTTCGCAATATCGGTGACCATTTCTTCCATCCGCCGGTTAATCATATCTTTCATCTCGTAGTCGAGGGTGCGAATAGTGCCGATCATTTCAGCACTTTCGGGGATAATATTGAAACGGACCCCGGCGGTTATTTTTCCTACGGTGATAACTGCCGCCTCATTGGTAAGGTTTACCTCCCTGCTTATGATGGTCTGCAATCCGTCTATGATCTTGGCACTGATCAGGATAGGGTCAACTCCTGACCAGGGCTGGGAGCCATGGGTCTGTTTGCCTTTTACCTGAATAACAAATCGTTGTGCAGCGGCCATGGTACCACCTGACTTATACCGTATCACCCCCACAGGAGTCTGGGAATTAATATGGAGGCCGAAAATTGCATCCACATCAGGATTTTTCAATACCCCTTCCTTAACCATAAGTAGTGCGCCTCCCTCTTCTCCCGGGGGCGGGCCTTCCTCTGCAGGCTGGAAGATAAATTTTATCGTGCCTTTGATTTTATCTTTGTTTTTGGATAGAATTTCGGCCACCCCCATCAGGATGGCTACATGCGTATCGTGCCCGCAGGCATGCATCACGCCGACCTCCTGTCCTAAAAATTCCGTCTTCACTTCCGATTTAAAGGGCAGATCATTTCTTTCAACCACCGGGAGAGCATCCATATCGGCCCTAAGGGCTACCACTTTTCCTTCGGTATCGCCCTTAAGGATCCCAACCACCCCGGTATGTGCAATCCCGGTTTCAACTTCCATACCCAGGGCTCTGAGGTGACCGGCGATTTTTTCCGCTGTTTTGAACTCCCGGTTCGAAAGTTCCGGATGTTCATGGAAATCGCGCCTCCACTGGATCACCTTATCTTCAATGCCGGCAAAATCCTCCTCAAGACTGGTCCCCTGGGCGACCGTTGATGTACATATAAGGATCAGGGCAGTTAGCAACAAATATTTCATAATAGGAATCTTAAAATTTAAGATAATACTGCTTCATTCTGATTATAACCCCGGGATATTATGGCCGAAATCCTTTTCAGTACTATTTCAGTCATCTGTTATCCGGGATTTTCTAAATATATTCAAATTGATCAACATAGCCCGGAATCCTTCCTGTTTATGTATTTACGGCTATTGGGAAGCTGGTCGGAACT
>CAYSVQ010000124.1:0-3421 GCA_964434565.1 uncultured Flavobacteriaceae bacterium | reverse complement strand
AGAGCACGGGGAGGACTTTATGCGAAACCGCTTTGAAACATCGGCAGTTCGACTACTTAAGAACATTTTCAGGGTTGGCTTGTTTGAGAATCCCTACCTGGATGTTTCGGAAACCGAAGAGATTGTCGGAAATCCCGAGTATATGAAGGCGGGGTATGAAGCACAGTTAAAATCGGTAGTTGTGCTTAAGAATAACGAAGCAGTCCTCCCGATCAAAAAGGACCTGAAGGTTTATATTCCTAAACGCTATGTGCCGGCCTCCAGTACCTTTTTCGGGCAGGAGATCCCGGCACGATGGGAAGATCCTATGAACCTGGCGCTGGCCGGAAAATATTTTAATGTTAATGACAATCCCGGGGAAGCGGATATGGCCCTGGTAGTGGTTACCAATCCAATAAATGGCAGGACCGCCGGATATAGTGCGGAAAAAGCCGAAGCAGGCGAAACCGGCTTTCTGCCCATAAGCCTGCAGTATGGTCCCTATACTGCGAGGGAAGCCCGTGCAGAAAGTATCGCGGGCGATGAGCGGGAAGGGGATGTTCTTAACCGGACCTATAGGAATAAAACCGTAACGGCAGACAACCAAACAGACCTGAAACTTATCCTTGACACCAAAAAGGCCATGCAGGGAAAACCTGTGGTGGTGGTGCTTAAGATGTCGAATCCAACCGTAGTTGCAGAGTTTGAAAAAGAAATTGACGGCCTTCTTATAAACTTCAACGTGCAGGACCAGGCAATACTCGATATCCTGTCAGGGGAAGTGGAACCATCTGGCCTGTTGCCGCTGCAAATGCCTGCCCACATGGCTACTGTTGAATTGCAGTATGAGGATGTCCCTCTTGACATGGAGCCCCATACGGATACGGCAGGAAATTCCTATGATTTTGGATTTGGCCTTAACTGGAATGGCCGGATACAGGATGCACGAACCGAAAAATACGGGAAAAATTAAACATTCACGGCCCTTTTCTGCCCGGGTAGCGGATTTACTTTATGAATTGATGTTAAGGAAGAGAAGATACCTGGTCTGGATGGGCTCCATGTTAGTACTTCTGCGTTTGGGGGCGCAATCCAGCGAAGCGGATCCCAGGGATAACTACCAGCTGAAGATCAAAAAAACCAGGGCCCCGATTCAGGTTGACGGGCAACTGGACGATACAGGCTGGCAGGAGGCAGATACAGCCACGGATTTTTGGCTCAAATTTCCGCAGGACGGCGTCAAGGCCGGTCTCAGGACCGAGGTACGGATGACTTATGATGAAAAGTACCTTTATATTTCGGCCGTTTGTTACGACACAGCTGGCTATGTGGTTCAGACCCTTAAAAGAGACAGCCGTTTTTTTGATGGGGATGCTTTCGGGGTGGTCATAGACCCGGTGAACCGCAGAACCAATGGCTTCTTATTTGGGGTGAGCCCGTTGAATGTGCAAACGGAGGACCTTTTGAGTCCTAACGCCTCCGGGGAGCTTAATTTCAGCTGGGACAACAAATGGTTCTCGGAAGTAAGCCGCCATGAAGACCGATGGGTGGTGGAAATGGCCATTCCATTTAAAACACTTAGGTTTGAGACCGGGCACACGAGCTGGGGGATCAACTTTTTCAGGAATGACCTGAAGAAAAACGAGTACCACAGCTGGACCCCCATGCCAGTGAATTTTGAACTTACCGATCTTGGCTATACCGGTGCCCTGCTATGGGACGAAGCTCCCGTAAAAACAGGAACCAATATTTCCCTGATTCCCTATGCCAGCGGGGCTGTATACAAGGACAAGGAAAACGACCCCCCTTTAAGTACCGAAGAGCTGGATGCCGGTTTCGATGCCAAGATCGCCCTGACTTCTTCCCTGAACCTGGACCTGACCGTAAATCCCGATTTTTCACAGGTAGAAGTGGATGTTCAACAGACCAATCTTACCAGATTCAGCCTGAATTTCCCGGAACGCCGGGCCTTTTTCCTTGAAAACAATGACCTGTTTACAGGCTATGGAACCCCGCCGGCCCGTCCGATATTTACCAGGCGCATGGGGTTGGATGAAAATGCAATGCCGGTACCGATTTTATATGGCGCCAGGCTGAGCGGAAACCTGGGAAAAAGCTTGCGGCTGGGGTTATTGAATTTGCAGACCAGGGCAGAGGAGGGGGTACCCGGCCAGAATTATACCATTGCAACCTTTAACCAAAGCGTCCTGGAACGCTCATTGATCAAAGGGTATATTACCAACCGGCAGGCAGTTGTAAAAGGGGAGGGCATAGATGCGAATGATTACGGCAGGAATGCCGGCCTTGAATTCAATTACCTGAACCGTTCCGGCAGCTGGCGTTATTTCGGGGCGCTTCACCTTTCAGACAAACCGGAGATCGGGCTCGGTACTTTCAGGAACGCCGGGATCCTGCACGAAGGGCGCAATCTTGCATTTTTCGTAGATTATTTCGGGATTGAAACGGACTATTACGCGGATATTGGTTTTATTCCCAGGCTGGATAATTACGATGCGGCCAATGATACTTTGGTACACCTGGGCTATGAGCATTTCTTTTACAGGCTCGCGTATACCTTTCGCCCGGCGGGGGAGCGGAAGGTCATTGCCCACGAAATTGGAACACGCCACCAAATTGATTATACCCCAGACTTCATCTTTAACGAACGCAGCAGTTCGGTTGATTATCTGATTTTCTTCAGGAATACCAGCCAGTTTAATCTCAGCCTGCTAGACAATGACACCCGCCTGCTTTTTGCCACCCGCTTTACCGAAAACGAGCCCCTTCCACCCGAAACCTATCAGTATTCCCGACTGGCATTCGGTTACCAATCCGATACCCGGAAGCGTATCGCTTACCTGGCGGACGTGGAACTTGGTGAATTCTATAATGGTGACCTGAACAGATTCAGTGCAGGGGTAACGTATCGCATACAACCCTGGGGTAACTTCAATCTGACTTTGGAACAAAACAACCTGCGCCTGCCTGAACCCTATGGAGAGGCAGACCTTACGCTTATAAACCAGCGTACCGAAATTAATTTTTCAACCAGGCTATTCTGGACCACCTTCCTGCAATACAACACCCAGCAGAACAATTTTAATATCAACAGCCGTCTTCAATGGCGCTTCAGCCCCATGTCTGACCTTTTTCTAGTATTCACAGATAATTACAGCAGTTCTCCCTTCCTGCAGTCAAACAAGAACCGGGGACTTGTTTTTAAGCTAAACTACTGGCTTACCCTTTAGGAATAATCAATTATCCAGGCCCCCTCATCAAATATCCTGCATATTTTTAACATTTTTAAACCTTCCTTAACGCACTTAACTTTCTGTTAAGCTTTTTTGGCCATGGCTTAATGCACTGTACTAAATCAAGTTAATACTTTAGCCGCCGGGCAGAAATTCGCGCCAAATATCGGGATAGCTTCGAATACCATGTA
>CAYSVQ010000123.1:0-7844 GCA_964434565.1 uncultured Flavobacteriaceae bacterium | reverse complement strand
CTTGCTCCCCAACAGGATCAGGAAAAAAAGGAGTAGGTTTTTCATCTCTTGTCGTTACTGTTTGGTTGGAAAAGCAGGCTTCCGATTCGTTGCAGCAGCCCCAGGGTAAACATATGGGGTTCGGTGCGGCGTTGAACCCTTGCCCTGTCATAGAAAGAATCGATCTCTTTTGCCAGGCCGGGGAATAAGTCGGTTAGATCGCGTTTATTTCTGAAAGGATGGTAGCTGCCGCGGTAGTGCAGGAGGTACTCTTTTTTTAAATCGAGGAATTCGTAATAAAGGGTGCTCCGGTCCTTGCGGTCGAAAAGTCGTTTACTGTGCCGGGTAAGCAGCCTGAAAGCGGGTGTTTGTACGGAAATTTCATAAAAGCCAGGAGCAAATGATGCGGCGCTGCCAGCCGCTACCCGTGTAAAGGAATGCCCGTCTATGGTAAATTCTGAAACGTTCTCTCTAAACAGTTGCAGGGTGTTGCCCCCCAGGCGGCTCTCCACCTTAACCAACAGCTGGTCTTTAAATACGTTGTATTTCAACTGGTGTTCCACGTAGGGCTGGCCCGCGTAGACCACCGAGCCGGGGAGGAAATCAGGAGACTTAAAGAACTGGGTATTCTGGTTTATTGTACGGTACTGTTCCTTATAGAGGATCCCCTCATACAAACCTGTATTCTCTACGCCAACCAGCTTATCGAACCATTTATAATACTGTCCGTTTGCGCTTATCTGCTGTCCTGTAAGGGCCTGGTAACCTATAAGAAATACTGCGAATATCCATAATAATTGCTTTTGCTTCATAAAACCGGCTTTCTATTGGCCCATATAATAGTTTTTATCTATAGGGTTGCACAAGTGACCAGGGCAGCGAGGCCATAAAAATTCATACCCCCACTCAATTATTAATTCGCCTGTACTGGAAAAGGGTTTCTTTTGTATCCTCCATATCCCCCAATACAAGGTAAACATTCATGGTATGGGGGTCCACATTTTCAAAGGTCATCCCGTCAAAGTACGCCCTGTTGCCTTCAATTTTAACCAGGGGGAAGTCTACAGTCTCCTCTTTCTCCTCCCATCCCTTTAAACCTTTGTCGAAATGCTTTAGTTGTAGCAGCAGGGTATTATTTACTTCCCTGATATATCCCAATTCATAAAACTGTACCTCCCCATCCACGACCAATTTGAAGGCAAACATCATGGATCCGCCCCGAGGGGGTGTCCAGAACTCTTCGGTAATACCGCCCAGCGCCTCCCCGGTCCAATGGCCAGACATCCAGGAAACCGTATCAAGGCCAGCCTTTGGTGAACTCATTCCTTCTTCTAAGTGTATGGTATTTAATTGCGCCTGCACGATTTGGGCGGCAAGGAAGGCAACAACAGGAAGGATAAATCTCATAAAATTCCAATAATTTCGCTTTACTGCTTTTTAAAGATAATTAAAGATGTTGATGTGCCAATAATTTCTTCCCTGTTCAATAGCATTTTCCGGAACTTTCCGTGAATAAATAATTCTGCCTGGTCTTCATAATGCGGACTGAGGGGATTCCCGGATTGGCCGGTTGGAAGGATCCCCAGGCTTTGTTCCACATTCGAAAAATCGATAACCCTCCGGGTGGAAGGACCTGAAGTAACATGGTTTTCCCCATTCTCCTGATAGGGAAAAGCCATATTATTAATGACTTCCCTCGAACCTCTCACAGGAAATGGCCCCACATTGAAAAATGATCGCAGGGCTGCCACCCGGCCGATAGGGTGCTGGTGTTCCAGGGTATGCACACGATCCCATGACCATAGTTCATAATCCTCCCCCAACTGATCCCTAAGTGACTGCACAGCATCGCGAAAGGCTAATTGTACAATTTTGTTTTTACTTTCAAGTGTGTCTTTGGTTTGAACATTATCCCACCAGACCGAGGAGTCCTTAGCCGCCATAGGGGCAATCATCCTTTTAAGAAAATGGGTGCGAAGCATTTGTTCGAACAGCTCGTCCCCTAATTCATCATGAAAGGTATTCTTCAGGTAAAAATAAACCCAGCGGTGAAACAGGGTTGGTTCTATGCTCTTAAGTGGATAGTTTCCCTGCCAGCGGTTAAGCCGGTCAAGTAATTTCAATTCTTCATCGCTAAGGAGGGTAACATCCATGGCCTTTGCCAGGTCTGTTACAATCTCTGTATTCACAGGGGAGGTCTCGTCCAGCATCATGGCGCTTACCGACTTCAGGTCCCAATCATCCTTTGATTCCAGAACATCGACTATCCTCATTGCCCTGTTTTCGGGTAAATAATATCCGGGCGGTACAAATTCTCCTACCGGCTCGGGCTGGTTGTTGGCAGAGTATACATAGTTCCAGGGCGGGTTGATGGCTTTGGGATTTTTTGTAAAATCGAGGAATTGGATACTGTCGTCTGCCGTGGAATGATCCATGATCAGTTTTGTATTCACGCTGTCGCCTGGTTTAAATAAGTGAGCGCTCGCCCACCAGCCAATATTCCCTTCCGAATCGCCGTACATTACATTCAATCCGGGAGCGTGAAGTTCGGGCAGGGCTGTTTCAAAATCCATAAAATTGCGGGCATGGCTCATGCTATAAAGTACCTGCAGCAGCATGTTCCTACGCCTTGTATAGGTCCACCGCATGCTTACCGGCTTTCTGGCGCTGATTTCAGCGGCAATGCCATTCACTAAAGGGCCGTGTCTGGTTGTTTTATAGGTAAAGGGGACATCATCTGCATCTTTTACGCTGATGATTTTTGCTTTATAATCATAATTTTCCCACCCGCCGGCCACCTTGTATTTTGTTGAATCCGTGGGGTGATTTTCTTCATAAAAGAAATCCAGGTCATCATTTTCGAACATGGTAAGCCCGTATGCCAGCTTGCGGTCGTGCCCAAGCAGCGGAAAAGGGATCCCGGCAAGGTGGAAACCATACTTTTCATAGCCCGGGCTTACCAGATGCGCTTCATACCACACCGAAGGCTGGGCAAATCCTATATGTGGATCATTGGCTAAGATAACCTTGCCATTGCTTGTTTTCTGTGGTGCCAGGACCCAGCTATTGCTGCCTATAAATTGCGGCAGGGGAAGCCCCCGCAGCGCCTCCGTTATGGCATTCCCCAGATCCTGGGACACGGAATCCCGCCTGGCGGGGAGATAATTACGAATACGCGTTGACAGGGAATCATAACCAATCTCCAGGTCTTGCAGGTAGGCAGGCCCCAGACTGTCGCGGATCGTACTTAACAGGGGGTCGGTCTTATGTGCCATGGCAAAGGAGAAGGCCATATAGCCGATGGAGTTATACATATCCTCCAGGCTGAAGGCTGTTTTCTCAATTCCTGTCAGGTAGAATTCCACCGGCGTGGGTCCTTTGTCGATAAATTCGTTGATTCCGCCCAGATAAGCCTTTGCAAGCCTCACTTCCTTGCTCTCCTGATCCAGGGCTGCGACCGTTTCACTACTCGATTCCCAAATCCCCAGCGCCAGGAAAAAGCGGTCAGTTGGGAGGACTTCCTTTCCGAAGACCTCTGAGAGGCCGCCACGGGCTACCCTCCTTAAAAGTTCCATTTGCCAGAGCCGATCCTGGGCATGTACATAGCCAAGCGCCCTGAAAACATCTTCTTCATTTTCCCCGTAAATATGTGGAATGCCATAGGGGTCGAAGTAGACCGAAACCTCTGATTGAATACCCGGTAGGGCTTTAACCCCGTCATAATCCGGCTTAAGCGACTGGTAAGTAAAAATGGTGGCAAGGAATCCCACTAGCAGGATGGTCAGGATAACCTTTAGCGAACGTCTTATAATTTTCAACCGATCAGATTTTAACCGATTTAAAGATAGACCTATTCGAAAGATAAAAAAAAAGGGAAAATACGAGGGCTATTGATTTTTGGCCATGCTTAGCCGGCGATAATTTTGCAGGCCACTCAACAGCCATTCCCGGTAGGTATCGCTATCCGTGTTCTGAATGGCAGGATTTAGAATTTCCAGGTCAGGGGAAAGCATCAGGTAATAAGGTTGGGAAGCTGCACCAAAATTAACAGTCTGGAAGGTACCCCATTTCTGGCCTATGGTCTCAATCTCCTTTACCCGCCCGGAATCATACTGAAAGGAAAATTGTTCCCCTTCCGGCAATTCCTTACGGTCATCAATATACAGGGAGATAAGCACCACCTCCTCATTGAGCAGGGGGTAAATATCCGGTTCGCTCCATACATTTTCTTCCATCTTACGACAGTTCACACAGGCCCAGCCTGTAAAGTCCAGCAAAATTGGTTTATTAACCCTGTTGGCATGGGCCACCCCGGCATCAAAGTCCTTAAAGCAATCAATTCCCAGGGGGCAATTGCTATCCTGCTTAAACACACTATAGAAATCCGGGGGAGGAAACCCGCTCAACAGTTTAAGCGGGATCAAATTAAACAGCCCCAGCCCCAGGTATACTGCGAAACCGGCACTGATCAGCCCGATAATGCCCCTTGTCAGGGATATGTGGGGTTTTGGCCCCTCCTTGTAAAATCGAAATGCTCCGAAAAGGTATAAGGTCATTAATACGGCAAGGATGATCCAGCAAATCAGGAAGATCTCCCGTTTAAAAATGCCCCAGTTCCCTACAAGGTCTGCGTTCGATAAGAATTTCAGGGCAAGACCCAGTTCCAGGAAACCAAGCACCACTTTTACGGTGTTCATCCACCCGCCTGAACGTGGCAGCGTGTTCAGCCATGCCGGAAACAGCGCAAAAAGGGCGAAGGGCAATCCAAGGGCTACCCCAAAACCCAGCATGCCTGCCGAGAGGTTGCTGGCCACATCTCCTTCCGCCAGGGCTGTACTACCGAGCAGGCCTCCAAGAATGGGTCCCGTACAGGAGAAAGATACTATTGCCAGGGTAAGGGCCATAAAGAAAATACCAGCTGCGCCCCCTGCCCGTGAAGAAGCCTTGTCCATGCGATTCGCCCAGGAACTTGGAAGGGTCAGCTCATAATAACCGAAAAAGGAGAAGGCAAAAAACACAAACACCAGGAAGAAAAAAACATTCAGCCAAACATTGGTGGCTATGGTATTCAGGATTTGGGAATCTATGGAATCAAAAAGATGGAAGGGCAGACTCAGTAAAAAGTAGATCAGGATTATAAAAAACCCATACAAAAGTGCATGACCGATGCCTTTGGCCCTTCTTTGTGAATGTTTGGTAAAAAATGAAACTGTAAGCGGGATCATCGGAAACACGCAGGGAGTAAGGAGTGCTATCAGCCCCCCCAGGAAGCCGAGTCCGAAGATCATCCAAATCCCGGAACCTGAACCGGCCCCGTCCGATCCTTCACCCCTGAGTAATTCTTTATTCTTAAGGTCGATTTTGAGGGCGGCAGTCATGGCCATGCTCCTGTCGTCTACCGTTTGTTCCGCAATGACTACCGGTTTGCCGTCGAGGGAAAAATAAAATGTTTCATCCACAGGGATACAAACCTCTTTGCAAACCTGGTAAAACAGGTCGAGCTTCACCTGGCTGAGATCAGGGTCGAAGCGGCGGATTTGCTGCCGGAATTCGGCCTTTTCCTTAAAAAAGGTCTCATCTACTTCAAAGATATCGCTAAATGCTGTCTGGGTCTCGCTTTCTTTGGTAGCACCAACCAGCTCAAAGGCCTCTCCCGCCCCTGCATATGTAAATTCGGTAGGCAGAGCACCCCCCTCGGGGGTATGCTGGGAATAAACATGCCAACCGCCCTCAATGCTGGCAGTTAAAATAAGCTCGAACTCGTGTTCCGATACCTGTTTTACCTCCTGCTTCCAGCTAACCGGGGTTTCGCCTATTTGCCCCGCGAGGGTGCCCACAGACAAGATCAGGAGTATAAAAGCGATTATCAGTTTCATGATTCCCAGGTGATTTTCATAATACTATCTGTCGTTTCCACCACCTTAAACCTATCATCGGCCCGCATCCCTACCACCCATACAATTAGCTTGCCTGAGCATAAAAGCCATTGATTCTCCTTGGCTACCATATCGAGTTTCTCATCCTTGAAAAATTTAGAAACTTTCTTTTTTCCCTGCATTCCCAATGGATAAAAATAATCCCCTTTCTGCCATTTCCGAAGGGTCAGTACCGGGTTTAACGTTTCTTTATCAACATATAGTATACGCGGCGACCGCTCCTGTATTTCAGGTACCTGACTCATATGGAGAATAATGGGAGAAAAAATGCTCCCGGGTTGTAGTGGAAAATCATAGGAGTTTCTATCCAGTAGCTGCAATTGCTGCAACAATATATGCTCCCTGTCTCTGATAAACCGGTGCGTATCGCCGGAAACCACTTTTCCACTCGACGAGGTTAACAGGGCTTCTATGGCCTCCCAATCTGTAAATCCAAAATCCCGGAAAAGCATATGCAGGTGATCTGCCAGGGGAGTTAGCTCTGCGAAATGATTTACCGGGATACGGATCGTTCCGCTTGTTTCCGTAAACAACCGTTTTTGGAGCAACTCCCGGTACCGGCATATCAGGGCCGAACTACCGCCCAGATAATTCTGTGTCCGAAGGAAATTTTCCAGGAAGGCAGGATGTAATTCCTTCAACAGGGGTACCAGTTCCAGGCGAATTTTATTCCTGAGGTATTTGGTGTCGCTGTTGCTGCTGTCTTCCCGCCATTGCAAATTTTCGGCACGGGCATATGCCAGGATCTGTTCACGTGAAAACGGCAGCAGGGGTCGCCCCAAACCATTTGTTTTGGCCGGGATGCCGGTTAAACCTTCAAGACCGGTACCGCGCGACAAATTAATCAGGAAGGTTTCCAGGGAATCATCGGCATGGTGGGCTGTGAACAACATATCGATATGATGCTTCCTGACGATCTCCCTGAACCAGGCATAGCGGAGCTCCCGGGCAGCCACCTGTACCGAGGTGCCATGTTCATTTACGTATCCCAGGGTATCAAAACGTTTAATATGGTAAGGACGATCGAGTTTTTTGCTCAACCCTGCCACGAACTCTTCATCGGCATCGCTTTCAGCAGCCCGCAGCCCGAAATTACAATGGGCTATCTGATAACTCAGGCCCAGGGTTTCACATAGGTGAACCAGGACCACGCTGTCTAGCCCGCCGCTGCAGGCAAGCAACAGGGAACTGGATTCCAATCCGGGGAATTCCCTGGTCAGATGGTCTTTAAAAGCTGTTAGCATGGCCTAAAGGTAGCAAAGAATTACATTCCGCTACAGGGACGGGGGCTAAGCAAGCAGGTGGTTGAGCCAGACCGACAGCCTTTCCAGAAATTGCGCTTTGCAAAGGTCGTTATGCAATTCATGGTAGCCCCCCTCGAATAATTGAAGTTCGGATAACGGTGCATGGTCGTGAAATTCCATGCTTGCCCTGTGGTCTGTTATTGGGTCGGCCGTCCCGTGGAGTAACAGGGCGGGGATACTAAGTTTATAAGCATTTGTAACCGCCCACTCACCTGCCGCTATCACCGGAAAAGTATAAAGCGGGCTTACCCGGCTGTGTACCAACGGGTCATTTTTATATTTCTGAACCACTTCGGGGATCCTCGATATGCCTGAGGGATCCATTCCGGATTCCATAGTTATGGAAGGCATAAGATGCAGCAGGACCCTGCCCGCAGCCATTTTCCAGGCGGGGGGCTGGAAAGACAGGCGCAGGTAAGGGCTGGTGGCGATTACTGCCAGGATACCTTCCGGTTCCCTCAAAGCGCGGTTAAGTACCAGATTGCCCCCCATGCTATGCCCGTAGAGGTAAACATCCAGGTCCGGAAATAATTCAGATGTTTTTGCCTTTACTTGTCCGAGCAACCCGAGCAAGGCCTCGTATCCCGGGCAATGACCCCTCTTGCCACCGGATTTCCCATGTCCG
>CAYSVQ010000122.1:0-6709 GCA_964434565.1 uncultured Flavobacteriaceae bacterium | reverse complement strand
AGGCAAAGCACTTGCATAAACCCCGGACTACGGAAGAGGTGCAAACCCTTATAAAAAAGCTTGACCTTCAAAAGGCACTGGGATCCAGGCATTGTTTTAATGATATTGCCGACAGTGGGCTGCATCAAATTTCTACCGAATACCTGACTCAGAACATTGAAATTGATGAAGAAGCCCTAACAGTAACCGTAGGCGCGGGAGCCAAATACGGTGATTTCGCCCCGGAATTGTATGCAAGGGGCTATGCGCTGCATAACCTGGCTTCCCTGCCACATATTTCGGTGGCCGGGGCGTGTGCCACGGCTACCCACGGATCCGGGGTTGGCAATGGCAATTTGGCCACTGCGGTTTCAGGACTTCAAATGGTGGCCGGAAGTGGTGAGATCCTCAATTTAAGCCGGGAACGGGACAAGCCGGTACTGGACGCAATGATCGTTAATCTTGGAGCCCTGGGGATAATAACCAGCATCACCCTGGATATTCAAAAAGCTTATGAAGTGCGTCAGGAGGTGTATCAGGATCTGCCCCTGGAATCGCTGCAGGAAAATTTCGACTCCATAATGTCGGCAGGTTACAGCGTTAGCCTGTTTACCGATTGGCAAGACCGGCGCATCAGCCAGGTATGGATCAAAAGCAGGATGGATATGGAGAAGGAACCTTTGGGGAATACCTTTTACGGTGCGAAGGCGGCCAGTCTGAATCTGCATCCCATTACCCGGCTTTCCGCCGAAAACTGTACCACGCAGATGGGCGAGCCCGGTCCCTGGTATGAAAGGCTTCCCCATTTTAAAATGGGATTTACCCCCAGCAGCGGGGAAGAATTGCAGTCAGAATTTTTCGTTCCCCGGAAACACGCCATGGAAGCTATTCTCGCCCTTGAGAAAAAAAGTGCGGCCATTGGCCCCGAACTCATGATCACAGAAATACGAAGCATAGCTGCAGATGATTTATGGATGAGTCCTTGCTATAAGAAAGACTGTATATCCATCCATTTTACCTGGAAACAGCGCCCGGAGCCGGTAGCTGAACTAATCACTATGATAGAAGCCGAATTGCAGCCCTTTGGTGCCTTGCCTCATTGGGGTAAGCTCTTTTCCATGTCGGCAACACGCTTACAATCCCTATATCCAAAATTTTCTGATTTCAGGGATCTTGCAAAAACCCATGATCCTCAGGGGAAATTTGTTAATGCTTTTCTGGAGCGAACTATTTATTTAACTTAATAACTAACATTATACATAAGTAACAAACATGAAAAAAACATCCTTAAAACTGCTGGCGCTGCTATTGGTTACGAATGCAGGCATTGCCCAGGAACTTCCCATGCAAACAGGGAAGAATATCGCGGTTACCTCAACGGAATCAGGAAAAGTACGCGGTTATATCCATAATGGTATCTTTACCTATAAGGGGATCCCTTACGCTACGGCAGAACGCTTTATGCCCCCCTCAAAACCGCAGCCATGGGAAGAGGTCCGCAGTTCCACTTCCTGGGGCCCGGTAGCTCCCCTGATGACGCCTACTAACCAGGTACAGGACGAGCCGGAGTTTGTGTTCGATCACGACTGGGGTTATACGAATGAAGACTGCCTCAGGATCAACATATGGACACCTTCAATCAGCGATGATAAAAAAAGGCCGGTCATGTTCTGGATCCATGGTGGAGGATTCACAAGCGGATCCAGTCAGGAATTGCCTTCATACCATGGTGAGAACCTGAGCAGGAAAGGCGATGTAGTTGTCGTATCCATTAATCACAGGCTGAATGTATTAGGGTTCCTGGATTTATCTGCCTATGGCGATGAATATAAACACTCGGCCAACAACAGCATGCTCGATCTGGTTGCGGCCCTGGAATGGGTTAAAGCAAACATAGCCAATTTCGGCGGTGATCCGGCCAATGTCACCATTTTTGGCCAGTCCGGAGGCGGGGCCAAGGTAAATACCTTAATGGCCATGCCTAACGCAAAAGGACTGTTCCATAAGGCCATTAACCAGAGCGGGGCTTTCAGAACCTCTATCCTGGAAAAAAAGGATACCCAAAGTATTGCGGCGGAAACCTTGAACATCCTGGGCTTAACTGCACAACAGGCCGACAGCCTTAAAACTATTCAGTTCTCTGTACTGGCCGAGGCAAGCAGCAAGGCACTGAAAATTGTAGAAGAGAGATTTAAGGCCGAAGGGAAGCCGATAATGGGCTTCGGACTTAACTGGGGTCCCAGCAGAGACGGAGAGGATCTGCCTTACCAGTTGCATTCCGATGAAGCACTCGCTCTCTCCAAAGAAATACCATTATTGATAGGCACCGTAAAAAATGAGTTTGCCCCTTTCGCCAATATGCGGTTTGCCGAAGCTTCCGAAGAGGAAATCATGTCGCATATAAGAGAACAGTACAAGGAAAAAACAGATCAATATCTCACAGCTGTAAAAAAGGCCTATCCTGGCGATACGTCGCCCAAAGATCTTCTGGATGTGGATACCATGTTCAGGCCCGGGGCAGTTGCGCAGGCGAATTCTAAGGCTTCCCTGGATGGTGGTGCTCCGGTGTATATGTATCTGTTTACCTGGCAATCGCCCGTATTTGACGGCAAATACAAAGCCCTTCATTGTATGGAGATCCCTTTCGTCTTTGACAATATCGACCGTTCTGAACAAATGACGGGCGGGGGTGAAGAGGCTAACATCCTGGCCGACAAGATGAGCAGGGCATGGATTAATTTTTCCCGCGATGGCGACCCTAACCACGAAGGAATCCCGGAATGGCCGGCTTATACCCCGGGTAATACGGCCACCATGCATTTTAATACGCAGTGTGATGTAAAGCCACAACTCGATAAGGAACTATTCGAAATAGTACAGGGAAATTAAATTTTTATCAATGCGTGTTTAAACCTTTTTAAGGGGCAGGAATCAAAAGTGTTTGTTTAACTGTTGCGGATTGCCCCTTCCCCGCTTGTAATATTCTATATACCCACATACCTATGTTTAAAAAAGTTGTAATTGGTTTGCTGGTATTCTTACTGGCCATTCAGTTTATCCGCCCCGAACAGAATGATTCGGACATTCGCACCTATGATATTTCAACCGCATACCAGGTACCGGAGGAGGTAAACAAGGTGCTGAAGGTGGCCTGCAATGACTGTCATTCGAACAAAACCGAGTACCCCTGGTATTCACGTGTCCAACCGGTTGCCTGGTGGCTGGATCATCATGTAACAGACGGAAAACGCCACCTTAACTTTTCTGCATTCACGAACCTGCCCATAGCCATTCAGAATCATAAGTTTGAAGAGTTGGTGGAGATGGTGGAGGAGGATGAGATGCCACTGCCCTCTTATACCTATTTCGGGTTGCACAGGGGAGCCAATCTGAATGAAACGCAAAAGGAACTTGTGATGGATTGGGCACGGCAGCAGATGGATGTCTTAAAGCAGACCTACCCTGCCGACAGTCTGAAGATGCCTCAGCGCAGGGCCGCAGCCCCTGCTCAATAATACCGCTTTATGAAGCGCAAGGAATTTTTAACGAAAAGTATAGCAGGCCTAAGTGGGGCAATAGCTTTTTCCGCCATCCTTCATCCGGAGGGAGCGTTGATGAAACTCGCGGAAAACTCCTCTGAAGGCTGTGAAATTTCACCGCGGGAAACCAGGGGACCTTTTCCTAACAGGAACCCGTCAATATTGGCCACAGACAATATTACCGGAGATCGTAAAGGCATATCGCTTCTCATACAACTGACCATCCTTGAAAAATCTCGTGATTGCAGCCCAATGGAGAATATCTGGGTTGATATATGGCACTGCGACAACCGCGGGCGCTACTCGGAGTACGGCGGTAACAACATGCAGCAGGACAATCCGGGTAACCAACATTTTCTGCGAGGCAGGCAACAAACCGATGCTCAGGGAAAGGTTGCTTTTCAAAGTATTTTTCCGGGCTATTATCCGGGCCGGGCACCTCACATTCATGTGGAAGTAAGGGAGAAAAACGAAAATTCGCTTCTCATTAGCCAGATTGCGTTTCCCGGCGAAGTTTGCGACAGGGTTTACTCCAGTGAAGGCTACCAGGGCAATGGATTTTTACCCAATGCCTCCGATGGCGTATTCAGGAATAGTCTTGAGAAGAACATGACGGATGAGCTAACGGGAGATACGGCATCAGGTTACCGGCTAGCCAAAATCCTTGTTGTTTAAATAGTTCAATTAAAATCACTATAAATCATTCACTTAAAAATTACTCACTATGAAACGTATTCTTACAACCTTGTTCTTTATGGCAGCGCTTGCTGTTAGCGCCCAATCAAGCTGGAAGGCAGATAAAGCCCATAGCAATATGAATTTTGCCATTTCCCACCTTGTTATTTCAGAAGTTACGGGAAGATTTAACGATTTTGAAATAGACGCCCAGGCAGATGAAAGTTTCGGCAGTCCCGATTTCAATGTCACCATACAAACCGCAAGTATAGATACACAGAACACCAGGCGAGACGACCATCTTAAAAGTGAAGACTTTTTTGAGGTGGAAAGCTATCCGACCATTACATTCAAAAGCAAGTCCATAGAAAAAACCGGGGACAACACTTTCAGGATTAACGGAGATCTCAGTATGCACGGGGTAACAAAACCGGTTACCCTTGATGGCAAACTGAACGGGATCATTACAGACGAGCGCAGCCAGAAATTAAAAGCAGGCCTGAAAATCACAGGCGTGGTTAAACGCTCCGATTTTAATATAGGAGGCTCCGTTGCGCCGATAGGTGACGAGGTGGCCATCACCATAAACACAGAAATGGCACAGCAATAAACAAGCCACTTGAACGCAAATAATCCCCTCGGGAAGATATTATACAATACTATGAAAACTGACAACCACTGCAGTGCAAAGGGACGATTCTGCCTTTTGGCCATTACAGGCCTTCTGGTTATAGCTGGCTGCCAACCAAAATGGACAGAAACCACAAAAGATGGTTTTACCCATGTAGACAACGAAGGAGGCAAACGGCTTGGGTATTCTCCCGGGTCCGGGCTTACCCTGGTAACTGACAATGGATTTGCATTCAAAGACCTCAACAGAAACGGCCAGCTCGATGCATATGAAGACTGGAGGCTAAGCCCGGCTGAGCGGGCCCAGGACCTGGCTTCTAAAATGTCTGTGGAACAAATCGCAGGGCTGATGCTATACAGCGGCCACCAACGGGTACCGGGAGGCGGATTCGGAGCAGGGGGTACCTATAATGGCAAACCGTTTGATGAAAGCGGCGCCAAAGCATCGGACCTTACTGACCAGCAGGTTGATTTTTTAACCAAAGACAACCTTAGACACGTACTTTTAACCACTATTGAAAATCCCGGTGTGGCGGCACAGTGGAACAACAATGCCCAGGCCCTGGTAGAAGGGCTTGGTCTGGGGATTCCCGCCAATAACAGCACGGATCCCAGGCACCAGGCAGAATCCGATGAGGAATATACCCTTGGTGCGGGGGGCGACATCTCGCGCTGGCCGGGGGCAATAGGCCTGGCAGCCAGTTTTGAACCCACCCTTGTTAAACAATTTGGTGAGATGGCTTCCAGGGAATACAGGGCCCTTGGCCTTGCCACTGCCTTATCGCCACAGGTGGATCTGGCTACAGATCCCCGATGGTACCGCTTCAGCGGCACTTTTGGGAGCCACCCGGGCCTGGCAACCGATATGGCAAGGGCCTATGTTGATGGTTTTCAAACTTCCACCGGCGGGCAGGAGATAGCAGGTGGCTGGGGATATGGCAGTGTCAACGCCATGGTAAAACACTGGCCTGGTGGTGGCACCGGGGAAGCCGGACGCGATGCGCATTACGGCTTCGGAAAATTTGCTGTTTTCCCCGGTGACAATCTGGAAACCCACTTACTGCCCTTTGTAGAAGGCGCCTTCAAACTCGATGGAGGTACGGGAATGGCGGCTGCAGTGATGCCCTATTATACCATTTCGTTTAATAAGGACCCCGGGGGAGAGAATGTAGGGAATGCGTTCAGCAGCTATTTCATTACAGACCTCCTGAGGGGGCAGTATGGTTATGAAGGGGTGGTTTGTACGGATTGGGGAGTCACCAGAGACGATGAAGGAATGGCTGTATTTGGTCGTACCCCCTGGGGAGTGGAAAGCCTGAGTGTGGCTGAACGCCATTACAAAATACTGATGGCAGGCTGCGACCAGTTTGGCGGGAACAACGAAGCAGGTCCGGTGCTTGAAGCCTATGCGCTTGGAGTAGCAGAGCACGGGGAGGACTTTATGCGAAAACGCTTTGAAACATCGGCAGTTCGACTACTTAAGAACATTTTCCGGGTTGGCTTGTTCGAGAATCCCTACCTGGATGTTTCGGAAACCGAAGAGATTGTCGGAAATCCCGAGTATATGAAGGCGGGGTATGAAGCACAGCTGAAATCGGTAGTGGTGCTAAAGAATAATGAAGCAGTCCTGCCGATCAAAAAGGAGCTGAAGGTATATATCCCCCAGCGATATGTACCGGCCTCAAGTACCTTTTTCGGACAGGAGATCCCTGCCCGCTGGGAAGATCCTATGAACCTGGCGCTGGCCGGAAAATATTTTAATGTTACTGACAATCCCGGGGAAGCGGATATGGCCCTGGTAGTGGTTACCAATCCAATAAATGGCAGGACCGCCGGATATAGTGCGGAAAAAGCCGAAGCAGGCGAAACCGGCTTTCTGCCCATAA
>CAYSVQ010000121.1:0-3744 GCA_964434565.1 uncultured Flavobacteriaceae bacterium | reverse complement strand
TTCCGGGAGAAACACGCACTCCGGCACAAAAGTACTATTTTTTTTTAATTATTGGATTTTCCCTTCCAAATCAAGCAAAAAAGCATATTCCCGGGCAGTTTCCCTAAGGGCCTCGAAACGGCCGGAAGCTCCGCCATGTCCAGTATCCATATTGGTCTCCAGAAAGAGCAGCTTATTGTCTGTCTTATATTCACGGAGTTTGGCAACCCATTTGGCCGGTTCCCAGTACTGTACCTGAGAATCATGAAGGCCGGTAGTTACCAGGATATTCGGATATGCCTGGGTTTTTATATTGTCATAAGGAGAATAGGATTTCATATACCGGTAATAGACTTCATCATTCGGGTTACCCCATTCGTCGTACTCCCCGGTGGTAAGCGGGATTGATTCGTCGAGCATGGTAGTGATCACATCAACAAAGGGTACAGCGGCGATCACCCCATTATACAGGTTAGGCGCCTCATTTAGCACAACACCCATCAGAAGGCCCCCGGCAGAGCCCCCATAGGCATATAAATGATCTTCACTGGTATACTGTTGTTCGATCAGATATTTGGAACAATCAATAAAGTCGTTAAATGTATTCCATTTTTTAAGCAATTTTCCATCCTCATACCATTCCCTTCCAAGGTATTCCCCTCCTCTCACATGGGCAATGGCATATACAAAACCCCTGTCGAGCAGGCTCAGACGAACGGTGCTGAAATATGGGTCGAGAGTAGCCCCGTACGATCCATAGGCGTGCAGGAACAAAGGCGTCTGTGGCGTAAGTGGGGTGTTTTTGTGATATACAAGGGAAACGGGAATCCTGGTCCCGTCCCTTGCAGGGGCCCATCTTCTTTCCGAACGGTAATTACCCTTCCTGAAAGTTTCGTCAAGGACTTCCTGTTCTTTCATAATCACCTTCTCTCGCGTCTTCATATCGAGGTCGATAACCTTATAGGGTGAAGTCATCGAATTATATATGTAACGCAGGGTATCAGTATCGAACTCCGGGTTTATATATGGATATGCCACATATGTTTCACTTCCGAAAGGCAGATAATATGTGTCATTGCCATCCCAACTGCTTACCTTAATCCTGTTTAAACCGTTATCCCGTTCCGAGAGGACATAATAATTTCTGAAAATCTCTATATCCTCCAAAAGGATTTTTTCCCTGTGAGGAATAAACTCCTGCCATAAACTAACATCGGTCTTGCCCTCGGCTGCTTTCATCACCTTAAAATTGGTAGCCTTGTCCTTATTAGTTAAGATGTAAAAATCACTCCCGTAATGATAAATTGAATATTCCAGACCCCTGGTTCTGGGTGAAAATACTGTAAACGCGGCTTCAGGGGTATCGGCTGCAAGCATACGGTATTCGGAAGTTACGGTGCTCACCGAACCAATAATGATAAATTTTTTAGATTTGGATTTGGTTATATAGGTGTAAAAAGTATCGTCTTCTTCATGGAAAACAAGTTCGTCATCCTCAGCCGGAGTACCCAGAATGTGCCTGTAAACTTTATCTGATCGTAAAGTTACCGGGTCTTTTTTTGTGTAAAAAAGGGTTTTATTGTCATTGGCCCAGACTGCCGCCCCTGTGGTGTTGTCTATTTTGTCGGGGAACAGTTTACCGGTCTTCAGGTCCTTAACCTGTATGTAATACTGCCGCCTCGACACCGTATCCACTCCAAAAGCCGCCAGCCGATTGTTCGGGCTTACAGATATTCCCTTCAGATTGAAGTATTCCTCGCCTGCTGCCAGTTCATTGCAATTAAAAAGGATCTCTTCAGGCGCCTCCAGGGAATCCTTCTTTCGCGAATAAACAGGGTACTCCCTCCCTTTTTCATAACGGGTAAGGTACCAGTATCCATTCTGTTTATATGGAACAGACTGATCGTCTTCCCTGATCCTACCTTTCATCTCGCTGAAAAGGCTTTCCTGAAAATCCGCGGTATGGGCAGTAAGTGTATTGTAATAATCGTTTTCCTTACGGAGGTAATCCAAAACCTCCTCATTTTCCCGTTCACGAAGCCAGAAGTAGTTATCTGTTCGGATATCGCCGTGTATTTCCAGCGTCTTTGGTTGCTTTTCGGCGGTCGGGATATTAACTGCAATCATATTCCTTGTTTGGGTCTGACAGGAGCCCGCAAAAATACTACTTAATACTATAATGTATAGTAGTTCTTTGAATCCAGTCATAATTTAATAGCAAATTAGGGTGCCAATTTAGTATTTTTGAGGAATAACGTTTTAAAATGAAAATTATGTTTGGAGATCTTATGGGAATGATGGGAAAATTGAAAGAGACCCAGGAAAAAGTAAAGGCTACCAAAGAGCGACTAAATTCTGTAACCCTTGAGGAATCGTCTGCGGATGGCTTGTTGAAAGTTACCATCACCGCTAACAGGACGATCAAAAATATTACTATTGATCAAAGCCTGATGGCAGAAAGGGAACAACTTGAAGACTACCTGATACTTACGATCAATAAAGCGATTGACAAAGCCTCCGGGATTCAGGAAGCCGAGTTGGCGGCTGTAGCAAAGGAAGGTATACCCGACATCCCGGGCCTGGATTCATTCCTGAAGTGATTCACCCCGGCCGTGGCCAAAGATTAAAAAAAAAGTGATATTTTTAAGTAAATGCCTCAGGACATGATCGAAATAGTTAAACAAAGTGCAGGCTCCTATCACTTCTACCTTAAAACTGAGGATGGCAATAGTTTACTTAAAAGCATTGATTTCCAGAGCCGTGAAGAACTTAATGGCATCGTGGAAAATCTTCATTCCCTGATTGATGACCCCATGGTCTTTGAACGAAGAACCAACCATACAGGCAAATTCCTTTTTCAGATAAAGGATAGAACAGGCCGGCTTCTGGGCAACAGCCAGCTCTATAATTCCGAAGCTGGGATGGAAAATGGAATAAAAAATCTCAGGAACAGTATTGCCGCAAATGGCAGAAACAAGACCTCATAGGTTTTTTAGGATCCTGATCACGTATTCGTGCATGTTTTCTGTATAATCGAGGTGGGTAACCATCCGGATTTTCCCCTGCCCCATCCCAATCATCTGTATACCTTTTTCCGCTAACCTTTCGATACACTTCACAGAAGGAAGGATTTCTTCATCAGTTTCAAATATTACAATATTTGTTTCTACAGGCTCCACCCTGGCCACAAAGGATAATCCCTTAAGGACTACCCCCAGTTCTGCAGCCCTTCTGTGGTCTTCGCCAAGGCGTTCCCGGTGATAGTCGAGTGCATAAAGCCCGGCCGCGGCCAAATACCCCACCTGCCTCATTCCGCCTCCAAGTATCTTGCGGATCCTGATTGCCTTGCGGATATGGGTGGCATCTCCAATCAGCAGAGATCCAACCGGACATCCCAGCCCTTTGCTCAGGCACACACTGATAGTGTCGAACAACCGCCCGTACATTTCAGGCGTTTCGCATTTTTCCTTCAGGGCATTCCACAATCTAGCCCCATCCAGATGGTAACCCAGGCCATGCTTTTGGCATACTGCACCTATTTCTTTCAGTACGTCAAAATCATAGCATGCGCCCCCGCCTTTATTGGTGGTATTTTCGATAGAAACCAGGGCAGTAAGCGGACTGTGGTAAAAATCCGGCGGGTTGATTGCGGTTTCCACTTGTTCGGCCGTTATCATCCCCCTTTGGCCATCGATAAGTTTGCAGGATACCCCGCTGTTAAAACTCACCCCGCCTCCCTCGTAATTATAAACATGGGCAAATTTA
>CAYSVQ010000120.1:0-41898 GCA_964434565.1 uncultured Flavobacteriaceae bacterium | reverse complement strand
CCTTCCGAGGCAGAATGAAACTAACATGATGAATGACGGGAAAAGCCGTTGGATGGTTGGTCATGGTTGAAAATTAAACAGTTACTTCTTAAACGACGATATTACGCTTCAGATTGTGATCTTGAACTAAGAAAAAGGCGCTTGATCTTTAATTTTTAAATAATTCCCAAATTTTCAATTTTTTTGTAGTGCCCTAAGATCACCGGATAAGGATTGTAACCTACTGTCTATGACTTTCAATTCTCCTGAATTCCTACTGTTTTTTCCAGGCGTCGTGATCTTATTTTATACGGTTAACCATAAATACCGTATTGGTCTCCTGCTTCTGAGCAGTTATATTTTTTATATGGCCAACAATCCTGTTATGGTATTGTTGCTCGCCCTGTCAACATTGGTAGATTATTTCTGTGCCAATTCGATTTACAAAGTCGCTTTATCCTGGAAAAAAAGGATTCTTCTTATAATTAGTATATCCGTAAACTTAGGTTTATTGTTTGCCTTTAAATATTGGTTCTTCTTTTTCGAAAATTTCCGGATGTTTGCGGAATTTTTAGGAGTTACTATGGAAGAAGCACCTAAAGGTTCGTATAATATAGTTAACCTTTTGTTGCCCGTAGGGATAAGCTTTTATACGTTTCAAACCATGAGTTATACCATAGAGGTATACCGGGGTAATATGAAACCGGAAAGCAGACTGGACATATTTGCATTATATGTTGCCTTTTTTCCTCAGCTGGTTGCGGGTCCGATAGAAAAAGCCACCAGGTTTCTACCACAGCTTCGGCGTAAAATTACCGTGGACTTGCCTCAAATAAAAAAGGGGTTATTGTTAATGGTTTGGGGTTTCTTTCTCAAAATCGTAGTAGCCGATCGCCTGGGGCTTTATGTAGACGAAGTCTTTATGAGGACGGATAGTTATCAGGGCCTCCCCCTCGTTTTGGGAAGTTTGTTCTTTGGTTTTCAGATCTATTATGACTTCTCTGCATATTCCACAATTGCAGTTGGTGCGGCTATGGTACTGGGCTACAATTTAATTCAGAATTTTAACAGGCCCTTTTTTGCGACCTCATCTACACAATTTTGGCAAAAATGGCATATATCCCTTATGCAATGGATGCGCGATTACCTGTATAAACCACTTAGGGATTCCGGATTTAACCGCTTGTTTGCGCTTTTTCTGGTTTTTGTTGCTATCGGATTCTGGCATGGAGCCAACTGGACGTTTGTTGTCTGGAGCGTATTAAATGTGACTTTTATTATTGTCGAAGTAAGCAGCCACAAGCTGCGCAGACAGATTTTCACCAGACTTGGAATCTCAAAAAGAGTCATCAATTTTCTCGGATGGGCATCGGTAATCGGCTATTTGTTTATGACCTTGATTATCTTCAGGGCTAGTTCGCTAAGCCATGCGGCGCTATACTTTCGTAATATGATTCGGATACCCAACCTGCATGTAAATATCCTAAACGATAAATTTGAATTAGCACTGTCTTTGCTTCTTATTGTGGCCGTGCAGGTTATACACTATTTCAAGGGGAACAATAAAATTCCTGAACTTCTTATGTACAAACCGGCAATTGTGCGTTGGAGTGTATATGTAGTCTTACTTTTTATGTTCGTGCTATTTGGAATCAACAGACAAGACAGCTTTATTTATTTTCAATTTTAAGCAATGAAACAGTTTTTATTAAAAATTGGATTATTGATCAGCCTGTTACTTGGTCTTTACCTATTTCACATCCATAAATTGGCGCAGGGGCATGTGGATATGTATTATCCCAAATTCGAAGGAGAAGCAGGTAGCCTTATCCTCGGAATTTCACGTGAGCATATGGGAATCGTCCCATCCGTTCTTGAAGAGGGTTACACTGCAGCTAAGTATGAAGGACCAATTTTAAACTTTGCTTTCGAAAAAACACAGAGCCCTTATGGAGAAGTATATTTGACAGCGATAAAGAAAAAATTGAGGCCTGATGTGAAGAATGGTTTGTTTATCCTGGGGGTAACCCCTGGTGGATTTATGGTTCCTAAGTGGCTGAAAGATAATGAAATAAAGGCATTTGATGAGGATATAATGAAAGTTGCCAACATGATTTCCCTGACAGCGGAACCCAATTATGAATACATTTTTAAGTTCTATGGAGAATCACTCTATAAATCTTACGATACGGAAAGAGATCAAAGAATCCTACGACGCTACCATCGCGACGGGTGGAATGAGTTTCGCACGGCTTCGGATACCTATACCGTAACCGCTAATGATATTGATAAGTGGACAGTGGAGGGAATAAAAGGCGCCAATCAACTTGGCATAGCGGAACGCATATCTCAATACCGGATAAATGGGCTTTTGCAAGCTATACATTATTTAAAAGGCAAAGGGGAGGTAATGATAGTTCGTACGCCAATCGGCGAAAAGTTTATTTCTATTGAGAACGATTTCTGGCCTGATTTTGATGTGCAGATGAATGAAATAGCCGAAAGTACAGGGATATTGTACCTTAATTACGCTTCTTCTGACTATGCCTTCGCGACCCTGGATGGTTCACATTTGCTCTCAGAAGGGGCCATTGGTTTTACCACATTATTAAGCCGGGATATTGATGCTATTCTTATAGACAGAGGAGTTCACGGGCGGTAATCAGCCAAAGGGATAAGCCATAGACATTGTACTTTATGCTTTAATCGGATATTTTTCTGCAGCGGTAATATACTGGAAGCGCAAAATGGCATCCTCTTAGAGCAGGCTAAGTAATCAGCAATCCTGTAGAGGAGTGCTGGTATTGTCTGTTTTATAGTTAATCAGCTGTTTAAGAAAATTAATTTTGGACGGGCTATCCGTAATAACCTTAATAAAATGATGATCCGCAAATATGGAATAGACAGAAGCTTCTCCTTTATAGATACTTAATCTGTAGTATGGAATTACCAAGGCAAAGGTTTCCAAAAGGGATCGGAAGCGAACAATGATGCCTTTAGGGCGCAACTCTATGTTGCAGCAGTTAATGTTGTTGTCGAGGATAAGGAGGTTTCGTATTTCCACACTGGAAGCGCTAATGAATAATTTGGGAGACCCGATTCCGCCCATTGCCCAGCGTTCTTTTAGCGTAAAGGGTTTGCCCACGGTCTTATCAACCCTGTTGGTGATCTCCCTGTTGTTATAAGAAACGTTGACAAGCATGGATGTGGAAATGGTTTTTAGCCTCCCTAAAGGTAACCAAAACATTCCTTCCGGGGAAACGCCTTGCTTTTCCTCCTTACGCTTAAAAATTGTTTAGTTTTGCAACTTCAATCTAAATCAATATGCAGCTGCAGGAACTGGTAAAAAAGAATGTTGAGGCTGCCGTGAAGAGCCTTTATGGGGTTCCCCTTCCAACAGTGGAATTTCAGCCTACCCGCAAGGATTTCGAAGGGGATATTACCGTAGTGATTTTCCCGATGTTACGCCATATAAAGGGTAATCCCGAGGATATTGGACGGCAACTGGGGGAATACCTCGAGAAGCAGCTGGACCAAATTAGTCGATTTAATGTTATCAAGGGATTCCTCAACCTTGTGGTCAGTGATTCCTATTATCTCAATTTCTTTACCGGCATAAAAGGGCAGCGGGATTATGGTATTGCAAGGGATGCCTCTTCAGATGCCGTCCTGGTTGAATACTCTTCACCCAATACCAACAAACCGTTACACCTTGGACACATACGGAACAACCTGCTGGGCTATTCTGTAGCGGAAATTTTACAAGCCTCCGGAAAAAAAGTATATAAAACCCAGATCATAAATGACCGTGGAATCCATATCTGCAAGAGCATGCTGGCCTGGATGAAATACGGTAAGGGGGAGACCCCGGGGAACACCGGACTAAAGGGAGATGCGCTTGTTGGCAGGTATTATGTGGCCTTCGATAAGGCCTATAAGGAACAGGTGGCCGGCCTGCAATCGGAAGGCATGGCACTTGAAAAGGCGGAGCGGGAAGCGCCTATCTTACTGGAAGCCCAGGAGATGCTTAGGCAATGGGAGGCAGGTGACCCTGAGGTCATAAGCCTTTGGAAAACCATGAACGGCTGGGTATACGAAGGATTTAATGAGACCTACAGGAATCTTGGTGTTGACTTTGACAAACTCTATTACGAGAGCAATACCTACCTTCTTGGAAAGGATGTTGTTGATGAGGGCGTCAGGAGCGGGGTTTTCTACAGAAAGGAAGATGGAAGCGTTTGGATTGATCTGAGGGATGAAGGCCTCGATGAAAAAATTGTTCTCCGGGCTGATGGTACCGCCGTTTACATAACACAGGATATAGGAACCGCTATTCAAAGGGTAAAGGATTTTCCCGATATAGGGGGGATGGTATATACCGTTGGTAATGAGCAGGATTACCATTTTAAAGTACTTTTCCTTATTTTAAAAAAACTCGGCTATTCGTGGGCAACAAATCTTTACCACCTCAGCTACGGTATGGTAGACCTCCCCAGTGGGAAAATGAAAAGCAGGGAGGGAACAGTAGTGGATGCCGATGACCTGATCGGGGAAATGACTCGCACAGCCGAGGCGATTTCACAGGAACTTGGAAAACTGGAAGAGTACAATGAGTCGCAAAAGAAAGATCTCTACCGGATGATAGGTCTGGGAGCGCTCAAATATTACATCCTTAAAGTAGACCCTAAAAAGCGTATCCTGTTCGACCCTGAAGAGTCGGTCGATTTCCAGGGTAATACAGGTCCTTTTATACAATATACCTATGCCCGTATACAATCCATCCTCAGAAAAGCCCCTCCTGACGCAACAGAGCAAGCTATTCCGGAAAATCTGGCACTTCATCAGAAAGAGAAGGAACTGTTGAAATCCCTGGAAATATTCCCGGAAACGCTCCAGCTGGCAGCAGCGAATTACAGTCCGGCGTTGCTGGCCAATTACACCTATGAACTGGTAAAGGAATTTAACTCACTTTATCAGCAGCTTACCATTCTTGGGGAGGAAGACCGGGATAAACTGGCATTCCGCGTGCAGTTGGCTGGCAAGGTTGGCGAAGTGATCCGTTCCGCATTTTCCCTGCTGGGCATAGATGTCCCGGAGCGCATGTAGGTTTAGAAACTAAGCCTGAAACTCATGTTTGGGGTAAGGCCCAGCGAAACGCTTTCCACGGTTTCAATCTCATTCTGGTCATTAAGGCGGTAATAGGTATTAAGGATATTCCGTTTATTCAATAGGTTCAATACCGAGGCACCCAGGCTGGCCTTTAATCGCCGGCTAAAGGCAAAATCATAGGTAGCCGACACATCGGCCCTCAGGTAGTCTGGCAGACGGCTGCTATTTGGTTCCCGGTAATTGATGGTATTGGGGAATACGGTGGTATTGATGGCATTGGGCTCTTCCTGCGGCTCGGTATAAGGTTTGCCGGAACGATAGTTGAAGCCCGCGCCCACCCTGATACCTTTATAGGAATAGGTTCCTGCCAGGGTCAGGGTATGGCGGATATCGAGGTTGTTGGGAAAACGGCCTGGAAAGATTGTCTCAAAGGTATATTCATTCAGATTGTAGGTGTAGCTTAGCCAGGTGCTGTAAACTTCGTTTTTGTGATTGATAAGGAATTCGGCCCCCTTAACATCGTATTTCCCTATCTCCCCGTTAAACTGGTCTTCGTTCTGAAAGCCCTGGGTTGAGGTACTTACCCCGTCGACTTCCTTATAAAAGCCTTCAGCGCTCAAAAACCATTTCCCGTCATCATAGTTAAATCCGAGAGAACCCTGCCTGCTGCGAACAATAGGTAATGGCTGCTCATTTGGGTTGCCATTCGCCAGGAAATCAGACTTTGTATTAGACAATATCCAGCGTCGTTTTTCAATGCCGAGAAAGTTTTGTTCCAGGTCTATAACCTGATTGGTGGTTTGGTTCTTGAACTCCCCCAGGACTTCCATCCTGAAATCCCCTCCCAGAGAGAAATTGAGGTTCAGCCGGGGCTCGGCAATAAAGGCCTTAAAGGTACCCAGATTTTCGATGATATTGAAGCGTGCACCTCCGCTGAGGTGAAGCTCGTTATTGGCGCTTGCATAACGCAGTTCTGTGAAAGGGGCATGAATCCGGACTACTCCTTTGGCCTCGCTGTCGAACGGTGGTTGGGTCACGAAGGCCTTATTGGTAATCCCCACTTCGGTAAATTGATAGCCGTTGTTCCAGAAGACGGCATCACTCAGGGCGTATGAAGTATTGAGTTTCAATGAGGTTTCGAGCACCTGGTTGTTTTGCAGCAGTTGCTGTACGCCATCATTGGTATTGTTTTCCGCATCCAGGTTATATCGCGAGTAATACCCTCTGAAAATCGATGAAAAGCGATTTGTCCACCGGCTTTCAAGGCTACCCCCAAAAGAATAATTGGTTTGGTTCAGCTTGCTCTGGTTACCGCGGCCTGTTTCTGTATTGGTTTCCAGGTAATCCAGGGTATTATTAATATTGATGAAGCTTAGCCTGATTTTATGGTCCCTGCTCAAATCGTAAAGTAGTTTGGCCGTAAAATCGTAAAAGTAAAAATCCTCATCCTGCCTGAAGCCCTGTTCAGTTCCCTGGTTATTGTTCTCCTTTATTTCCGTATCCTGAAAGGCTCTTTCGAAAAACTGGTTATAGGTAGGGGTATTCAGGAAATCGGTAACCGACCTCCTGGCGGAAAATTGCAGTGCGAGCGATTCGTTTAAGGGCAAATGTCCGTATAGGTCGGCGCTGATAAGGTTCATGCCGGCTCCACCAAAAACGCTGTCAGATACTTCGTTCACGGTTTCAATGGAAATAATTCCGCTTACGCCGTCACCGTATTGTGAGGCCGTACCGTTTTTTATTATTTTAACCTTGTCGGTCAAATAGGGGTTGAAGGCGGATATCAAGCCAAAAAAGTGTCCTGACTGATACATTTTAATCCCATCCCAAAGCAACAGGTTCTGGTCGTTTGTCCCCCCTCGGATATTGATGTCCGATACGGTTTCGTCTATGCTTCTGATACCGGGCAGGGCCTGAACCGATTGCAGGACATCGGGCTCTGTAAGTCCAGGCAGGATCCCAAGTTTTCCGTGATCCATCTGTATGCTGCCATCCCATTGCTTGGTGATACCGGAGGTGAGGATCTGGGAAACCACCACTTCCTCCAATTGCTGATAGTGGATTCCAAGCAATATTCTTGTACAGGGTTCCCCGGCCGATATTTCCCCGCTCAATATATCCCTGGCCGATATGAAGTGGGTTTTAAAACCAAGATGCCTGATACGGAGGATGGCTTCAAGGGGGACCTTCTTCAGGTCGAAATACCCGTCGGCGCCGGTCAATGTTGCAATATTGGTGCCCAAAACCTCCACACTGGCCCCCTGGGTAGTATTCTCGCCAAAATTGTCGAGCACCAGGGCACACAGATCTGTAAAGTCTGGTCGGGTAAGGGTATAATACCGATTATTTAGCTTTTCTACGCTTAACCCGGTTTGCAGGGACAGTTCATTAAGGATGGCTGCCAGTTCCGTGCTTTCGGGGCGCTTCAGCCTCAGCTTGCGCAGGTCCTCATCTACATAGGAGAATTTAATATCGAAATCCCTTTCAAGTTGCTGAATATAGGGTATAATAGCCAGAGTACTGTCCTGGTACTGCTGAGCCCTGGCCTGTGTGAGGAAGGTCAGGAACAGCCAGCAAATAAGAACACGTTTAGGGAGTGTCTCCGGCATAGAAAAGCACTTTGTTCCCCTCTAATATAAATGAAATCTGAGAGGGCGTACTGATACTTTGTAACGCCAAAGTCATATTTGTGTTGCTAAAGCTACCGGTATAAAGCTGATCGAGGTCTACACCGCTGCTGCGTACCTCCACATCAAACTGCCTTTCAAACTCTTCGAGTACATAGCTGAGTGGTGTACTCTGGAAACTACTCTCGTTATTGATCCAGGCAGGGGCATTTGTCTTTGGCCCTTCAACAGGCATAATTTTACCGTCTATTGCAAGGAAGGAGGAGCCGGCAGGCAGTTCCAGGCTTTCATCACCAAAAACTACCCTGACAAGGCCTTCAAAACAGCTTACTTCAAAATAATTACCCCGGGATTCTACATTGAAACGGGTGCCGAGCACAGTTACAGTACCGGTGGAAGTTTTCACGGAGAATTTTTTCCCCCTGGCTACTTTAAAAAAAGCTTCCCCTTTCAGGGCTACACTGCGTTCTTTGTCCCAGTTCCCCTTGTCATAACTGATCTCCGACCCGGCATTGAGAAGTACTTCGGAATAGTCGGGAAGGACTGCTTCCGCACGCTCTGCGTGCCTGGCGCTGATTTTTTCGTCAAGCGTACTCAGGTATACCACTGATAAAGCGAAAACAAAGGCAAGGACCGCTGCAATCCGAAGTAATTTGGTCCATGGGGTAAGCCGGATATGGCCGGGATCCTTGCCGGCTTTCCTGGCCTGGAGATCGTGCAGGGCGCTTTCAACGTCAAAATCCGGGCCATGGGCAATATCCGCAGCCTGTAATATCCGTTCATAGGAAGCATACTCCGGAGAATTCCTGAATTCTTCCAGTTCGGCTTCCGTAAGCTCGTTATTCAGCCATTTTGCCAAATGATTTTCTTTCATGATATGCGGCTTTACCTTAATATAACAATCAGGAGTTTAAAAACCCTACTTTTAAGCAGCGGTACAATTATAAGAACAACTACAGGTATATGCCTGGGGGATGGTGGTGGCAAATCACGTTTGCCAGTGCAAGGCACCCCCAAGTACACCATTAATCTTTGCAGCTATTGCCCCGGATCATTAAAAAAATAAACTCAAAAGCAAAAATTTGGTTAATCTCAGTTGATAATCCGCTAATGCTACCGTTGCTTTATTAAATACCCTCGATATGTTCCCTCAGACTTTTAAGGGCCAGGTGCATCCTTTTCTCGATGGCTTTTACACTGACACCTTCCATATCGGCAATTTCCTGGTATTTTATCCCGTCCACCCGGTTCAAAAGGAAGGTAGTTCGCTGGTTTTCCGGAAGGGCGTTTAAAGCTGCTTCCAGCTTTTGGCGGAACTGTTTTTCCTCCAAAAGAAAATCCGGTGAAATATTATCAGAATTAAATTGCACTTTTCCGGCATATTTAATTCGTATCTTTTCCGCCTTGATCACGTTCAGGTATAGGTTATTCGCCACCGTATAAACAAAGCTCCGTGCCTTTTCCGGTGGCACCTTTGCGCAATTTTCCCACAGCTTTAAAAAAGCCTCCTGAACAGCATCATAGGCTTTTTCTTCATTTCCATATTTGAAATAAATATAGTTGAAAACAGTCCTGGAATGCTTTCTGAAAAGAGAACTGTACACGTCCTCCTCACAGACATGGTCGGGTTTTTTAGTATTCAAAACAGAATGAAATCTTATATTCTACGTTTATTTATAGAATCCGGGGGAACTTCAATGGGCATAGGCAATTTTGGTTATCCTGTCCGGTGCCCGTTTCAAAGATATCTTAAAAAAAATTAAAATCGGAGTAGGGTAATTCGATTCAGTATTGTTTCAATTAGACAAACAAAAAATCCAAATCGTTATGAAAAAGCATTTAAGTTATTCAGTGTCTGGCCTGCTCCTGATAATGGCACTGAGTTTTTTTTCCTGCCAGGAAGAGTTTGAAGAGTTACCACAGCCCGATGAGCAACAAACCATAATGGCAAGTTCCTCTACCGCTGAATTAATAATGAAGACGTCTTCCAAGGATGGTTCCTACGATAATATAATTGATGGGGCAAGCTGTCTTGCCATCAAGTTTCCGTACACCGTAAATTTGAATGGTGTTGAGATAAGCATCGATGAGGTGGAAGATATCAAGCAGATAGAAGCCATTTTTGATGAAATGGAGATACCTGATTGGGAAGCCGGCACGGAAATACTCGATATCCTTTTTCCGATCACCATCACCCGTTCGGATTTCAGTGAATCAGTAATTGAGAGTCAAGAGGATTTCAGGGCATTAACAGATGAATGCCGCGATGGAAATGATGATGATATTGAATGCATAGACTTTGTTTACCCGGTTACCCTATATACATTCGACCTTGATGCACAGCAAACAGGCAATGTGGTGGTTGAAAGCGATATGGAATTGCGCCTGTTCTTTAAGGATCTGGACGCAAACGACCTTATCAGTATTGATTTTCCCGTGAGCCTGAAACTTTATGATGGCTCAGAAATACAGGTCAACAGCAATGCTGAATTGGCCAACGCCATAGAAACAGCCAAAGATGCCTGTGATGAGGATGATGACAATGACCACAACGACAATGATTTTACAAAAGAACGGCTTGATGGGTACCTTGTGGAATGCCCCTGGCTTGTACTTGATGTGGAACGGGACGGAATTCTGCAAACAGGGCAGTACTTTGAATATGTGATGGATTTCTCCGAGAATGGTGAGGTTTCAGTGAAAGATCGCCTGGGGAACAGCCTGGCCGGTACATGGAGTACCCGCGTTGCCGACAATAAAGTTCTGCTTAAGCTTGAATTTGACGCGCTCGTTGACTTTAACCTGGAATGGTATGTATATGAACTCGAAGACGGGAAGATCAAATTCTTCTCGGAGGGAGGGAACAGAATCATTCTGAAAAGCGCCTGCGACATCATTGATGCCGATCCGGATACCCTCAGGGCCATCCTTTCTGAATGCAGCTGGGTCATCGCAAAGGTTAAAAACCAGGGCGAAGAAATAAGGAGGCTCATTGGCTATGAATTCAATTTCATGGCGGAAGGCATAGTAACCTTGGGCTACGGAGGTGCAACCGCCGTAAACGGAACCTGGGAAATTACCACCAATGCACAGGGCAGGATGGTACTTGCCGTTAATATGGAAGCTGACCCCGCTGTAAGCTTCGAATGGCCACTTACCGATCTTCGGAACGACAGGCTGAAGTTTACGATTGAAGATATAGGCTATGAACTGGTTCTGCAGAGGGTTTGCGAAGGCGGTACAGGAGATAATGATGTGGCCGAAATCAGGAATTTTATGATGGTTGGCGACTGGGTGGTTGCCAAATACCAGGAAGGCGAACTTTTACAGACCGAAACTTTTTCCGGGTACACTTTCGCTTTCGGTGACGGGAATCTCATAGAAATTACCACCGCCGGAATGCTGACGACAGAAACAGGTGTCTGGAGGGTTCTCCGCGACAGTGATGGTAAATTGAAATTTTACCTGAACGCCGGCGAAGTAAATCCCCTTGGAGAATTAACAGACGACTGGGACTTTGTTTCCATGGCAGAAGGCAGGCTGGAAGTTAAAGACATTAGCGGAGACGGCACCATAACCGTGCTGGTTTTCGAAAAAGTATAATCAGAATACCCTTTTTTGCCCCCAATTTGTTGAATAGGGCTGTTTTCGCAAGAAGCAGCCCTGTTCTTATTTAGATTTATTGCGGCGGGCTTCCCACATCCCGTTGTTATTCTTAAATTTGCGGCTCCTGATAACGATAAGCAAAGATGTTTGAGAATTTAAGCGATAAGCTGGATAAAGCCTTACATGTCCTGAGGGGCCACGGGCAGATTACCGAGATTAATGTTGCAGAGACTACCAAGGAGGTACGAAGGGCCTTGTTGGATGCCGATGTAAATTTTAAGATCGCCAAAGAGTTTACCAATAGGGTGAAGGAAAAGGCCCTGGGCCAGAATGTGCTCACTTCCCTCCAGCCTGGGCAGCTTATGGTGAAAATTGTAAAGGATGAGCTTACCGATCTCATGGGTGGTGAAAGCGAAGGGATCAGTCTAGCCGGTAACCCCGCAGTTATTCTGATGGCGGGTCTTCAGGGTTCCGGAAAAACCACCTTTTCCGGTAAACTGGCGAGTTACCTGAAGAAGAAAAAGAACAAGAACCCACTTTTGGTGGCGTGCGACGTGTACCGTCCGGCGGCTATAGACCAGTTGCATATTGTAGGGGCGCAGATTGGGGTTGAAGTGTATTCCGATAAGGACAATAATGATCCGGTTTCCCTTGCCAGCGCGGGGATAAGTCATGCAAGGTCCAAAGGCTTCAACGTGGTAATAATAGATACTGCAGGTCGCCTGGCCGTAGACGAACAAATGATGACGGAGATCGCCAATATCCGGGATGCCGTGAAGCCACAGGAAACACTTTTCGTGGTGGATGCCATGACGGGGCAGGACGCGGTAAACACTGCTAAGGCCTTTAACGACGTCCTTGATTTTGAAGGTGTGGTACTTACCAAACTTGACGGGGATACCCGGGGGGGTGCTGCCTTATCTATAAAATCGGTGGTAGACAAGCCAATAAAATTTATAGGGACAGGCGAAAAAATGGATGCCATTGATGTTTTTCACCCAGCGAGGATGGCCGACAGGATTTTGGGGATGGGTGATGTGGTATCGCTGGTGGAACGAGCCCAGGAGCAATTTGATGAGGAAGAGGCGCGCAAGATCCAGAAAAAAATCGCCAAAAACCGCTTTGGCTTCGACGACTTCCTGAGCCAGATTCAACAGATTAAGAAAATGGGAAGCATGAAGGACTTGCTCGGGATGATCCCCGGCGCAGGCAAGGCCATGAAAGGAATGGATATAGATGACGATGCCTTTAAGCATATAGAAGCAATTATTCAGTCTATGACCCCTGAGGAGCGCTCCGACCCTTCAATGCTGAACCCAAGCAGAAAGAACCGGATAGCCAAAGGCAGCGGACGCGACGTACAGGAAGTAAACCAGCTGCTGAAACAGTTTAAGCAGATGAGCAAAATGATGAAGATGATGCAGGGGGGAGGAGGCAAGAAAATGATGCAGATGATGGGCGGGCTCAAACCTTGAACATTGAACCTTGAACTTTGAACGAATGATTATTCTCGACGGAAAAAAAATCTCTGACCAGATCAAGGATGAAATTGCTGCGGAAGTGGCAAGGATGAAGAAAAAAGGGGAAAAGGTGCCGCATCTTGCCGCCGTCCTTGTTGGAGACGATGGTGCAAGTCTTACCTATGTGGGAAGTAAGGTACGCTCCTGCAAGAAGGTAGGTTTTGAATCAACCCTGATCCACCTGCCGGCGGAAACAACGGAAACGGAGCTTCTGGAGCAGGTTTACCGGCTGAACGGGAACAGGGATATAGACGGGTACATTGTACAGTTACCACTGCCGAAACATATTGATGAACAAAAAGTCTTGCTGGCCGTCCACCCCGATAAGGACGTAGACGGTTTCCACCCTACAAATTTTGGGAAGATGGCCCTGGATATGCCGTCTTTTATCCCGGCAACCCCCTTTGGCATCATGGAATTGTTGAGGCGATATAAGGTTGTAACCGATGGCAGCCACTGTGTGGTAATCGGTCGAAGCCATATTGTGGGGCGACCTATCAGCATCCTGATGAGCCAGAAGGGAGATATGGCCAATTCAACGGTTACCCTTACCCACAGCCGTACCAGAAACCTGAAAGAAATTACCTTACAGGCCGATATCATTGTTTCCGCACTGGGTGTACCCGGCTTTCTGAAAGCTGATATGGTGAAAGATGGGGCAGTAGTTATTGATGTGGGTATAACCAGGGTAGCCGACCCTTCAAAAGAGCGTGGCTACTACCTGAGCGGGGATGTGGATTATACAACCGTTTCTGAAAAGGCATCCTTTATTACCCCTGTGCCGGGAGGGGTTGGTCCCATGACAATTGCAATGCTCCTCAGGAATACACTTCTCGCACGGGAACGCCACAGGCAAATGGGTTAGCTAGCTTGTTCAAAAGTATCTGCACCCGACACCCAAACAGTTTCCGCGGGTTCGTTAGGGGTTAGGAGCTCCAGGTCTTCGTCTGTTTCATGATTGGTGCAAGCAGCGGGCACAATAACTGCAATCAACAATACGAATTTGATAATTTTACGCATCACTCGATAATTTAGCAGGTGTTCTTACCGGGTTTCACTTCCTTTATAACGTTGCAATAAGGGCTTAAGTATTGTTGAGACGTTGCAAAATGCTTACCTTTTGTCGAAAATAATCCATCCGCATGTACCGCCATTCAGCACTTTTAGTATTCCTTTCCATTGTTTTTTTGGGATGCGAACCTAAGAATAAAGAAGCCAAAGAAATAGAAGTTAAAATTTCATTTAGTGAGGCCGTCAGTAGTACGACACTCGACGGTCGGCTGTTGCTGATTTTCGCCAGTTCAGACGAGACGGAGCCGCGGTTCCAGGTAAGTTCCGGCCTGAAAGCTCAGCCCGTTTTCGGGATAGATGTGGAAGCAATGGCTCCCGGGGATACCAGGGCCATTAATACGGGAGTTTTTGGTTTTCCCTACGCCAGCCTTACCGACCTTCCACCCGGCGATTACTGGGTGCAGGCCCTTCTGCATGTATATGAAACCTTTAACCTGAGTACCGGACACCAGGTAAAACTTCCGATGGATAATGGGGAAGGACAACAATGGAACAGCTCTCCCGGAAATATTTACAGCAAACCTGTTAAAGTTAGTGTTACCGGGGCCGGTTTAACCGGGTTTCAGCTGGTTATGAACCAGGTGGTTCCCCCCATTCCCGAACCTATGGATACCGAATGGATCAAGCACATTAAGATAAGGTCGGAAAAGCTTTCCGATTTCTGGGGGCGCGATATGTACCTGGGCGCCCATGTCCTCCTTCCGAAAGGTTTTGATAGGCATCCGGAAGCCCGTTATCCCTTAATGATATTGCACGGGCATTTTCCTAAGGATTTCAGTGGTTTCAGAACCACCCCCGCTGATGCCGGAACGGAGCCCGAATATTCGGAACGCTTTGATATAGATGGCTACAACATCATAGAACAACAGGAAGCCTACAATTTTTACAAACGCTGGAATGAACCTGATTTTCCGCGCTTCCTGATTATTGAAATACAGCATCCTACTCCATATTATGACGACTCCTATGCGGTAAATTCAGCCAGCCAGGGGCCATACGGCGATGCAATAACCCATGAGCTGATTCCTTTCATTGAAAAGGAGTTCCGGGGCATTGGGGAAGGTTGGGCCAGGTTCCTGTACGGAGGTTCCACGGGGGGTTGGGAAGCCCTGGCAGTACAGGTAAAATACCCGGAAGAATATAACGGTTGTTTTGCGGCCTGTCCGGACCCTATCGATTTCAGAGCGTATTGCCTGACCAATATTTATGAAGACCGCAACGCTTATTTCTATAAAAGTGATCATAAAGTGCTGGAAGTACCGTCTCACCGGAACTATCTGGGGCAGATACAATCAACAATCCGGGACGAGAATCACCTGGAACTTGTACTTGGTACCCATTCCCGATCCGGGCAACAGTGGGATATATGGGAAGCTACCTATTCGCCTCAGGGAAAAGATGGTTACCCTGAAAGGATCTGGGATAAAATGAGCGGGGAAATAAATCCTGAAGTGGCCGAATACTGGAAGGAAAACTATGACTTGCGGTATATCCTTGAACGCGACTGGGGGAAACTGGGTAAAAATCTGCGGGGCAAGATCCATATTTACTGCGGTGATATGGATAATTATTACCTGAACAATGCCGTGTACCTCATGGAGGATTTCCTGGAAAACACCTCGGAACCCTATTACGAAGGCGAAGTATTATATGGCGACCGGGCTGAACATTGCTGGAACGGCGACCCGGAGCAGCCCAATCATATCAGCAGGCTTCGTTATAATAGCATGTATGTGCCCAAGATTATGGAACGGATAGTTAAAAGTGCACCGCGAGGGGCGGATCTTACAAGCTGGCGCTATCCGTGAATCTTCATCGGGCTGATCAGAACCGGATTTTATCTTTATTCAGGATAAGCCAGGTCTCGAAATCCAACAGTTCAGGGTTTAGTTTCCTGGCAATTCCAGGCTCCCTTGCGCTGCAATAATACTGCTCAAATTCTGCCTTGAACTGAAACATGTTACCGAGGTCGTCTGCACCCGGAAAATCAAATGATCTGTATACCTCAGGCGGCACCGGATTATATTTAACGGCCTTGCCGTAAACCTTGGTAAAAATGTTGGCCATTTCTTTTCCGCTGAGGTGTTCGCCAGAGATTCCGATTTTCTTTTTCTGGTACCTTTTCCCGCCTTTAAATATGCCTAGTGCACAGCGCCCTATATCGTCAACGGCAATTCCGGGTAGCTTTTTGTCTGCCATGGGCATGGTTATGGCCAAATGTCCATCAGGGTTGTTCTGAGGTGCCATCCCGAAATGGATGAAATTATCCCAGTAAAAGGAAGTCAGTAACAATGTATAAGGCACACCACTTTCCACAAAGTAGGCGTCAGAAGCTCCTTTCCCATCAAAATGGGGCACTTTATACTTTCCCTGCAGGGTAGGCATGCGGTTATCTTCAAGGGGTACCCATTCGCGGGTATCCTCCAGGGTAGACCAGATTACATGCTTCAGCCCGGCTTTTTTGGCAGCCTCGGCCATGTTCCCGGCATGGGCCATTTCCTGATCTGCCGAAAAGTGATCCCAGAAGAAAGTAACACAAAAAGCGCCGTATGCCCCGGAAAACGCACGGCGCAGGCTCGCCTTATCCGCAACATCGGCTTCTGCAATTTCAACGCCTTTTTGCTGTAGGGCGAGAGCTTTATCAGAATTTTTATTTCTGGTAATCGCGCGGACTGAAAATTCCTTTTTAGGATCTTTAAGGATGGCTTTCACCAGACCCCCTCCCTGTGCGCCGGTTGCCCCGACCACTGCGATGATCTTTTTAGCTGCCATAATTTTTTGGTTCATGCTGGTTGACCGATGTAAATTAGTAAAATTAATGCGGGAATACAATGAGCATTTTGCGGTACAGGCAAAAGGTTTTTATAGTATTGAACTTCGCAATTCACATAATATGGTATAGGTGTTAGGAATCCAACTCAAGGCCGAATTTTTTGCCCGGGATTCTGTCGAAATAAAAATTAATAATACATTTAGGGGCAACTGGATTTTAATGCATAAAATCGGCCAATTTCTAATTACTTACTATGCTTAAAACGGTATATCTCAATGGGCAGGGGAAGGCAGCTCATACTTATGACGCAATAGTGATCGGCTCAGGGATGAGCGGAGGCTGGGCGGCGAAGGAACTTTGTGAGAAGGGTCTGAAAACCCTGGTTCTTGAACGGGGGCGTCTGGTGCGCCATGTAGTGGATTATCCTACTGCCAATATGGATCCCTGGGAATTCGAGAACCGGGGTGCGCTTAACCCGGAAGATACAAGGGCTTATGAGAAACAAAGGCGCTCAGGGTTTGTTGGTACAGATAACAAGCACTTTTATGTGAATGATGAACAACACCCTTATGAAGAAGTAAAACGATTCGACTGGATACGGGGTTATCAGACCGGAGGACGGTCGCTGCTCTGGGGCAAGCACTGTTACCGGTGGAGTGAAATGGATTTTGAAGCCAATGCCCGCGAAGGGATAGGGGTAGACTGGCCTGTCCGCTATAAGGACCTTGCACCCTGGTATGATTATGTTGAAAGTTACATTGGAGTAAGCGGGCAGAAACTCGGCCTGAAGCAATTGCCCGACGGGCAGTTCCTTAAACCCATGGAACTCAATTGCCTTGAGTCACAGGTTAAGGAGCGGGTAGAGAAGGAATTTCCCGGGAGGTATATCACCATAGGGCGTGTTGCGCACCTTACCGAACCCCTCAATGGCAGGGGTATCTGCCAGTACCGTAACCGTTGCAGCCGCGGTTGCCCTTTTGGAGCATACTTCAGCGCTAATGCTGTGACCCTCCCGGCGGCAGAAAAAACGGGAAACATGACACTGAGACCGCATTCCATCGTACAGGAAATCCTCTATGATGATCAGCTTGGGAAAGCAATCGGGGTACGCATCATCGATGAGGAAACAAAGGAAACCACCGAATTCTTTTCGGACCTTATTTTTTGCAATGCCTCCACGGTTGGAAGTACAGCCATTCTCTTGAATTCGAAGTCTGAACGGTTTCCTGAAGGGATGGGCAACGATAGCGGGGAACTTGGCCATAACCTCATGGACCACCACTATTTTGCAGGTGCCGCGGGGACTTTTAGTGGACTGGAAGACAAATATTACAAAGGAAGGCGGCCAAATGGAATCTATATTCCGCGTTTCAGGAACCTCGACCGGGATTCTCAAACAGATGCCTTCGTCCGGGGTTACGGTTACCAGGGCGGGGCGGATCGGGAGAGCTGGGGTCGTGGAACAGGCCGGGACGGATTCGGGGCAGAATTCAAGGAATCACTGAGCCAACCAGGAGAATGGAACATGTTTGTTAACGGCTTCGGCGAATGCCTGCCCTACCATGATAACCGCATATACCTTCACCAATCCAAAAAAGACCAGTGGGGCTTGCCCCTTGTTGTTTTTGATGCGGAGTTTCGGGAGAATGAACTTAAAATGCGAGAACAAATAAAGATTGATGCTGCTGAGATGCTTCAAGCAGGGGGGATAGAAAATGTGGAAACATTTGATGAGATAGGAGGCATTGGTAAAGGGGTACACGAGATGGGGACTGCCCGGATGGGTCGCGACCACAGGACGTCTGTCTTAAATGCTCATAACCAGATACATGCCGTGCCAAATGTGTATGTCACTGATGGTTCCTGTATGAGTTCGTCTTCCTGTGTGAACCCCTCGCTAACCTATATGGCCTTCACTGCCAGGGCTGTGGATCATGCGATAAATCAAAAAAAATAGGATGGAAAGAAGGGAAGCATTAAGACTTAGTGCGGCACTTATGGGTACAGGCCTTTCGGGACTTGTATTTCCCTCAATGCTGCAGGGCTGCAAAGTAGATACCCGCCCGGACTGGACCCCGCAGTTCTTTAGCCAGGATCAGGCCGTTACCATAGCGGAAATGTCGGATCACCTGCTTCCGGCTACCCAAACGCCAGGCGCGAAAGATGTGTATGCAGACCGCTTTATGGATAAATTAATTGCGGAATGTTGGGATGAAAAATCGCAGCAGGAGTTTTTAACCGGGTTGCAAGGATTTCAGGATTCATGCCGGAAACATTACGGTAATGGGTTTGAAGAATGCACGGTTGAAGAAAGGAATGCAATTATTCAGGCTGAAGAGGCCGTGCCTTACAGGTCTGCTAAGTATGTATGGGGGAATAAGATTAGGGATGAAAGTGGCATTTCCTTCTACAGGCAGTTCAAGGGCCTTCTACTTTTAGGTTATTTCAGTTCTGAACAGGTTGGAAAGGAAGTACTAAAATACGACCCGGTACCGGGAAGCTTTATTGGGTGCATGCCTTTGGACGAGATAGGAGGAGCCTGGACCTTCTGAAGTGATTATTTGGCGAATAGCTGGTCCATATCCTTGAATGCCTTGAATTCCAGGGCATTGCCGGCAGGGTCCAGAAAGAACATAGTGGCTTGTTCTCCAACCTGCCCTTTAAAGCGGATATAGGGTTCTATAATAAATTCCACCCCTTTATTTCGCAATTCGGATGAAAAACTTTCAAAGGTGTCCCAGGGCAGCACTACTCCATAATGCGGTACGGGAACCTGTTTGCCGTCTACAGGGTTAGCGTGCAGTTCATCTTTCCCCTGAGGTTTGTAATGGATGACCAATTGGTGCCCGAATAGGTTAAAATCTACCCAGTGATCCGAACTGCGGCCTTCTTCACAACCCAAAACTTCCCTGTAGAACGTTCGGCATTCCTTCAGGTTATGAACCGGGATAGCAACGTGGAATGGAGTAACGGTATTCATGGGTGTACATTTCTGTGGCCATGGCGGATATCGCTCCGGCCGGGGCTAATTTACCTTTCTAAAATACTTCATTTCTATGAAACCAGAAAATCCGCAATTTTTTTGTTAACTGTGTCCTGGTGCATTGAGTGCCCCAGGCCTTCTGTTGAAACCAGGATGCTGTTCCGCCATTGGGAATGAATGTGTTCCGAAGCGTGGAAGGGAGCTACAGAGTCGTGTTTGTCGTGAAAAATCAGCCCTTTCCTGTCGATGTTCCTTGCAAAGTCAGATGCCGAGAATTCCCTGACCCGAAAACCGAAGCGATCCATAACCAGTTGATCCAGTGCCTGCATTACCCTGGGCCTGAGATTCAACAGCAAGCGGTATTGTTCCAGGATCTCATGGAACTCTGAGGGCGCGCCTATCGTAACAATTTTTTCCACACTGTTTTCAGGATAGCGGGATTGGGCATAAAGGGCAGTCATTCCGCCTACTGAATGTCCTATCAAATGCTTTGGGCGGTGTTTCCTCAACATGTGCAGTAAACATTCGCTGTAGAGGGGCACATGGAGATACGCTCCGCTCGAATAACCATGCGCGGGGGCGTCAAATGCCAGGATGTTGAAATCGTATATCTTAAGGAACTGGATGAGGTTTCGCCACCGAAAACTATTGCTCTCCCAACCGTGCACAAGCAGTACGGTAGCTCCGGTCCCGCTCCATTGATAAGTCTGTATTTCATGACCTGCGACAATTTCCTTTCCCTTTTTTGCCTGGTCCAGAAAAGTGGCCTGGTGTGGCAGCACCCTTCCTTTACGTACTTTACAAAAGGTATTGAAGGCTCTTTTGGCGGCCAGGGTTTTTGAGAAATAAGACATGCCGTTAAAATATGCCCCGTAGATCAGAGGCAGTGTTTTTTTATACAACTGCTGCATGGTTTATAGTAACTTTTAGTAACTTACTCTTTTAAAAATACTAAATTAAGGTATTTGGGAAAGATGTGAAAGAAGTATCCAAAAAGGGATAAGGTATGGATTTAGAAACTATTACTGACAATCAGAAGCTTAGCTCAGCAAAAAAAATCAGGAAATTATTTGGACACATAAACCCCAAATTTCCGCCTGATATCTGTCCGATAAGGGATGTGATGGCCCTGGCTTCGGACAAATGGAGCATGCTTATTATTTTGCACCTGGGCTATTATCCCGTATTGCGCTTTAATGAATTAAAAAATAAGGTTTACGGAATATCCAGCAAAGTACTGAGTGAGCGCCTTAAATTCCTTGAGGCAGACGGCTATTTAGAAAGGAAGATGTTTGCGGAAGTCCCTATCCGGGTTGAGTACAGGCTCACCGATTTCGGACATTCCTACCTTGCAAAACTACTGGAACTTACAGAATGGGCAAACATTCATACCGGCCGCGTATTATCTAACAGGAATAGCCGGATAAGAAAATAAGCCACCAACAATAAGCTTGAGTTGGTTTGTTGCGAAACCTCCGCAGACCGATATCTCCGGATGACGGCTGCGCATTGCCGGGTTCATACAATAAGCATGTATCCAAAAGTTATTCCTTGATGTTAAATCCTATTATTCCCAGCCTACCATGAGGTATTTTATTTTTGCCTGATCCGGGATCTGTACTTCCTCCACATTCAGTTCGGTGGAATAGCGCAGACTCGCGGGCAGCTGATCCCTGCTGATTGTAAAATAGTAGTCCTGCCCCTTTATAAATACTACTACATTGTTCAGAGAGGTAACAATCTTCCTGATGGGGTAATGTTTCCTTATCTCCCCGAAAGTACTTCCAAGGCCTACCCCTTCTGCGGTGGTAAACCGGGGATCCAGTATACGAATGCTTTCTATACGCCTGAGGCTGTCGGCAGACGGTGTAAGTGTCAGCAGCTGCTTCCCGCCTTTTTCAAATACCTTTATCCGGCCAGGGCTGCTGCCCAGTCTCGTTTTAATGCTATCCGTTACAAGAGAATCCCCCGAAAAAATACTGTCGAGATCCCTAACCGTGCTGCTACGAAAGAGTTTCCCTACCTGTTCTTTATTCACTAAAAATTCTGTATCCGTTTCCTGCCGGCATTGTAATCCCAGCAGGAACATAGGGATTAAAACGGCCATCCAAATCCTCTTCATACTTTTCAGCGCATTACTTTTTTCAAAATTCCCATTACGCCCCTGATAAAAGTGGCGCTGGTAAGGACCTTTACTACCGGGTTCATCCTTGTACTTCGCTGACTTGAGCCTTTATACCTCCCGGATCTTTCGTTCTCCCGTCCGGCCTGAATTTTTGCCTCCTCTTCGGCCTGTGCAATTTTGGCATTCAGTAATTCATACGCGCTTTCCCGGTCGACACTCTGATAATATTTATCTTTCAGGGTGGAAGTGGCGATCAGTTGTTGCAGTTCGGAGTCCGCCAGAATGTCCATCCGGCTCATTGGGGCCCTCAACATGGTAGCAGCCAGCGGGGTTGGCCTTCCTTTTTCATCGAGGGCAGTGATCAGTGCTTCTCCAATGCCCAGGGAGGTTAGTACTTCTTTGGTATCATAAAAATCTGAAAGCGGATAGTTCTCAGCTGTCAGTTTAATAGCCTTGCGGTCTTTTGCGGTAAAAGCCCGAAGGGCATGTTGGACTTTAAGGCCCAGTTGAGCCAGAATTGCATCCGGAACATCCGTTGGGTTCTGGGTAACAAAATATAGTCCGATACCCTTTGAGCGGATTAGTTTAACGATGCTTTCTATCTGGTCGAGCAGTGCCCGGGAAGCCTCTTTAAAGATTAGGTGGGCCTCATCAATAAAGAGTATCAGTTCCGGCCTTTCCGCATCGCCCTGCTCCGGAAAGGTGGCGTATACCTCAGCCAGCAGGCTCAGCATAAAGGTGGAGAAAAGTTTTGGACGGTCTTGTATATCTGTAAGCCTTATGATGCTGATATAACCCCTGCCATCCTTGTCGATCCGGGTAAGGTCGTTTACATCGAAGGATTTTTCACCAAAAAACAATTCTGCCCCCTGTTGTTCCAGCTCTATGACCTTTCTGAGGATAGCGCCCGTAGAACTGGTAGAAATACGGCCATACGCCCGCTCAAACTCTTCTTTTCCTTCCGAGGTGGCATATTGCAGTATTTTTTTGAAGTCTTTCAGGTCGAGCAGGGGTAATTTTTCATCGTCACAATATTTGAATACCACTGCCACCACCCCTTCCTGTGTTTCGGATAGATCGAGGATACGGGAGAGCAGTACCGGCCCGAATTCCGATACGGTTGCCCGTAGTTTAACGCCCTCCTGTTCCGAAAGGGTAAGTATTTCTACGGGGAATGATTTGGCTTCAAATGGGATACCGATCTTCTCGTGCCGCTCATCTATTTTGGGGTTGCCAGGGCTGGGCCGCGCAAGGCCGCTCAGGTCGCCTTTAAGATCCATCAGAAGTACGGGGATGCCTTTTTCGGAAAGATTTTCGGCCAGCACCTGCAGGGTCTTGGTTTTTCCAGTACCTGTTGCCCCGGCAATAAGTCCGTGTCTGTTAAGCGTCTTAAGCGGCAGTTTTACCTTAGCGCCGGGAACGGTCTCGCCGTCGAGGATAGCAGCACCCAGGGAGATATAATCACCTTTGGTGGTATATCCTGATTCTATATGGTTTAAAAATTCTTCCTTCCTGCCCATTCAATATTTTTTGATAAAAATAGGGGAATTTTTGAATAAAGGCCTGTCTGGACTGCCCTAAAAATGAACCGGGCGATGCCATCCCGGATACTACTTAAACACTATCTTTGCTCCATGGTAAAAGATGAGGTAATGACGCTGGTGGATAAAGGGTTGATGGTACCCCTAATGGAGGAATTCTACACAATCCAGGGTGAAGGCTACCACAAGGGTACAGCTGCATATTTCATAAGAATTGGCGGCTGCGATGTGGGATGCCATTGGTGCGATGTGAAGGAAAGCTGGAATGCCGACATCCACCCGCCCACTGCTATTGAAAGCATTGCGGAAAATGCCAGTAAACATTCCAGTACTATTGTCGTTACCGGCGGGGAGCCCCTCACCTGGGATATGGGGCCTTTGACTGCCGCCCTCAAAAACCGTGGCCTTCAGATTCATATGGAGACATCCGGTGCTTTTCCGCTTAGTGGGATATGGGACTGGATTTGCCTTTCACCCAAGAAAAACAAGCTTCCCGTTCCTGGCATTCATAAAAAGGCCCATGAGCTTAAGGTAATCGTTTACAATAAACACGACCTGATTTTTGCAGAAGAACAGGCCGCGGAAGTTTCGGCATCATGTATCCTTTACCTGCAGCCGGAATGGAGCGTCCGGGAGAAGGTTACCCCCATAATCGTGGAGTATGTCATGGCCAATCCCAAATGGCGGATATCCCTGCAGACGCATAAATATTTGAATATTCCGTAATTCGGGTTCCGGGTTCCGGGTGCCTGGGTTCAAGGTTCAACGTTCAAAGTTCAAAGCGTACATATTTACCACTCCGACATTCGTACCTCGTACCTCCTTCCCTGCCTACTGCTTACTTTGTTCCGGGTTCCGGTAACAATATTTCGTACCTTATACATACAACATAGCTAAGGGACATACTAATCCCCTCCCCAAATAAAGATATGTCCTTTCACTGCAGAAAGAAAGCAGCGACAAAAGTTAAAAGTTCAAGGTTCAGGGTTCCGGGGTTGTCAACTACTACCCATCGCTTCTGCCCACTGCCAACCGCCACTGACCACTACTTCGTACCTCATAAATTTTCCATGCTGAAAGGTAATATGTAAATCCGTTTACCCGTCAGCTTATAACAGGCGTTCGCCAATGCGGGGGCTAAAGGGGGTACCGGCGGTTCGCCCACCCCGGTTGGTTTCCTGCCGTTTTCCTCAAGGTGAACATGGATTTCTTTCGGGGATTGGGGCATTCGTACCAGCTGGTAGCCATCAAAATTATTCTGAACCACTTTGCCCGACTTTAAGGTAATAGCCGACGTATTTGCAAGGCTTGTAGCAAAAATGGCTCCGCCTTCAAATTGTGAGCGGATCCTGTCTGTATTCACCCCTATGCCGCAATCTACAGCATAATGGACTTGAGGGATAGTGATGTTGCCCTTATCATCCCGGGCAATTTCAACAATACAGGCCACATAGGTAAGAAAGCTTTTATGAACAGCAAATCCCATGGCTCTGCCTGCCTCCATGGGTTTTCCCCAATTCGCTTCTTTTGCCACACGCCGGATTACATTTTTAAGCCTGCTGGTTTCCCAGGGATAATCTTCCAGCTTTTCGCCATAGTTCCCGAAATCCCCAATTATTTCTCCCCCAAAATCGAGCTTCGCATCATCTGCCAGCAACTCCAGCGCCTGGTCGATAGGATCAACATTACGGGCTTCGGCTATTTCATCCATCATGCTGCAAATAGCAAAGGCATGGTGGATATTACTTACCGAGCGTAACCACCCAATCCGCGTATGTGCAGCGGATTCATGGGTTTCTATCCGAATATTCGGTACCTCAAACGGAAAATCGATGCATCCCAGCCCCAATTCTCCGTCTGACGGTTGTAAGGCTTCAGCACTTGAGGTGGCGCCTATGGAAGGAAATACTGTATGATGATTCCAGCCGGTTATTTGATTCGCGGCATCAATACTGGCAACTATCCGCTGTGCGCTGTGGGCATGGAAAAAATCATGCTGTAAATCATCTTCACGCGTCCATTGCACCCGGATAGGCATGCCGGTCTCCTTCGCAAGCAAAGCTGCCTCAACCACAAAGTCTGGCTTGGATTTTCTGCCAAACCCACCGCCAAGGAGGGTAACATGTACGGTAACGTCGGCCATTTCCATTCCGCACGCTTCTGCTACCGAATCTCTGGCCCACTGCGGATGTTGCGTTGGCGCCCATATTTCCATTTTTCCTTCCCTGAAATCAGCTATGGCCGCGGGCGGTTCTATGGTGGCATGGGCGTAATACGGTGCCTCGAAGGATCTGTCCAATAGCTTATTGGCTGCTTTCGCGGCCGTACTAAAATCCCCCTTGTTTCTTCTTACCATACCTTCGGTTAGCGTGCTTTTTATCATTTCCTCCATTTGTACTTCGGAATCATAGGAGGCATTAATGCCCAGGTCCCATTCTATCTCCAGGGCCGTACGCCCTTTAATAGCCGACCAGGTATTCGTGGCTATTACTGCAAGGCCCTCAAGCGGTTTATTGAGTCCCGGGGGATTACCGGAACCATTTATTTTAACCACTTTTTCCACCCCGGGAACCTCCAGTGCGGTCGTGTCATCATATGACCTGATCGTTGCACCTACTACAGGTGTTCGCCGGATAACTGCGATCTTCATACCCGGAATATTTACATCTGCGCCGAATACGGCTTTTCCGGTGACTATATCAGCCAGGTCTATGATGGGGGTGTCTTTCCCCACTAGTTTATACGATGGAAAATCTTTGAGTTGCAGGGATTCCTGCTCCGGTAATTCAATATTTTGCGCAGCATTCGCAAGTTCACCAAAGGTTAATGACTTTCCACTTTCAGGATGGGTTACTACACTGTTCTCTACCGTGCAGGCAGCTTCTTCTACATCCCATTCTTTGGCAGCAGCACTGATTAGCATGGTCCTGGCTGTTGCGCCCGCTTTTCGCATGGGCTCGTAAAACATCCTTACGGAAAATGAGCCGTCTGTATTTTGATTGCCGTATTTCTCTTCATCTCCGTCTGCCTGAATAATCCTTACGCTCTTCCAGTCTGCCCCCATTTCGTCTGCCACAATCATGGGGAGCGAAGTCCTGATGCCCTGCCCCATCTCCGACCGATGGGCAATGATGGTAACAATATTATCACTGGAAATGCTTAGGTAGACGTTGGGAGAAAAGGTGATTTCTTCATCCTGGCGCCTGCATTGAAAACTTACCCCAAGAAGAAGGCCGCCTCCGGCCAGGGAAGTTATTTTAATAAAATCCCTTCTTGAGGGAAGGAAAACCGCACTTTTATTTTCGACGTATTTATTTTTCAGAAAAGGAATGGCTGGCATGTTAGAAGGTGTTTTACAATTTGAATTATTGAACTACTGACTGTATAGCGGCTTTGATCCGGTTATATGTACCGCAGCGACAAAGATTACCGGCCATGGCCTGTTCAATCTCTTCCCCTGTGGGGTTCGGTTTATTCTTCAAAAGGGCAGCGGCATTCATTATCTGCCCTGTCTGGCAGTAGCCGCACTGGGGTACAATATGATCAGTCCATGCTTTTTGAAGGGGATGGTCGCCGTTTTCAGACAGTCCTTCAATGGTTGTAATGGTTTGTTCCCCTATTTGAGATACAGGCAGATTACAGGAACGAATAGCCGTGTCGCCCAATAATACGGTGCAGGCACCACAATGTGACTGTCCGCATCCAAACTTCGTGCCTTTTAAATCCAACAGGTCGCGCAGTACCCAGAGTAAAGGCATGTCATCCTCAGCTTCTACCGTATGCGGTTTATTGTTAATTGTAAGCGTATGTGTCTTCATAGGTTGGTGCTATTGGTTTTTGTATTTATAAATATAGGGATTTCAATGGTTTACGGATAGTATTTCTTAAAGGGAAGATTGATGGGCTATAACAACACAACCATGATCGGACTGTCGGGAAAGGAGGGCCCTAAACAGTGCAATGCGTTGCCTACCAGAGGCTACCAATAAGGAAGTATGGAAAACAAATCCAGGCTTAAAATGTTATTGTTTCCTACCGTCCGCCATTCATTTGCAGATCGAGCAGGCACTCCGGATCCAGGTCGGGAACAATCGCCCCTTTACCTGCCCGGCTTTCCAGCATGCTCATCAGGCCTGAACCGAATTCAAGTTCGGCACGCATGAGGCACCCTGCCTGATCGCAGTGGTTTTCAGATTCCGGATCCTCATGAGGGTTGGTTTGAGGGGATCCAAGGTTAACAAGCCCAAAAAGGTGTCCGAATTCATGATGAAGAGTCGCGGTTTCTGCATCGGCCACTGATATCAGTGCGCTCCTTGCAGCAAGACGCCGTACAGTGGCTTCATGGATTACCATAGAAGTATTGCGGTAAACAGCGCCAAGGGTTACCGCGCCAGTGTCTTCGTCGTCGTTGTCGGAAGGGGCATCTGCGAAGTAAATATATATGGCCAGGGTACTGCCATTGTTGTATGCTGTCCGGTTTTCATTTTCCAAATCTGCGATTTCCTGCAGGGTAAGTGTTTCCTCGTCCGGCGATGGCAAAGGACTATATACTAACGTAATATCCTGTTTAAAGGTTCTGTCCCTTAAATAGGTGATAAAATTATCCATTGCCTGCTGTGTCGGCTGGAAATTCTCAACATAGGCGATCTCGATAACAATTCGGTCAAAGGAGTCATTGGCAAGGATGTCACTGGCCGACGCGCCGGTTGCCAGAAGGTTGGCCGATTTATTTACCGCAGGGTTATCAGGGTCTGGGCTGTTATCCGAATTGGAACAGGAGGCTAGTAAAAAGGCTGAAAACAAAAGTAAAAGGCACTTTCTCATAAAAAAGAATTCTTAATTTTATCTGACCCAGGTTCCAGAACGTGCATCATCTAAATTCAATATTATTCCAGGCACAGGCGTGCAAGGTAGTCATAATGTTCGCCGCTATTGAGAAATTCACACTTCATACCCCGCCTTGAAGCCGCCTTTTCCAGGCGTTTATAGTCGAGGTAAAGCCAGGGAAATTTACGACTTTTTTGGCCCTTGTATTCCAGGACAAACTCACCTTCCCCGTAATAGGGTGGTCCGGCCGGTATATGGAATGAACTATCTTCATTATCCTGATACATATATATTATATCACTCGAATCCAGGAGCACCTGCCCCTTTTTATATAGCAAAGTTTTCAAATGATCCAGAAACCCCTGCAGGTCCCTTAGGCGGCCTGCCAGCCCTATACCATTCATTAACAAAAGCAAGGTATCAAATTTTATGCCATTATAGTCATTAAATCCGCAATGGACCGCCTTGCCAATGCCCCTGGCCCGGCATGTTTCTATGGCCAGCGCTGAAACATCCAGGGCGGTAACATCCAAACCTTCCTGCTGCAGGAAAAGACTGTGGCTACCTGCACCACAACCAATGTCGAGTACCTTTCCCCGGCAATGGTTAAGGGCCTTCTTTTCCAATTCAGGCATTTCATTATACCCCCTGAAAAGGTACGAAACGGGAAGCGTGTCTTTAATGGGGCGTGTATAACCGGGAAGTTGCAGGTAGGTGGTGATTTTTGCTGAATTTATACCATGCTGGTAGTCCTGTAACGCTTTACCAAAAACATCATTCTCCATAATACATCCGGTAGGGCACTATCATGTACCAAGGCATCTTAAAGGTTGTAATTGCCTGCCAACCGTAACGAAGCGGGCTGTGCAGGTCGGTCCGGAGAATCCCTGCGGACGATCCCTTGGATAGCCGGGATAGAGAATTCCATAATTCAGGGATTGTCTCCCGAATCCAGGTCTAAAATAGGTATTTTTGCCATTCCGCGGCACTGATAAAGAAAGATGTTGCCGGCTGCCCCGACGTTTGTAGCATACTACCATGAAGGAAATACTTGAACAACTGCCCGTCAGGGCCAGGGAGAAACAGAAGGAAAACAAGGTTTTTTTTTTAAAACTGAAGAAAAAACCGCTTAAAAACCTGGATTATACCATGCAGGAGCTGCATGAGGTAGAGTTTCGGCGAACTGACTGCCTGCTTTGTGCCAATTGCTGTAAGACCACAGGGCCGCTTTTCACTGCTGCCGACATTGAGCGGATAGCGCATCATTTAAGGATGAAACCGGGAAAATTTATAGGGGAATACCTGAATGTCGACGAAGATAAGGACTATGTTCTCCGCGAACTGCCCTGCAGTTTCCTGGGCAAAGATAACAGATGCAGTATTTATGCAGTGCGGCCAAAAGCCTGCAGGGAGTTCCCTCATACCAACAGGAAAAAGTTCCATCAGATAAGCAGCCTTACACTCAGGAATATTGCAGTTTGCCCGGCAGCATTCGCTATAGTGGAAGAAATGAAAAAACGAATTCAAGTCTAGTTTAGCGAATCTTTAAGTAAGCTGGTTTTAGGGCGTAACTGCCCTGAATACCGGATAATTTTATAATTTTATTACATGGAAGGCATATTGCATTATTTTGAAAGCATCCCATCTGTCCACAGGAGTATGATCCTGGTACTGGGAATTACCTTATTCTGGTTGCTTGAAGGCGCGGTGCCACTTTTCCGCTTTTCCTATAAAAAATGGAGTCATGCCGTACCCAATTTCTTTTTTACCTTTACTACGATCGCAATTAATTTTGTGCTGGCTTTTTTATTGTTAATGACGAGCGACTGGGTGGCGACCCATAATTTCGGCATTTTGAACTGGCTACCCGAAATGCCCCTCTGGACATACGCCCTGCTCGGTGTGTTGCTGCTCGATTTTGTGGGTGCTTACCTGCCTCACTATGTCGAACACAAGGTAAAACCCCTTTGGATGATCCACCTTGTACACCATACAGACCATGAAGTAGACACCACCACGGCCAACCGCCACCATCCTTTTGAAAGCCTGATCCGTTTTACCTTTACGCTTTTTGGCGTCTTTATTATAGGCACGCCCATAGCCCTGGTGATGCTATACCAGTCCCTTTCGCTCATTGCAACACAATTTACACACGCAAATATCCGTCTTCCGGTTAAGGTAGACCGCGCTCTCAGCTGGTTTTTGGTCTCCCCCGATATGCATAAGGTGCATCACCATTACAGGTTACCTTATACCGACTCCAACTATGGGAATATTTTTTCTATCTGGGACAGGCTTTTCGGGACCTTTATGGAACTAAAGAGGGAAGAGATCATTTACGGGGTCGACACTTTTCCAGATCGCAGGGAAAATGGCAGTGTTATGGGACTACTGAAACAGCCCTTTCACAAATACAGGAAACCAACATCCATCCCAATCAAGGACAAGTCCTATTCATAAAGCAGATAGCCTGCCCTTATTTTTTTAAACCGATCAAGATCTTCCTGCCAGCCGGCCCTGATCTTTTCTTCTTGCCATCCAGCCTCAATTTGCTGTTGCAGTTTTTTGGTACCTGCATGTTTCGTAAACCCTGAAGTGTTAAAGAAAAGCGACTTATCTGCGGTGTGGTTATAGGCGTCCAACAGCCACTGAAGGGAAACCTCCGAAGGAGCGGTTATTTCAGACAGATCCTTGCCGAAACAGCGGTTGCCCAGGTGTTTTGGTGATTTCGCGCCAAAATTGGCTACCGGCACATAGCTGAAGTCGTAGGCCGTTGAATCAAGGAAAGGCGCGCCGTAGCGCTGGAATTGAAATTCGGTTCCCCTGCCCGCATTGATATTGGTACCCTCAAAAAGCCCCAGGCCGGGATATAGGCTGATGGCCTGGTCATTGGGCAGGTTAGGAGAGGGGCGTATGGGCAGACTATAGCCGGAGGTATGTGTATAATTTTGAAGCGGCGCCACGTGCAGCCTGGCTTTGATACCGCCTTCCAGCCACCCTTCCCCATTAATCATCCGGGCATATTCCCCTATGGTCATCCCATAAACCAGGGGAATAGGGGTGAGTCCTAAAAACCCCTTATGCTCCGGCTCCATGGTCGGGCCGTCTATATAATGCCCGTTAGGGTTGGGCCGGTCGAGAACCACTATCGGTAATCCGGCTTCCGCACAGGCTTCCATTACAAGCTGCAGGGTCGCGATATAGGTATAGAACCGGACTCCCACGTCCTGTATGTCGAAAAGGATAATATCCAGATCCTCCAGCAATTCAGGGCCGGGTTTGCGCTGGGTGCCGTAGAGGGAAAAAATAGGGAGGCCTGTTTCTGAATCCCTGCCGTCCTTAATATGTTCACCTGCGTCGGCCATTCCCCTGAACCCGTGTTCGGGGGCAAAAACTTTACGCACGTCCACCCCCAGTGATAATAGGGAATCTACCAAATGAGTGTAGGAAGCACCGCTGGTGCCTGCCATTTTAAGGTCTTTGAAAATAACACTGGTCTGGTTGGCTACAATGCCCACTTTTTTATCCCTGAGCAGGGGAAGGTAATTCTCTGTGCTATTTGCAGCGGGTACTATGGGTTCCGGTTTAAATTGATGGGGATTGGTAGTAACAGGGTCCGCCTGGGCCGGTTTGATTTTGTGCCCGTTTCCACAGGCAAGCAGCATTAAAAGCCACAGGAAAAACGTATTTTTGAAACCGTACATAAAACCCATCCTTTGAATTTAGAATTTTTTATTGCCAGAAGACTGATACAGGGGAAAGAGCATAAAATTAGTATTTCGGCGCCAATAATAAAAATTGCCATAGCAGCAATAGCGATGGGCCTCATAATGATGCTGGTTGCAATAGCCACAGGGGTGGGCCTAAAGCACAAGATCAGGGAAAAAATAGCCGCTTTTAACGGGCATATCCAGATATACAATTATGATAACAACCGCTCGGAGGTCTCGGTAATTCCCGTTTCCACCAATCAGGATTTTTATCCGGAATTCAATACGGTAAACGGGATATCCCATATCCAGGCTGTGGCCAGTAAAGGCGGGATTATCCGCACCGAAGATACCTTTGAAGGGATCATTGCCAAAGGGGTGGGCCGGGATTACAATTGGGAGGAATTTCGTGAATTCCTGGTAGATGGGCGACTTCCCGATTATAACGGTGCCCTTAATACGGAGGTATTGATGTCTGCTACCATGGCAAACCGCCTAAAATTATCAGTAGGGGATGAATTTTTCGCCTTCTTTTTAAAGGATGACAACCCTTCCAAAACACCCAACCAGAGGAAGTTTGTATTAACTGGCCTCTTCGACAGTGGCTTTGAAGAATTCGACGCTTCCTACCTATTTGTAGATCTGAGGCACATTCAGCACATGAACCAGTGGTCTGAAGATCAGGTAGGGGCTTTTGAGGTGTTTTTGGAGAATTTTGATTCCCTGGAAGAAAAGACCGCTGAGATTTACGGCAAAACGCTTTCTGATCTCGACACCCAGAATATCACCAATAAGTACTATAAAATCTTTGAATGGGTAGGGCTTTTTGATTTTAACATAGCCCTTATCATTGGGATTATGGTTATTGTGGCCGGTATCAATATGATTACCGCACTGCTGGTATTAATCCTGGAGCGCACGCAGATGATCGGGGTCCTGAAGGCCCTGGGCGCTACCGATTTAAGTATCCGGAAGGTCTTCCTCTATAATGCCGCCTACCTTATCGGGATCGGGCTGCTATGGGGAAATGGCCTGGGACTGGGTTTTATTTGGTTGCAGGACCGCTTCAGGCTCTTTAAATTTCCGAACCCCCGTGAATATTATATTGAATATATCCCGGTGCATGTCGACCTTATAACCGTGCTGAGCCTTAACCTGGGCGTTTTCCTCCTTTGCTCCGCCATGTTGTTGCTCCCGTCGTACATCATCACCCGTATCAGCCCAGTAAAGGCCATAAAATTTGAATAAAACCGTAGTAATAACAGACATTGATTTTCAATTTTAAACCGCTGTCCGTTATAATTCGGGATGGAACTTTTATCTTTGCCTAAGCTATGAAATACGCTAAAAACATATTAGAAACCATCGGGAATACCCCAATGGTTAAGATCAACAACCTTACATCGGAACTCCCCTGCATCGTACTTGCAAAATATGAGACTTTTAATCCCGGGAATTCCGTGAAAGACCGCATGGCCATCCAAATGATAGCCGATGCAGAGGCTTCCGGTAAATTGAAACCGGGGGGGACCATCATAGAAAGCACCTCCGGGAACACCGGTCTTGGACTTGCAATCGCTGCGGTGGTAAAGGGATATAAAATGATCTGTACTGTTCCTGACAAACAATCGAAGGAGAAGATCGACATCCTTAAAGCCATGGGCAGCGAGGTACATATCTGCCCCACAAACGTTACGGCTGATGACCCCAGGAGTTATTATTCAACCGCCCGGCGGCTGGCAGATGAAATCCCCGATTCCTGGTATGTTAACCAGTATGACAACCTTTCCAATACCAAGGCGCACTACAGGAGTACCGGTCCTGAAATATGGGAACAAACAGAGGGTAATATTACCCATTTTGTTGTAGGGGTGGGTACCGGCGGAACGATTTCCGGAGTGGGAACCTACCTTAAGGAGAAAAACCCCGCGATAAAAATCTGGGGCGTCGATACCTATGGTTCCGTTTTTAAGAAATACCACGAAACCGGGATCTTCGATGAAAAGGAGATCTATCCCTATATAACCGAAGGCATAGGGGAAGATATTCTGCCCAAAAATGTTAATTTCGATATCATTGACGGTTTTACAAAGGTTACAGATAAGGATGCGGCCGTCTACACCCGTCGACTCGCCAGGGAGGAAGGCATGTTCCTTGGAAATTCGGCAGGGGCGGCTATTAAAGGGGTACTCCAGTTAAAAGAGAATTTTGCGAAAGGCGACGTGGTGGTAGTGTTGTTCCACGATCACGGGAGCCGCTATGTTGGCAAGATTTTCAATGATGAATGGATGTCCCAACAAGGCTTCCTGGAGGAAGAGGCACCGTCTTAAGTACAAGTTACCTGAGGTACAGTAATTGCAAGCAATACGGCATCGCACAGTTATGCGATTTCAGGATTTCTGCTAAACCCGGCAAAATCGAACTGTTTCCGGGCCAATATGGGTTTATTTACAAACCTGCCAGCGCAGGGTTTAATACTATCTCGATTATGAAGGTTTCAATACGTATTACGGCATTGTTGCCGGCACTGTGTTTTATAATTGGGTTAAATGCCCAGCAATTAAGCAGGCAGGAGAAAAAACTGGTGGCTACCGTATCGGAGAATAATTCTGAAGCCATTGCCTTTTTGGAAAAAGTTACGAATATAAACAGCGGCACCTATAATCTGGAAGGGGTACGGGAAGTGGGTCAGGAATTTATGCAGGCCTTAGATGACATAAACTTTGTGTCGAGGTGGATCGGGATGCCTGATGAAATGAACAGGGCAGGCCACCTGTTTGCCGAAATATCCGGCGGCAAGGGTAAAAGACTCCTCCTGATCGGCCACCTGGATACGGTTTTTGAAGCGGATAGTCCTTTTCAAAGGTTCGAACGGATTAACGATAGTCTTGCACATGCCCCTGGTGGTAACGATATGAAGGGGGGCGATGTTATTATTTTATATGCCCTGAAAGCTTTGTATGAGAACGGACTGCTGAAGGATGCGCAGGTTATCGTGGCACTTACCGGGGATGAGGAGGACGCAGGGAGCCCCCTTGAAACAAGCAGGGCCGACCTTATTGAAGCAGCAAAGCGCAGTGATATTGCACTGGGTTTCGAAACTTCCACGGGCTTTAATTATGCCACTGTTGCAAGGCGGGGCTCCTCCGGATGGCAGCTCCAGGTAACTGGTAAGCAGGCGCATTCCTCTGGGATTTTCACTGAGGAAATCGGCGCCGGGGCCATCTTTGAAACGGCCCGCATCCTGAATGCCTTCTACGAAGAGGTCAGGGGCGAGGAGTACCTTACTTTTAACCCGGGGTTGATGCTGGGTGGTACCAGCCTGGCTATTGGCCAAGGTGCTACCGCTGGGCAGGCATCGGGCAAGACCAATGTGGTTGCACCTACGGCCGTAGTACATGGAGGGTTACGGTTTATTTCGGAAGAGCAGAAAACCACCGCAAGGATAAAAATGGCTGCCATAACAGAGAGGAACCTTCCCCATACCACGGCTAATATAAGTTTTGAAGATGCTTATCCTGCAATGAGCCCGACCCCGGGCAATACCAAATTGCTCGAATCATTGAACCAGGTTAGCCTGGATCTCGAACAAGACCCGGTAACCGCATACGATCCTGGAAAAAGAGGGGCGGCAGATATTTCCTTTGTGGCCGAATATGTGGATTGCCTCGACGGTTTGGGAACCATGGGCAACCATGCCCATACCCCTGAGGAAACGGTGAACCTCAGCACTATAGAGGCCTTAACACAACGAACCGCGGTCTTGATCCACCGCCTTATAAATATGGAGCGATGACCGAAATTGGCAGGGGCCCCTTCCGGGTAGTTATAGAGAAAGGCGAATTGCGCAGCTACCGGCTTGAAGGCTATGAATTTATGCATCAGGTTGGCAGTCCGGGTTGGGGTAATACCGATACCGAGATGTTCCCTGTAATCGGACCCACGGCAGAAGCGGGCTACCGGGTGCAGGTACCTCGGGGGAATGCCATTCAGGATCAGCATGGACTGCTGCGGGAACTGGAATATCAACTGCAGGGCAAAAGCGCAGATCAGGCCAATTTCTTTAAAACCTATAAGGCCGGAACACTTGTGAAGAATTCTAAATACCCTCAGAGGTCGCAGGCACAATGGCTTGTATGGCCATATGATTTTAAAATAGTAAAAGACTTTGAACTTTCTGATAAGGGATTGGAAATTAAGTTTACCGTATCAGGTGAACGGGATATGCCCTTTATGTTTGGTTACCATCCTGCCTTTAAGTTGCGAACCGCCCACCCATTTATAAGTGCGGAAAAGAATATTATCAGCCTGGGCGATGTACTTGCCGTTGGCAGTAAGGCATTGCTTGTCCCGGAGCAGCAGGAGGTTTGCCTGCACGATGAAAAGTCACTTACGGTAAGCACTACCGGTTTCCGGCATTTTATGCTATGGACAGAAGTTCCTAACATGCTATGCATAGAACCTATCACTTTTTATCCCTATTCCACCGGGCAGCATCAATTGCATACAGGATTTGAATTTCTGGGTCAGGGTGAACATAATTTCAGTATACGGCTGAAGCCGGCAACCTGAATAACACCGGGTGTTGCCGCTTAAAAGGTAAGCGTCTGATTTTTTAAAAAGCGGCATTTAAATATATGGAGGCGAGGAACGTTTCCTGCAATTTTCTGGATTAAATAGTACTTTTGATCAATGCGAAGGTTTTTCCCGTTTCTAAGTTGGTTACCCGCTTATAACAAGCGCTATTTGACTGAAGATGCCATTGCCGGACTTACAGTGGGCATTGTCCTTATCCCTCAGGGGATGGCTTATGCGATGATCGCCGGGCTTCCGCCGGTTTATGGTCTTTATGCAAGTTTAATGCCGCTGCTGGTTTACAGTTTATTAGGAACCTCAAGGCAATTGGCTATGGGCCCCGTGGCAATGGATTCCCTTTTGGTGGCGGCTGGCCTTGGCGTGCTTGCGGTAAGCGGGGTTGATGAGTACATAGCCCTGGCCATCCTTCTAACATTTATGGTAGGAACCATACAACTGTTGCTGGGGATCTTCCGGATGGGGTTTCTGGTGAATTTCCTTTCTAAACCGGTTATCAGCGGTTTTACTTCAGCTGCTGCAATTATCATTACATTTAGCCAGTTGAAACATCTGCTGGGAGCCGATATTGTTCAAAGCAGCCGCTTTCATATCCTCTTTAACGAAAGTTTCCGGGAAATGCACAATACCCATGGCCTAACCCTGCTTTTAGGCCTCGGCGGCATTATTATAATCCTTCTCCTGAAAAAATGGCATAACAAGATCCCTGCCTTTCTGATTGTGGTTCTTTTAGGAACCCTTGTGGTTTCCATATTCGGTTTGGAGCGATATGGTGTTGGTGTGGTAGGAGAGATCCCCAGTGGTCTGCCCTCCCTGCAATTGCCACAGTTCAGTTGGCGACATATAAATATGCTGATGCCAATGGCCGTGGCCCTGGCTGTAATTAGCTATACCGAAGCTATTTCCATAGGGCAATCCCTGGATGAATTGAACGGGGAAGATAAGGTGGAGCCAAATCAAGAATTGCTGGCCCTGGGCGCTTCCAACCTTTTAGGTTCCTTGTTTCAGTCATATTCTGTTACCGGTAGTTTCTCCCGCTCGGCAATAAACAATAAACTTCAAGCCAGAACCCCTATGGCCGGTTTTATCAGTATGCTGTTGGTTGTGTTTACCCTTTTGTTCTTCACTCCCATTTTTTATGACCTGCCCAATGCCATTCTTGCCGCGATAATAATGGTTTCTGTGGCGGGCCTGGTGGAGCTTCGTTACCCGGCTTTCCTATGGGAACACCAGCGGGAGGAATTTTTTGTCCTGGTTTTTACCTTTCTGTTTACCCTCTTTATAGGGATACAACAAGGCATCCTTCTGGGTGTCTTGCTATCCCTTATCGTCATGCTCTATCGTACTTCCAAACCCCATTTTGCCATTCTTGGAAAAATTAAGAATACGGAATATTACAGGAATGTGGAAAGGTTCCGCGACGATGTGGAGGTACGGGAAGACTTGCTGATAGTACGTTTTGATTCGCAGCTCTACTTCGGGAACAGGAATTATTTCAAAAAGCAGCTACAGAAGTACATCGAAGAGAAAGGAATCGGCCTGCGATGTATTATCCTGAACGCAGAGGCAATTAATTATATAGATTCATCGGCCACTTCAATGCTGGTAAAACTTATATACGACATTCACCTCAGGGATATAAAGTTTTATATTTCGGGAGCCATTGGACCTGCAAGGGATGTTATCTTCAATAGTGCCATTATTGAGCTACTTCCCAAAGAGCACCTTTTTGTAAGGATTCAGGAGGCGGTCGACTATTTCGAGAATCCGGAATCGGCCTCCGAGGCGCAGGAGCGGATTGTGCATCAAAGTAAGCACTATGGTCCAGGGGGATAAAATACATTCAGGTAGGCTAAAAGCAACTTGTTATGCATATAGAACAGATTTATACCGGCTGCCTGGCTCAGGGAGCTTATTTCATTGAAAGTGAAGGGGAAGCCGCAATTATAGACCCGCTCAGGGAAACGGAGCCCTATTTAAAAAGGGCGGCAGCAAACGGTTCAAAAATCAGGTATATTTTTGAAACTCATTTCCATGCAGATTTTGTGAGCGGCCATGTAACCCTGGCAAGGGAAACCGGTGCCCCAATTGTTTACGGTCCGGGTGCGAATCCCGTTTTTAAGGCTGTAATTGCTGAAGACGGACAGGAATTTACCCTGGGGGCACTCACCATCAAGGCGCTACACACTCCCGGCCATACAATGGAAAGCACCACATATCTGCTTTACAATCCCGAGGGAGAACCACATGCCATTTTTTCGGGGGACACCCTTTTCCTGGGTGACGTGGGGAGGCCCGATCTTGCTCAAAAATCTGCCGATATGACCCAGGAACAACTGGCCGGCCTGCTTTTTGACAGCCTGAGGAATAAGATTATGCCATTGCCGGATGAAATTATTGTATATCCGGCACATGGAGCGGGTTCTGCATGCGGGAAAAATATGATGAAGCAAACCGTGGATACCCTAGGTAACCAGAAAAAAGTAAATTATGCGCTCCGTACCGATATGAGCCGCGAGCAGTTTATCAGGGAAGTAACTGCCGGACTGCTTCCCCCACCAAAGTATTTCCCGCTTAATGTGAAGCTGAACCGGGAGGGCTATGAAGATATTGCAGATGTACTGGAGCGTGGCAATACCGCATTGTCTCCCGACGCCTTTGAGGCGGCAGTTAATGAAACCGGGGCCCTGGTCCTCGATGTACGCCATCATGAAGAATTTGCCAGAGGCCATATCCCAAGGTCTATATTCATAGGGCTGAACGGAGATTTCGCTCCCTGGGTAGGTGCCCTTATTTCGGATGTGGCACAGCCCATCCTGCTCGTGGCACCCGAAGATAAGGTTCAGGAAACCGTTACAAGGCTTTCGAGGGTAGGATTCGACCACACCCTGGGTTTCCTCACTGGAGGTTTCGAAGCCTGGAAAGCGGCCGGCATGGACTATGATACGGTTATGTCCCGTTCTGCTGCCGAGCTCAGCAAGGAACTTTCAGCCAAACAAACTCCTGTTTTTGATGTACGAAAATCCGGCGAATACGATGCGGAACACCTGGCGGGTGCAATTAATACACCACTGGGCTCAATTAATGAACACCTGGCAGTATTTCCGCAGGATCAGGATTTTTACCTTCATTGTGCTGGCGGCTATCGCTCCATGATCGCCGCATCCATCCTCAAAAGCAGGGGGTATCACAACCTTATTGATGTTGGCGGGGGATTTGCGGCAATGAAAGAGGCGGGTATGGAAACCACCAACTTTGTTTGCCCTACCGCAAAAAGGTAATATTTAACGGTTTACAGTTCTTTGTAACCTCCATATCGATTTTTAAATCCGCGCCTTTCTGTTGTAGCCATACCTTTCTCTGTAAGAATATCCCCCATAAAACGTTAAGAAAATTATAAATTTTACAGCGATTTTAAGATTATTTTAACTATCTTTAATAGGAATCAGGACACTATATGATCAGGGAATTTATTGAACGTTTTGGGGTAATGAATTTTATATTACTCCTGGTCGCATGCATTACAATTATTATTTCGGAGGTGCTTTTTCTGTCGGGAATGCAAATGGAAGCTTTTTTCCTCGCGTTCTGGCCGCCTACCATCCTGGCATTCATGATTTATTTTAAGACAGAGGTTGATGGATTTCGTCTTGGCATATTCTATTTTTGTGGCCATAATTTTTATGTTGTGGTTACTTTTTATTATCCGGATGTACCGTAAAATGAAATAACAACCAACAGGCCTCAGTCTTGACGCCCTCTTTCTAAATATCCACTTCCTTCATATTTAATAAGATCGTATTCTCCGGATGCTTCATACTGTATGTTTGCAACAGGCGTTCTGTTTCAAAGGTGTTTTTCTGTGGTGTAATAAATGCCAGGGCATCCAGGGAAGTAGGTACGGCCTGCTCCTTATCAATAAATCCATAGCCGAAATACATCCCGTCTTTCACCAGTACTATCGCAGTTTCATTTGCATTACGGCCTTTTTCTTTTATGATTAGATGGCGGTTTGTGCTTGCCGCCCCGTCAATGGCAGCTTCAACTTTTGAATTATATTCCTGTACCGTTTCCGTACCCCTGCAAATCCCCTGGCAGGATGTTACTCTAAAATGGTTGCATTCTTCCGATTGCTCCTGAAGGTGGCAGTATTTAGGACAAAGGCCGAATTGGGAGCAAAGCTTTTCCAGATACTGCCGGCAATCCGTAATGCTATAAAAACTGGCCAGCTGGTTTGGTATCCCTTTAATTCGGTTATAAGCCAGGTGCCTGATTCCCTTGCGATCTACATAGTTAAAGATGGCATATTGCGGGATATGTCGTTTCTGCGATTTGTTATACAAGGGGTAAAGCTGTTTTATTGCAACTGATTCAATCAGTAAAGCCACTAATTCGCTTCCCGAAAGCTCGAAATCGATATCTGCAGTCTCCCGGCACATACGCACTTCTTTATCGCTTCTGTCGTAAAAATGCGATAACACCCTTTTTTTAATATTTTTAGCCTTTCCCACATATATTACCCGGCCGTTTGTGTTGCGGAAGTAGTAAACCCCTGGTTTTTCAGGCAGGTTTTGGTAAACGGTCACTGGAAGTTCCGGTGGCAGAGTTGCTTCCTGGGACCTGGCATTGAGAAATTCTCCAATCAGGTTTTCAGCATCTTTACAATCTAGAATTTTACAGAAAAGGCTAACTGTTGCCATGGCATCGCCCCTGGCCCTGTGCCTGTCTGTTAATGGGATATCGAGAGTAGCGCATAATTTGCCCAGGCTGTAAGACAGCAGTCCGGGGAAAATCCTCCTGGACAACCGCACGGTACAGAGACGTTTCATGCTGAAATCAATCCCCAGTTCCCTTAATTCGTTTTTAATAATATGGTAATCAAAATTTACACTATGCGCCACAAAGATGCTGTCTTTGGTTATTTCGAGGATCTGCCCGGCAATTTCGTTAAGTGCCGGGGCATTGCGCACCATATTCGCATCGATCCCTGTCAGGGCAGTAATGTAGCGTGGAATTTCGCAGCCGGGGTTAACAAGTGAACTAAATTCACCACAGATCTGGCCGTTTTCTATCCTGAAAATCGCAATTTCGGTGATCTTGTTCCCTTTAATGCCGTTGCCGGTGGTTTCAATGTCTACTATTGAATATACCTGTCTCACAATGTACTTCTGCTTTCACCTGGTAAATTACTAAGAATATTTAATTCACCGGAAAGCCGGGATCTTTTAATGCCGGCCATGCTTAAATTTCAGGATATACGGTAAAATTTAGAAATTATATATAGATTTAAGGGGTTAATATACCTGTGTTCAATGAGGGATAAATCACGGTTTTGGTATTGCTTTATATCGGGGCTCCTGATCTTGAGTATATACTTTGTATCCTGTGAGAGTGACAAAAAACAGGCATTGAATGCAGAAAAACTGATGGAGGG
>CAYSVQ010000119.1:0-27114 GCA_964434565.1 uncultured Flavobacteriaceae bacterium | reverse complement strand
GGCCGCGCCATTCGCTTTGCCAGATTCAGGCAGGAAGGGGGTGAGGGTCGCAGTAGAGATGTTACGTGCCATAGGGTCGCCCCACTGGCGGAACCAGGTCTCGGGGGCAGGCTGGTCATTGACACCGCCCGTGCCGAGCGGAATGGCTTTCGGCTCTGCTGGGGCTTCGAGTGGATAGATTGTCCCGTCCTGCGCCATTGCTGATGCAGCAAAGACACATAAGGTGACCAAAATAGACTTTTTAGCCGAGTTGATAAGATAATAAGTCATAAAGGGGGTGATTAATAGGTGAAAGCTTAAAAATATATATTATTTACCGCATTTTAAAATATTGCCTTTCCAATTAGTACAGTTGTTTTCAGTATGGTATACAACTTGTCATATCATCACTAAAATAGCAATTTAGACCGTCTTGGACTTGGAACAATTACCAGTACGCCGCCACAACAGCCTATTAGGAGCAAAATATTCGATTTTAGCAGTTTAACTCACATAACGCTTTTACAATATTGAAGGTAGTGGTTCACTCGTTAATCTTTTTATAAACTAATCCGCCTATTAAATAATTGTCACGTTTATCGGCTTCTAATTGGATGAGATACGTTTTGCCTTCCGAATGAACTGTAAATAGCACTACATTATTTTTTGCTTTTTTAATTTCTCCAATTTGAGGATTTACCAAGCTGCTTGAAATGCCCTTAACAAACACTTTCAGATCAAATGATTCACGAAAGGATTTGTAAAACACCTGCTCCATAAAATTATCAGTTATTGCTTTTGCTGCAACTGCATCCATAAACAGGGTTGCTTTTTTGCCAATTTCTGTGTCAGGGAAACCCCAATTCGTTATATTATACTGTTGGTTATTTTGTTCTTGAAATTTTCCACTAATGACTTTATCAATCCATTGAATATAATTAGAAACCCTTGTATAATATTCTATGACACCATAATGTCCTTCTTTTATTCCGACTTGTTCGTTAAGTTGGTTCGAACTAACTCCGGCAAGATACTTTTTTGCGTTAACTTCTATAAATGCTGGTCCGCCACTATCTCCCGGTCCGCTTATTCCTTCCAATTCAGTCGTATTTAGGTTACCCGGTTCATCAAAGCGAAATTTTATCCAATGAGTTGAAACGCTATCAACTCTATTGGTGGCTACCCTAAATTTTTGGTCATCTTTAATTACCCCTGTTAACCCAGTTCCTGTCCAACCACGACCCACAATCGTAATCTGTTTTCCCAACTCGGTCGTATCGGGAAAGAGTGCAATGGGTTTTGATGCTGATACATGTCTGTCTAATTGAACCAATGCAATGTCATTTTCAAATCCTTCAAAATCAGGATGAACAAATATTTTGATTATGGTATAAGTGCTGTCAAGAATCTTAATTTGTTGGTTGGTTTCAACAGAATTTAAACCGTGAGCGGCTGTTACTATCCAATCCTTTTGTATAAATGTGCCTTCCATTTCAACAATGCCTGTAAGGTCGTGCAAACGTAACTGAACGACACCTGGATAATCAGAAGGGTCGGCATAGAATTCTTTTTCCGTTTTGTCGTGTCGTGTTACAATAGGATTGCATAACATCGCCACAAAAAAGTATGTAAATAAAAGTTTCATTGGCTAATTTTTTTATCCTGCATTGTCATAGGCAGTTAAAATAATTTACTCAGCATCGTGGCTAAACGGTGGGGATTAACGCTCATGGTTCCCTGAAGTTGGAGGTTGTTAGATCATTTTTTAATCCTCTCTGGCCTTATCCCCGAAGTATCGTGCGTTTCAAAAACGGGCAAGTCTTCAGATAAAGCGAAGGGAAATAATATAAAACAAACTACCACCAGATAGTACATCATGGATTTACTCTTTTATTTGCTTTATCCAGCAGTTGAAATAAATTCTTGTTAACGTCAGAAGAGACTTTGATTACAACCATATGTGAAATTCTGGGCATTGGACCTGTCAATTTTGATTTTTCAACAATACCTTCAAAGGGCGCATTACCTAAATCCATTCCCAATCGCAATTCTCCTTTTTGTATGTTGATTGCTGCGAATTCACGTTTTTTCGTAACAGAAACATATGTTTTTTTTACAACGAATTCAACCGTGTTGTCCCATTTCAAGAGGGCATTATGAACTTCTACAAAAAGTGGACGCATATCTTTGTATTTCTCAATTTGATTGTCCAATAAATTTACCTCACTTGAATAAACGGGCTTGCCGTCATTGGTATAAATGCCCATTATTAAGTTAGCGTTCATATGTCCGAAACCGTGTTCCTCCTTCAGCCATTTTACGATGTCATTGCGTTTTTCAATTCCGCAATTTTTAACAACGGAAAGCCAATTTTCAAGGTCTTTCCCTGTGTTCTGCTTAAGACTGTCAATAAATTCTTTTTCTATTTCTTTAGATGTTTTTGCCATTATAATTTCAAAGTAATTTTTTCCAGGTATAGGTTCTTTTCAGGGTCCATGCACCACTTTCGTTAATAGAACATGATAACCCTATTTCGGTGGCATCGTCTGGATAGGTTAATTTGTGTCCTTCTATACGACCTACTCCCTAAGGTCTGTATATGTTTGTTTTATAACCGTTTCATTATTGTCATTATCTTCAATGACGCCAATTCCCAAACTTCCATTATAACTGATTTGCATCAAAAAACTTCGCTTTTTGAAAGGTCAAAATATTTAAGGAATGTTCAAAAAATGCCCCCCTCCAAACTGTCATTTATACCATAAAGCATTCCATACAGGCTATTTTTGAGCGGACTCAATTGCCAATCTATAGCGTATTTGTCCACACCATCCCCGGGATATTGGCATTATTGGCAATCCATGTGCCTTCCTGAGCATTTATTTCTTTAATGAACAATTCTCGAATAGTTTCCTGACCCTTGGTTGTATTAACAAATCCAATAGACATTAAAATGATAAATAGATATTTCATCATTATCGCTACCTCCAAATTCCTAAAATTAAGCCTATAACCGTGAAGTAAATAACAATATAACCTCCATTGATTAAAATGTATTTCCAACTTTTCTGTTCAAATAATGCGATTGCCGTGAAAATTGCTGCTGCCCAGCCGAATCCTGCAAGAAAACCGGCGGTTAGTCCCCATTTCCAATCCGTATTTGCATCTCCTAAAAAGAAAGCAAGGTTATATGACATCAAATAAGCCAACAAAAAACTGATTCCGTGTGTTTTGACAGGATCAGATTGATTGATTTGTTCATCCGTCAACTGGTTTTCCTTTTTCCAGGCATTATAAAAAAGGGCAGACGAATACCAAATTGCTCCCAATATCAGGTTAAAAATGGCACAGACCAACACGGCCCAATGGTTGATTATCATATTTTCCATAAGTGTTTGATTTAGGCAAAAGTCTATAAATGGTACAGCATAGGATAGGAAAAAATTTACCTTGCCTTACTTTATCGGAACGTAATTTAAATTTTCGCCTTTTTGCCTTAAGTATTCGGCTGGAGTGAAACCAGAAAACACTTTGAAATCAGCTATAAAATGCGATTGGTCGTAAAACCCACAATCATAAGCAATTGTAGTCCAATCTATGGCGATTTGATGTTCAATTTGTTGAATGGCCTTTTGAAAACGGATGACTTTCAAAAAGGCCTTTGGGGTTACACCAACACTCTCCTTAAAAATCTGGATAAGATGCTTTTGGGAATAACCTGTTTGTTCGGAAATATCTTTTATGCTAATTTGATTTGGGCAATTTATGATTTTGGAAACAGCAAAATCAACAAACGGGTTCTCCCGTAGTTGCTTTAAATAGGATTGTAAAAAGTTTTCTTCAAGTACCCGAAATTTTTGTTCTGGTGTTTTTGATGCTAATAGCCTTTCACGAATGTTTAAAATCTCTGCTTTTAAAACCAGTTCGGCATCAACGACATAATTTGTCAGGTTATACATTGGTTCACTTAAAAAAGGAAATGCCTTTCCTTTCTTAAACTGCACAATCAGCATTTCACTTTCATTTCCCGAAGGGATGGTGATAGGTTCTGTCCGAAAACCTGAAAACCATACATTTTTACACGCTTGTATTTCTTTTAAAGTGTGGTTGTCGTAAATATATTTCGGCTTGTCAGTCAGATCAAAAATAACTTGAACTTCTCCGTCTGGTAAAAATCGATCAACGAAATGTTCAGGGTTAAAGCCTGTGTAGTAGAAAAAATGGTCAACGAATTGACATAATGGATGTGATGGTATGTGAATTTTTGTTATCAAATCTTAATTCATTTCAGGTCTGTAGGCACTAAGTCCAACGGCCCCGGGTATGCCACATTTTGCAGCTGGTATTGGCCTCCTGGCGGTACCCACCCTACACCGTCTTGGTAAGGAGTACCCCCTGTTGTGTGGCGAACAAAATAAGCCTGGTGACGACCGGTTTTCTAGTTTGATCAGGTCAATTTAGTGAAAATTGTTGAAGTTGAAGTAAGGCCGGAATGGGGCATATCCAGGGCTGCAGCAAGTTTTATAATAGGCTAATATTGCTCTTGACAATTAATTAAATTGCCAGTATGATACCAAGTCTATCCATGGAAACAAGCTTCCCGGCTTTGCTTCATAAAAAAACCGGTATCGCTGGCCTATTGGAATTTGTTATTTGAAATTTGAAATTTGTTATTCCCTCCCGGGACTGGATTGATTCCTTTGCTGCCAGCCGGACTGTACAGGCGGGCGCTACGGAATCGGCCTGGGGGGTAGCTTTACAAAGAAAACCGGTATCGCTGGCGCGCTACCCTTTTTTTTATTTCGCAAATCCAAGGAAGCAAGCTTCCTGGCTTTGCTTCATAAAAAAACCGGTTACTGGCGTAACCGGTTTTCTTAGTAGCGGGGACTGGACTCGAACCAGTGACCTTCGGGTTATGAGCCCGACGAGCTACCTACTGCTCTACCCCGCGATATAGGACGACAAATATACGATGGATTTTGTGCTTATCAAAAGAATACCAGCGGAATAATTTCATTGAGGGTTTCAGAGGACCTTCCCTCTGGCAGGGATCCATCATCTATTCTGTATCTTCGTCTTACGGCTATTTATAATATATAATGTAAGACCGCCAACAGCTTAAATAGCGAGCAGTGGGTCATTTCGCCCAAACTTAATACCAGTCCAAAATGAATCAACTTACCATTGCCACCGCACAGTTCGAGAACAAAAGTGGTGATAAGAATTATAACCTCTCGGCCATCAACCGGCTTGCCCGGAAAGCTGCCGCGGCCGGTTGCGCCCTTATTGCCTTTCATGAGTGTTGTATTAGCGGCTACTCCTTTGCACGTCACCTTTCCAGGGAGGAAATGCTTAATCTGGCCGAGATTGTGCCCTATGGTCCCAGTATCGCCAGACTTATTGAAATCTCCAGGGAACACCATATTACCATCCTGGCCGGCCTTTTTGAGAAAGACGAACAACAGCAGCTTTACAATACTTATGTATGCGTAAACGGGCATGGCCTGGTTGCAAGCTACAGGAAGCTGCATCCTTTTATTCATCCCGAATTGTTGCCCGGAAACTCATATTGTATCTTTGACCTATTCGGCTGGAAATGCGGGATCCTGATCTGCTATGACAACAATATCGTAGAAAATGTGCGGGCTACCGCCTTATTGGGCGCCGATATCATCTTTATGCCCCATGTTACCATGTGTACCCCCTCTACCCGTCCCGGGGCGGGCTTTGTTGATCCGAAACTTTGGGAAAACCGGAAAAAAGACCCAGGCTCGCTTCGGTCGGAATTCGACGGGATGAAAGGGCGGGCCTGGCTCATGAAGTGGTTACCGGCCAAAGCGTATGAAAATGGGATATATACAGTCTTTTCCAATCCTATAGGGATGGACGGGGACCAGTTAAAAAATGGTTGCTCTATGATTCTTGACCCATTTGGTGACATCCTTGCCGAATGCCGTGATTTCGAAGACGGCTTTGTAACTGCTACGCTGGACCCGGAAAAACTTGTCCTGGCAGGGGGATACCGCTATAGAAATGCCAGGCGACCTCAGCTGTACGGGGCCATAATCGGACAGGAACACCGGGGAAAACAACAGGTTTCCTGGCTGGATCCCGGAGGAAAGGACTAAATACCTGCCTTTTTCTAATGCGGCAGGCGGTCCTTCAGCATGCCGTAAACATAAGTGCCCAGCATGGCCGACAGAATGACCACAAAGATAATGGGATAGCCCGCTCCTACCAGGGTGAATATGGGGCCGGGGCAGGCGCCTGCAAGGGCCCATCCCAACCCGAAGATGATGCCCCCGTACATATAGCGGCTGAAACCTTTTTCTTTAGGTTGAAATTCTATAGGTTCCCCATGAATTGATTTGATCCGGTGTCTCCTGATCAATTGAACGCCCAGAATCCCCACGGCCAACGCAGAGCCCATTATGCCATACATATGAAAGGAATCAAACCGGAACATTTCATAGATACGAAACCAGGAAGCCGCCTCCGATTTAAACATGATAATCCCGAAGAAAATGCCAATAAAAAGATATGTAAGGGTTCTCATATACTAAAATATTAAAGGGAACAAAAAATAGATCATTATCAGGCCGCCAATAAAAAACCCAATCACCGCAAGCAATGAAGGCCGCTGCAGGTTACTCAGACCGGAAATAGCATGGCCCGATGTACAGCCGCCGGCGTAGCGGGCGCCAAATCCTACCAGGAAACCGCCTATAGCCAGGATGGCAATGCTTTTAAAATTCGTCAGGACGCCTAAGTCATAGAGTTCCGCCGGAAGATAAGCCTTCCCGGCACTTTGAAAGCCCAATGCCTGCAGATCTTGCACCGTTTCCGGGTTAATGGCAACAGCCGTATCTGCGGAAAGAAATTGTGCCCCAATAAAGCCCCCGACGACAGCTCCCAGGACCACTATCAGATTCCACCTTTGGCTTCTCCAGTCGAACCGGAAGAAATCAGTGGTCTTGTCGGCACCGCAAATCGTGCACATGGTGCGGAGGTTAGACGACATCCCGAAATTCTTTCCCGTAAAAAGCAGCAGGAACATTATCAGGGCGATAAGCGGGCCCGAAACATACCAGGGCCAGGGTTGCATAAGTGCTTCCATAAATTCTGATTTAGTTGCAAAGGAAAGGCTATTTTAAATACGCCTCGGTAACCTTTGTCACAGTTCTGCCGCATGGCATGCTACTGTTTATTAAAATCATTTACACGTTCGCTCAGGTCGTAAACCGGCACTTCACTAACTGCACCTTCTACCATACTGCTGCCTGCAGCGCTCCTGTAACCGCCGGCACAATGCACCACTATGGGTTTATCACGGGGGATTTCATCCAGGTCGCCCCTTAATTCGGGCAGGGGTATAATGATGGAATCAGAGAAATACCTGCCTTCGCTCACCTCGCTTGAATTCCGGATGTCCAGGATTGTATAATTATCGGGATTGCGCTTAAAGGCTTCGTAATCAAATTCGGCTGACTTCCTGTGTATAACTTCAGAAAGGGTGACCACCGCCTTCATCTGCTGCTCATATCCAATTTTTGCAATGCGCTGCAGTAAATAGTCCCTGCTTTCCACCGATGCCATCACCAGGTAAAAAGGTTCCCCGGGCTTGACAATGGTACCCAGCCAGGTTTCAAACTTATCATCCTCGTCGGTTGCCATGATATTCATGCTTCCGGGCAGGTGGTTTCTTTTAAAATCCTCCTTTGCCCTGGTATCAACAATCAGGATGTCGTCTTCCACATTATCTGTCCCTATCAAAAGGGGTATCCTTGCCATACTACAGCCGAGGTTTTCGGCTCCCCGTTTGTTGACAGACACGTTATATCCAAAATATATAGGGATAAAGGGTTGTTCTTTAAGGATTTGTTCCACAAATTCGGCTTCGGTCTGCTCTCTGAAGGCCCAATTCCCCATACGTTCATTACCCATTGTACTACTGGGTTCACTACTGAGGTTTTTACCACAAAGAGAGCCGGCACCATGTGCAGGATATATCAGGGTCCGATCAGGCAGGTCGCTGAATTTTTCGCGGATCGTATGATACATCATTTTCGCCAATTCTTCGCGCTTAGCCCGGATATTGCCTGCCTTTTCCCTGAGATCCGGCCTTCCAACATCGCCTATAAAAAGGGTGTCTCCGGTAAAGAGGGCATACTCATCCCCGGAACTTCTGGCCAGGATACTGATCCCATCCGGCGAGTGCCCCGGTGTGTTCAGGGATGAAAACCGCACTGCCCCAAGCTGTAAATGATCACCTTCGTCGAATGTATTATGAGGATAATCAGCCCCTACCTGCTTGCTTGTATAAATGGTAGCCCCGGTTTCTTTATGGATCTGCAGGTGGCTGCTAACAAAATCTGCATGGGGGTGGGTTTCAAAAACAGCGACGATCCGGGCCTTGTTTTCTTCCGCATAGGCGTAATAGGGCAATGGGTTTCTCGAGGGATCTACAAGGGCCATCTCCCCTTCGCTGACTATGGCATAAGAGTAATGGGCCAAAGGCTTATCTTCAAATTGTTTAATTTTCATGAGGGCAGTTTTAATAATTTACCGGCTCGGTTGTTGCTTTCTTGGATTTATACATCCTTCCCTTTTAACATCTTATTCCAGTAAAGATACGGAAGCCCGTATTTTTTGAGCATCCACAATCTCCAGCTTTCTTTTGAGGAATCCGAAATAAAAAGTTGTTTCAACTTGGGATCGGGCGTAAAATTATTGTCGTAGTCAAACTCCGCCAACACCATTTTGCCATAGTCAGTTACAAACGGACAAGAGGAATAGCCGTTATACGACATGGATCCTACAAGTTTGGTTTCTGTCAACTTAATGATATTGTCAACAACAATAGGAACCTGCTTTCGGATAGCCGCCCCGGTTTTGGCAGTAGGCAGCCCTGCAACATCACCCAATCCAAAGACGTTGGGGAACATAAGATGCTGCATGGAATGTTTGTCTACATCCAGCCAGCCTGTGGCATTTGCCAGGGGTGAATCCTGAATGAATTTCGGGGCTACGGAAGGCGGTGCGGTATGAAGCATATCATAATGAATTCCTGTAAGGTTCCCTTCCTTCTCCGTTTTTATTTCTTTATGGTTATACTCTTTCTGATGTTCGGCAAAGCGGTACCACGCGATCTGTTTTTTTGCATCCACTTTTACCAGTTCGTAACCGAATCGAAGGTTGATATCCTTGCGGTCTACTACCTTCATCAGGGTATCTCTGATTTGTTTTATGCCAAATATTGTTGTACCCGGGGTGGCAAATATCAGGGTGGAATTTTTTCGCACCCCCCTTTTCCTGAAATAACTTTCAGCCAGGTAAAGGATTTTCTGAGGAGCTCCCCCACATTTGATGGTAGTGGTAGGCTGGGTGAACAAGGCAGTTCCTCCTTTGAATTTATTAAGTACCTCCCAGGTATGTTTAGGGTCGGTATAATTACTGCATACCATGCCCTTGTCCATAGCTTCCTTTAAACCGGGAACAAGGTCCATGTCAAAGGCCAGGCCCGGGGCAACCACCAAAAATCCATAGGTAAAGGAACCGCTCGATTTTGTCTTTACCTTGTTTACCGAAGGTTCAATGGCAGTCGCGAAATCGCGGATCCAGGCAGCACCTGCGGGAATAACATCGGCCATGGGCCTGGTGGTTTTCTCAAAATCATAGGTCCCCGCCCCCACCAGCGTCCATGCGGGCTGATAGTAGTGCGTTTCAGAGGGTTCTATGATCCCCACCTCCATCTCCGGCCTGTTCCGCAGCAATTGCGCAGCGGTCATAATACCGGCTGTGCCGCCGCCAATGATAAGTACCTGGTAGTGTGTTTTCATGATTCCGTGGATTTGTCGTTTAGACTTTATTAAAAGTAAATGTTATGGACGACCTATACAGTAACTTTGGTTACTTTAGGGTTGAAAATTAGCCCAATATGAAATCTACGGCCATTTGGGCATGTAGCCGGGTAGTGGGTAAGAGTCTAATATCTTCATCGGAAGTTGGCAACAGTATAGGGAGTTCTGTACAGCCAAGAATAATGCCTTCAGCGCCCCGTTGTCGTAGCATTCTGATTTGATTCGTAAAAAACCGGCGGGCTTCATCCGTAAACCTGCCCTGTGTTAATTCATTGGAAACGTAATGATGTGCCTGGGAATGGCAATGGGTTTCAGGGATCAGTACTTGCAGTTTAAAATGGCGTTCCAGATAGTCCTTGATAAAGCCCCTTGTCATGGTAGGCCTGTTTCCCAACAGGCCAAGGCACCTCAGATTAAGGCGTTTGGCTTCCTTCCCAATGGCATCGGCAATATGCAGTATAGGGATATCGATTTTGGATTGCACATTGTCGAAGACCATATGGGGGGTGTTCGCACATATAACAATGGCCTGTGCCCCTGCCTTTTGAAGGGTCTGAGCTACCTCCAAATACTTTTTCGTGATTTTATTGGCATCCTGTTCCCGCATAATCGCGATATTGATACTATATAACAATAATTCAGGGTTCTGCTCCCGGCCGATAAGTTCAGATGCCATTTCATTGATCAAGCGGTAGTATACCTCTGTCGAATGCCAGGAGGTACCTCCGATGAGTCCGATCTTTTTCATGAGTTATAGTTATTGGTTCTTTTGGGCTCCATGGAAAAGCCGCTTCAACCTCATTATTCAATGGGTTCACTAATACGCCACAATCCCCTTATCTGGTTTGCCTCATATCCTATGGCCTGATCGTCGGGATATAAGTCGCGGATCCCTGACATCACTTCTTCAGTGATTTGCCCGCCGGGATTACCATGGCATTGCAGGCACATCTCACTGGTGATAATTGGATTATAAAAATGTCGCTCCCCATCCCGATACATGTAAACCGGTTGTAATTTCCGGCCATTCCCAACTTCCGTCCTAAACGAATCGATCAGGGCGACCTCATCGGGTAAAGCGCGGTTTCCAGGATTCCTGGGCTTATCGGTCACCCTTTTGATCTTCAGTTTTTTGGCGGTCGCAGTGCTGTCGGTCAGCCTGTAAGCTTCCGCATTACAAAAGGTGAGAGCGGAGAGGGTTCCTTCCTGCTGGATCTTGGCCATCAGATTACGACCCAGCACGCCTTGTGTTTCAGCCGAAATCCGTAGGGCCCATAGGGTGTCCCGGGCCGAGGGAGCCGCTAGGGTGGCCTGTTGGGTGCCTATGGCCTTTTTATCCACCTGTTTGCAAGCAAAAATTGAAAGGACCATGAGGCCAAAAATCAGGATTTTCATAGGGATAGGTTTTGTGTGTTTCTTATTTAATATCAGTTTAGAGTGGCGTTATATGTCATAAGTCTCACCATTTGGTTCAGGGAAGTAAATGAAGAAGAGCCGGGTGATGCTCCCGGACCACTTCGCCAACAAGCACTTTTACCAAGTCAAAGGAGTCACAAATCAAATCCTTTCTCGCAAGCTAATAATACGGCTTAGCTATTTGTCAAAACGTAATATGAGTTACACAAGCTAATTAATATGCGCTAGAAAAGGGCGGCGTTTTTAAGACCGCCCTTAACAACAACCAACATAGAACCCTGAAACAGGATAGGCAACCAATAAAAACATCACCCCAAGAAAAACTTTCATAGCTTTTTCCCGGCCATGAAGATAGGGTCAAACCATGAATCGACCAGTAACAATGGTTACACAAAGGGAACCTTGATAAAAAAAGGTCCGCCGGTAATGGCGGGCCTAATAAATTTCCCGTTTTAGCCTACAATAAGGTGGAAGGGCAAACGTATTCGGATCTCAGTATATTGGTTTTGGAGATATCATCAAATCCGCCGGTAACATCCGAGAAATCCTGCCATCCCCTTTGCTTCAGGATAGAGGCTGCGATCATGCTCCTGTATCCGCTTCCGCAATGAAGTACAAAGGGTTTGTCTTTAGGAAACTGCGCCAGGTTTTTGTTGATCTCATTCAGGGGCACATTGATGGCGTCAATAACATGTTCGGAATCATATTCGCTTTTTTTACGGACATCAATTATCACCGGTTTGTCTTTCATTATCGCGGATTCAAGCTCCCGGGCCGAAATCCGACTTGATGTTTCAAAGTCTTTCCCGGAATGCTTCCAAGCCTCAAAGCCACCTTCGAGGTAACCGATAGTGTGATCATAACCAACCCTTGAAAGCCTGGTTACAGCCTCTTCTTCCTTGCCCGGGTAGGTAACCAGCAGGATCTGTTGTTTCACATCCGGGATCATTTCCCCCACCCATTGGGCAAAGCTGCCCTCCAGGCCTATGTTGATGCTATTGGGAATAAACCCTTTTGCGAAATCTCCGACATCCCGGGTGTCGAGCATCAGGGCTCCCGTTTCATTGGCCAGCAATTCGAAGGCAACCGGGTTCAGGGCCTGGGTTGCACGATCCATCACGGTATCCAACGATTCATATCCCCGGATATTCATCAGTACGTTCTGAGGAAAATAACTTGGAGGTGCCGTAAGGCCGGTGAGCAATTCCTTTTTAAATTCTTCCCTGGTCATATCGGGCCTCAGTGCATAATTCACTTTCTTCTGATTACCCAGGGTATCGGTGGTTTCCTTGCTCATCATCTTGCCGCAGGCCGATCCTGACCCGTGATTGGGGTATACGATAAGGTCGTCGCTCAGGGGCATGATTTTATTCCGCAGGGAATCGTACAAATGGTCTGCCAGCTTCTCCTCGGTAAGTTCAGACACTACGTGCTGTGCCAGATCGGGCCGGCCCACATCGCCAATAAACAGGGTATCTCCTGTTATGATGCCGTGTTCCTTTCCCTTATCGTCTATCAGTAAATAGGTAGTACTTTCCATAGTATGGCCCGGGGTATGGATAATTTTTACCTGGTAATTCCCCACTTTAAAAAACTGTCCTTCCTTGGCTACTATGGCTTCGTAAGCGGGTTTGGCATTGGGTCCGAAGACAATGGCAGCGCCGGTTTTTTCGCGAAGGTCGAGATGGCCGCTTACAAAATCGGCATGGAAATGCGTTTCGAAGACATACTTGATCCTTGCCTTATCCGCGAGGGCCCTGTCTATATAGGGTTGTACTTCCCGAAGGGGGTCGAAAACCGCCGCTTCCCCTTTGCTTTCAATATAATAGGCCGCATGGGCCAGGCATCCGGTATAAATTTGTTCTACTTTCATGATGATTGTTTTAATGTTAATATCGACTAAATTACGGCAGCAGGTTGAGCCCTACAGTGACTTAAGTCACATAAGGCCCGCTTCGGTTTTGGGTGGCCACCTTATTTTCAATTTCAGATTTTTCGCTGGATGCCACACAGTGTTCATAGGCCTCGGCAGTGCTTACAAACAGCTGTTCCTTCCCTAATTGATTGATCAGGCCGCTGCTGTACAGGATGTCCCTGAGGGGGCCAATGGCTCCTGCGACCATAAGTGTTATGTCTTTGGCCTGTAAGTCATCCACCAGACGTTTCAATAATTGTACGGCACTGCTGTCTGCGTATGTAATGGCCTCCGCGTTCAGGATAACATACCTGAGGGAATCGCCTTTCTGTATAATAGATTTATTAAGCTCCTGCTTAAAATAATCTTTGTTACCGAAATACAATTGCCCGTCGAACCGAAGGATGAGGATGTTATTAAATACCTCGATATCTTCACTAAAGCGATCCACATTCTTGAAATACTGAGTTCCCCTTATCCTGCCGAGGACCGCGATATGAGGTTTGGAAATCCTATAAACCAGTAATAGGAGCGACACAAGCACGCCGAGAAGGATACCTTCCCTTATCCCTGCCATAAGTGTGATCAGGAAGGTGCCCACTAAGAGAAAAAACTCATCCTTGCGGTTTTTCAGTAATTCGAGTGGGTATTTCAGGTCTATCAAACCAAAAACCGCAACCATAATGATCGCGGCCAATATAGCATTGGGCAGGAAATAGAAAAGCGGGGTTAAAAAAAGCAGGGTGAGACCAACTACCAGCGCGCTTATAATCGACGCCATCCCGGTTCTGGCCCCTGCTTCGTCATTTACCGCGGTACGCGAAAAGCCGCCTGTGGTGGGATACGACTGAAAAAAAGACCCCATAATATTGGAAACTCCGAGTGCTATTAATTCCTGGTTGGAATTGACCTGGTAATCAGCATGCCTTTCTTCAACGGCTTTGGCTACGGAAATGGCCTCCATAAATGCAATCAGCGCCAGGGTCAGGGCAATGGGCAGCAACTCTGCTATCCTGGCAGGCTGTACCCGGGGCAATATTAGTTCTGGCAGGCCACCGGGAACGGTGCCGACAATCTTCACCCCCTGCCCTTCCAGCCCAAGAAAATACACTATCAGAATCCCAAGCACCACAACCATGAGGGCTCCGGGGAAGCGTCCCTTGACTTTCTTAAGTGATTTTAACAGTATTATGGCGGCCACCCCCATCCCTAAGGCGACCCAATTGGTCTCCGATAGCATATTGTAAGTGTTTTTAAGGAGGATATGAACCCTGTTACTTCCCTGGATTTCTATGCCTAGTAAATGTTTCAGCTGGCTTAAGCCAATAATTATAGCGGCTGCGGATGTGAAACCGCTGATGACCGGCCTTGACAAAAAGTTCACCAAAAACCCCATGCGTAGTAACCCGAGAACAAGCTGTATCACCCCCATAAAAAGTGCCAGGAAAATTGCCATGGAAATATATTCATCTATGCCGGAGAGCGCGAGGGCACCCAGCCCTGAAGCTACCAGTAAGGAATCCATGGCCACCGGCCCCACTGCCAGCTGCCGGGAGGTGCCCATAAGCGCATATATGAACTGGGGGACCAGGGAGGCATACAGACCGAAAACCGGGGGAAGACCGGCTATCATGGCATAGGCCATCCCTTGTGGGATCAGGAGGATACCAACCGTGATCCCGGCGGAAATATCACCGGTCAGATATGCCCTTTTGTAAGAAGGCAACCATTGTAATACAGGGAGGTACCTTTTGAACATTTGAATGGATTATAGTTCAAAGGTATTCTGTAGTCGCCTGGCAAACAGTAACAATGGTTACAATAAGCTTATAATTTCAACAATTCAATATGGTTCCTATGGAGGGATATCCTTCCCATATGTTCTAGCTTCTTGAGCAATCTGGAAATAACCACCCTGGAAGTATGGAGTTCGTAAGCTATCTCCTGGTGGGTATTGTAAAGGCTGTTGCTGTTGGTGATACGTGACTTTTCCTTTAGGTATTCCACAAGGCGCTCGTCCATATTCTTAAAGGCAATGCTGTCAACCGTACTTAAAAGTTCATTCAGGCGGCTGTGATAACTTTCAAAGACGAAATTTCTCCAGGAGCGGTATTTGGCCGTCCATTCCTCCATTTTGCGCATGGGGATCATGATCAATTCGGTATCTGTTTCCGCGATCGCCCGGATTTCACTCCGGGAATCGCCCATACAGCAGGCGAGGGTCATGGAACAGGTGTCGCCGGGTTCGAGGTAATAAAGCAGCAACTCGTCGCCCTCCTCGTCTTCGCGCAGGATCTTAATTGCCCCGGAAAGCAGCAGGGGGATGCTCCTCACATAATCGCCAATCTCCATAATCCTGGAACCGGCGGGGACTTCCCTGTAAGTCCCAACCTCAATGATCTCGCTGATAAGTGCATCCTCAAACCGTCGCCCGTAACGGGCTTTCAATTCCTGCATCATAGGCGTTAATTTGATGGTAATTTACGAATTACTCCATTTATCACCCTGATTAAAATTAGCCATTACCCGGCAATTGCCTGCTTATATTGCTCCGAAGATCTAGCTCGCGTCTCTGAAGAGAAAGCCCGAAGCCAGCCGTGGCGTATCCGTTTTAACGGTTGCCTCTAATATATAGCTTCTTCGATTGACGCAACAAGGTGCCATAACGGAAATGCCTCATTGGTACTGGTATGAATTGCCACCCGGAGACCGTTGATTGTTTAATTCATAGGGGTAGCCCCTTTATACCCCGGGAGCCTCAGCATGAAAGGATACCAACTCCTGCTCTTTAAAATCAACGCTTACCTCTATTGGATTGCAGCAGACTTCACAGTCTTCCACATAGGTTTGCCGGCCAGCCGAAGGATCGAGCAGCATGGAAATTTCCTCCCAACAATACGGGCATTGAAAAAAGTGTTCCAACATAGTTCTGGTATTCACTGCCAATCCAAATATTATAGGCCTTATACGAAGATAAAAAAGCCTGGGATCATCAAACGATCAAGGCCGGAAAATCCTGTTCTAAATGTCAACATTAAGTAATTGGCCGGTAAGCTGGAGCAGCTGTAATTCGGCCAGCTTGGCATCGTATTTTGCGAGGTTCTTATTGGTTTGGGCATTCAGCAGGTTGATCTGCGCCTGCCTGAATTCGATGGAAGTAATTCTGCCCAGTTGGAATTGTTCCCGTGAACGTTCAAAATTATTTTGGTTGGTAAAAACGTTCTGTTCCTGAATACGGTAGATTTCCAGGCGGTTCTCATATATGGCCAGGGCATTCTTTATATCCCGGTTCACTTCCAGGACAACCTGCTTTTGAAGCAATTCCTGGTTCTCATAAGCTATTTTAGCGTTTTTTATCCGCACCGTGGTGCCCCCGCCATCAAAAAGGTTCCAACTAAGGCTAGCCCCCAGTGCGATGTTCCAGGTTTCGTTATTCGTGCCCGGGAAGAAGGCAGAGGCAGCACTCTGGTTAAGGTTCCATCCGTAGGTGCCGTTAAGCCCAATGACAGGGAGGTATCCGGAGCGGTTCACCTTGATATCGTATTCGTTAATGGCCAGGTTGCGTTCGGTTTGCAGGATTGCAACGTTGTATTGCTGTGCCTGGTCTACGTATTCGTCGAGCTGCAGGCGGGGGATGAAGCGGATCAGGGTATCCACTTCAAAGGTAGTATTCAGGTCCTGGCTCAATACCACGTTAAGGTCCCGCTTGGTGTTTGCCAGTTGCTGGCGGGTATTGAGAAGATTAATACTGTCGTTGGTAACGTCAACCTGGGCATTCAGGATGTCGAGTTTGGTGTTCTGTCCGAATTCAAAGGCATACTCCGCACGGGTTATCCGGTCAAGGGATATCCTCAGTGCTTCCTCCAGCACTTTCTGGTTTTCCGTAAGCCTGGCCACTTCGAAATATACGCTGAATAATTGCAGCATGGTATTCTCTATGGTTTCCCTGGCCTGGAGCTCCGATAGCGCATATTGCTCCTTGAGGCTTTTGTAATTGTAATGCCTGCCGAGGCCATCAAAAATGGTATACCCCAGGCTTAGGGCAGAATTGTATCGCTGGGCTTCGGCCTTGTCGAGTTCCACATCCGGTCTGGGTTCTCCGGTATCAAGGAGCTGCCCGGGAAACTCAATGGTAGCATCATCTCGGTTGTAGTTGGCCCCTGCGCTTGCAGTAAGGGTAGGCAGGAATCCTGTATTGAGGATGCTTTTATTGTTGGCTGCTATATCAACCTGATTCCTGGCAACCTTTATCCCGAAATTGTTTTCCAGAGCCAGTCCTATCGCTACCTGTTTTGATAAAAGCGTATCCTGCGCCAAAATTTTGCCATGCAATACAAAACAGCACAGCAAAATAACTGTATGGGCTAATCTCATGAATTTTTTGATTCTATTTCCTCGGAAAATTCAACAGGCATTTCTTCAAGCGGGACACCGTTATGCCCGTTTACATTTTCAGAGGTATGAACGTGCCGGTGGCTTTCTTCTTCCTTTTGTTCCTTAATAGCCCGTTCCACTTCCTCCTTAGAAATCTGCCTGCCCGTTGTAAGCCATTTGGTTCCTACTTTAGCCTTATTATTAAATGAAAGGAACAGCGGCAACATCAGAAGGGTAAGAATGGTGGCAAATCCAATTCCATAAGCGATGGAAATGGCCATAGGTTTCAGAAACTGGGCCTGCCTGCTCTTCTCGAGCAGTAATGGTGCAAGTCCTGCTATGGTGGTAACACTGGTCAGGAAAATGGCACGGAAACGCGACTGCCCGGCTTCAAAGATGGCTTCGTCGAACTTCATGCCATCCCTGAGGTTATTATTAAACTTACTGATCAATACCAGGCCGTCGTTCACCATAATCCCAATCAGGGCTATAATACCCAGCATGGAAAGGATGTTTATTGGGAATCCATGGATCCAGTGCCCCCAGGCCACGGAGGTCAGGCTGAAGGGGACCAGGATGATAAGCATGATAGGCTGGCTGAAACTCCGAAAGGTAAAAGCAATGGTAATATAGATGAGTGCCAGAGCTGTCAGGCCCGCAACTTTAAGGGAGTCGACCATTTTCGTGGCTTCCCGGTTCTGCCCTTCGTAGGAGGCGGAAACAGTTGGATACCTGGAATTTATATCGGGCATAACGTTGTTGCGGATATCCGCCATAACATCAGTGGCACTGGTTGTTTTATCGTCTTTGATATCAGCGGATACCTGGATTTCCCGTCTCCCGTCCAGGTGATTGATCGACACATCACCCCGCTCAATGCTATAATCGGCAATTTCTTTTAAAGGGACTCTGGCTCCGGCAGGAGTGGCAATACGCATTTCGTCGAGGTCTGCAATAGACGAGCGGTTTACGCGGTCATATCGTACCCATACCCTGATTTCGTCCTGCCCACGCTGAAAGCGCTGCGCCTGCGTGCCAAAGAACCCTGCCCTGACCTGGTTCATTACCGTACGCAGGTCCAATCCGAGCAAATAGGCCTTGTCCTTCAATTCTAAACGGATCTCCTTGATCCCGGCCGGATCGTTATCAGCCACATCCTTGAGTAGGGAATTGTTTTCGAGGTAAGCCTTCAATTCACTCTTTGCGGCCTTCAGCTCCGGAATATTGTTCCCAAGAAGGGAAACCGAGACCGGGCTTCCGCCAAAATTACCCCCGGACCCATAAATCAGGCTTACTACCCCAACCACCGGACCTACAAGCTCGCTAATCCTGTTCGTAACCATTTCGGCGGAAATTTCGTCCGGACGCTCCTCACCCGGCAACAGGTTGATCTCCAGGGTTGCCGCGGAAGATCCCGGACCTAAGACCCGTATCATGTTTTCATACAATACCTTGCCGGTTCCTTCCAGATACTCCCGTGTTATTTCCTGGTTGACGATCTCAGCCTTTTCTTCTATAAAACTGATGATGGAGTCTGTGACCCGTTCATTCGTCCCGTTGGGCATCAGTAGCTCCACTGCAACCCTGTCACTGGCTATTCTCGGGAAGAAGGCGGTGCGAACTATCCCACCCCCTATAGAACCCAGGGTAAGGATAAGCGCCACCACGAAAAAGGCAAAGGTAAGTACCTTATTTTCCAGAGCAAACCGGAGAGCAGGGGCGTACAATTTATCGCGCATCCAGGTCATCATCCTATCGCCGGCACGATTAAAACTACGCATTTTGGCAAATAGCCTGGCCACGCCCGTTTTGGGCTTGTTGTCCTGGGGTTGCAAGGCCTTGGAATGGGCAAGGTGGGCCGGGAGGATGATAATGGCCTCGATCAGCGAAACGAGCAGTGTCAGGACCACAATTACAGAAACCTCACTGAAGAACTCCCCGATTCTGCCATCCAGGAAGAAGATCACCGAAAACGCAAGTATGGTTGTGATAATGGCCGACAATATGGGCGGTAATACCTCCAGGGTCCCGTCAATGGCTGCCTGAATTGGATTTTTTCCCTTCTCATAGTGCTGGTAGATATTCTCCGCAATGACGATCCCGTCATCAACCAGGATACCGATTACAATTATCATCCCAAACAAGGAAAGTACGTTTATGGTGACATCGAAGAAGTGCGCAAAAACAAACATCCCCAGAAAGGAGATTGGAAGGCCGAAAGCCACCCAGAAAGCCAAACGTGTATTGAGGAAAAGCGAAAGGAAAATTAATACCAGGAGCATTCCCATAATGGCATTCTCCGTAAGGAGTTGGGTACGTTGGTTCAGGGTAGTGGAACGGTCGTCTACGGTGGTGAGTTTTACATTGTTGTGCTTATGGTTAAAATCCGTTATATATTCCTTGACCTTTTCGGCAGAAGAAACCAGGTCCTCCGTGTTGGTACTGGTAATGGTAGTATTTACCGCAAGTTCCCCGTTAAAATAAGTGGCATTTGGAGTTTCCGAAAACCTGTCCCGGATGATGGCCACATCCTTGAGGCGGACGGTACGGCCGGCGGCGTCTGCCCGGATAATGAGATTCGAGAGTTCATCCCCGTAGTACGAGCGGTTATTCGCACGTATCAGGTATTCCTCGGCTGTGGTCTTGATATTCCCTCCGGTGACCAGGATGTTCGCATTCCCCACCGCCGTAGCCACTTCTTCAAAGGTTATGTCATAGGCCAGGAGGTTATTTTCGTTGACTGCAATTTCAATCTCCTCTTCCGGATAGCCCGACATCTGGATCTGAGAAATTCCTTCAATGGCGCGAAGGTCATTTTCGATCTGCCTGCCAATTTGTTTGAGGGTCACCAGCGGAATATTGTCGCCATGAATCGCAAAACTTATAGTAGGACGTACGGCCTCCAGCTTGGAAACCACCAGGGGTTCCATACCCGAGGGGAAAGTTGGCACACGATCTACGGCATTTTTGACTTCCAGCAACATGAAGTCCACATCCCTGCCTTTTTCGATTTCCACATTAATAGATCCGCTGTTCTCCCTGGAGGTTGAAGTAACCCTTTCCACTCCCTCAAGCCCTTTTAGGTTATCCTCGATTCTAAGGACAATCCCTTCTTCAACTTCTTGAGGAGAAGCTCCGGGATAGTTTATACTTATGAATATATTCCTGGAATCTGAAAGGGGAAAAAAAGAGGAATTAAGGGATAAGGCGCCAACAATACCGAAGATGACGAAAGCGAGGACCACTACATCCACCGCAACATGGTATTTGATAAAGTAGGAAATGAGATTTTTCATCGGTCCGTTATTTTAGTCTAATTGGCGGCCACAGCCTTTTCCTGGTATACTTTCACAAGCATTCCGGAATAGGCCCCCACCACGGGTTTGGATAGGATGATCATTCCCTCCGGCACATCCTTCAGCACCACACTCTTGTCTGTAAAATATACCGGTCTCACATCAATAAGGTCGAGTACGGAATCCCGAACCACAAAAATCCTATTGTTTTCCATCAGCAGCCCCCGGTCTATTTCGATGGCATCCGATTCTTCGCGGGCATTTAAACTTGCCTCAAGGTACATCCCTTCATTAAGATCAGGGTCGCGCACTTCAATGAATGCCGTAATGGTCTGCGAGGCCTGGTCTACACTGGCATTTATCCTGGCCACTGTGCCTGTATAGCTATGGCTTCGGTCGAGGTTAACAAGCTCTACCTTTTCCCCTACCTCCAGAAGATCGCTGAAAGATTTGCTGATGGCCACCTGCAATTCATATATTCCTGTATTGATAAATTCACCGAGTTTCTGCCCGGCCCTCACCAGGGTGCCTTCCGTGACAAGTGCTTCGGTAACAGTCCCGTCAAAAGGTGCCCTGATATGGTATTTGGCCAAACGCTGCTCCATATTCTTAACATTGTAATAACTGGTGAGTATCCCACGGCCTGAAATAAAATACTTTTCCTTCTCGGAAGTCATTTCTGGCAGTTCCGGGGTGGTGCCATTCAAATCAAAACTTATAAGATATTCCTGCCACTTGTCGGTTATTTCCGGATAATCAAGCCGAAGGTCGGGCATGATGGAAGTGATGAGGTTGTAGAGGTTGCTCTTGGCCGATTGCACACTGGCATAGTACTCCGCCGCATCGATACGGATAATGGTCTGGCCACTACGGTATGCCTGCCCTGGTTTAAAAAGATTATTCCCGCCCAGGAATACCCCCTGGACTTCCGAATATAATTCCATCCGTTGCTTTGCCATAAGATTCCCGTTGGCCGGTACCACTATGGCAACTTCGCGGTTTTTAACAGTATCCACAAAGACGGTTTTCACTACTTTGTTCGGGACAGGCTTAGGGGTGAATTTATTTTCAATGATGATATTGGCCACATAGACCGCGGCTATAATAAGAAGCACGCCTAAAAGAGAAAGGATGATCTTTCTTGAATTCATCAGGTGGATTAAAAATATGGGGTTAGACTACAAAACTATCCATTAGTTTAAGGGTGCTTAGTTAAAAATATCTTAAATAAGCCCGGTACGTGAAGTCCCGGAGGCCAAGAAAAAAGGGATGCGAAAGGCATCCCTGAAAAACTAACTAATTAAAATGATAACTAAACTATTCGTCTATGTCGTCTTCAAACTTGGTATCGGCCATCCGGGTCCTGGAAAAGTCCGTGTCCCTGAATTTGTCCAGGTCTTCCTTCTTATCATAATCGATTACAAGGAACTGGCCCCTGTCCATAGTTTCAAGGGTTTTGAAGGAATGAAACTCGTTATTCTGTATTTGCAGCACTTTAAGACTTGCAAGCTGGCTGAAAGCTTCGGGAATCTCGCCGCCCAATTTGTTATTTGCCAGAACCAGTTCTTTCAACATCACAAGTTTTCCCATTTCTGAGGGGATTTCACCGTAGAGGGTATTCTCAAAGAGGCCAAGGCTCTCCAGCTTTACCAGCTTGCCAATAGAAGCGGGGATTTCTCCCCACAGCTTATTGCTCGAAAGATTCAGTACCTTCAACCCGTTTATCGCCCCAAGACTTTCAGGAATCCTGCCAGTGAAAAAATTATTGAAGGCGGATAATTCCACCAATGCCGTCAATTTTCCAATATCCGAGGGGAGTTCCCCCATCAAACGATTCATTTCCAGCTTCAACACTTTTAACTCGTACAGCTCTACAAGGCTTTCCGGGAGTTCCCCGGTAAGATTGTTGAACGCAAGGTTGAGGACGGTCAGGTGGCGTAAGTCCCCCAAACTATTGGGAAGGGGGCCCATCAGGTTGTTCCTGAAAAGATTAATTTCAACTACATGGTTACCTTCAACCATTACGCCTTGCCACTCGGTAACAGGCCTTTCCAGGTCCCATTTCTTTACCCAATGAAGGCCATTGGTACTCTCAAATAGGTCTATCAGGGCTTTCCGTTCGGCATCGGGCACCTTTGCCTGGAGGCTGCAAAAAGCACCCAGGAATAACAACAGAAAAAGCAAAGATTTATTCATACATCATAAAACTAAAGGAATATAAAACCTGTAATTCCAATATTTTCTATCAAAGCATAGGGAATTTACTTACATTCAAAAGTAATGACTTTGTATGATATTTCCAGTATTTTGTCAATAAATCCCGCAGCTTTGTTGCGAAATGGCGGTAATATGTGGTGAAGTTTTAATCCGGATGTCAGAAACCCTGTTTTTCCTTCAGTTTTTCAAGCTGAAGACTGATACACTCCCAATCCTTCATCAGGGATTCCAGGTCCTTTTTCCTTTGCTGGTAGCTGTCGAAGAAATTTTCCCTCGCGATTACCTGGTCATAATTCAAATGCAGGTCGTGGTCTATACGCGCCAACTCCTTTTCGAGGTCCGAGATGTCGCTTTCCAGTGCACTAAGCTGATTTTTAAGAGCTTTGAGTCGTTTTTGCCCCCGATAGTCCTGCTCCGTATTTTTCTTTTCCGTTTTACCCTCTGAAGGCCCGGACTTCTTCTCGATAGCCCTGAAATCCTCTGCCTTGCGTTCATCAAGGTAGTAATTGATATCCCCTAGGTATTCCTTTATTGCCTGATCCCGGAATTCATAGACCTTATTTGTAAGGCCCTGCAGGAAATCTCGGTCGTGGGAAACCAGTACCAGGGTGCCGTCGAAATTTCGCAGGGCTTCCTTGAGCACGTTCTTCGAGCTTATATCGAGGTGGTTGGTAGGCTCATCCATCACCAGGACGTTAAAAGGCTGGAGCAGGAGCTTTGCAAGGGCCAGGCGGTTGCGTTCTCCCCCGGAAAGCACTTTTACCTGCTTGTGTACCTCTTCCCCGCCAAACAGGAAGGCTCCCAGAATATCGCGCACCCGGCTGCGGTTTGATTCGTTCGCTGCATCGGTCATGGTATCGAGGACCGTTTTTTTCCCATCCAGGTATTCGGCCTGGTTCTGGGCAAAATATCCTATTTGTACATTGTGACCAATCCGGAGCTGCCCTTCGTAATCGAGCTCTCCCACCAGAATCCTCGCCAGGGTAGTCTTCCCTTGTCCGTTTTGCCCGACAAAGGCAATCTTGCTGTTGCGATCCAGTAATAGGTCTATGTTGTCCAGAACTTTTTTATCCCCATAGCTTTTAGACAGGTTGTGCATTTCAGCCACAACCTTTCCCGGGGTTACTGAAACCGAAAATCGAAGCTTCATGGCACTCTGGTCTACCGCATCAACTTCGATCCGATCCATGCGATCGAGTTTTTTAATAAGCGATTGGGCCATAGACGCTTTTGAAGACTTGGCCCTGAACTTCTCAATCAGACGTTCCGCCTGCTGGATCTCCCTTTCCTGATTTTTCATGGCATTCATCTGCTGTTCGCGTATTTCTTCGCGCAACACCAGGTACCGACTATACGGCTGGTTATAATCGTAGATACGACCAAGTGAAATTTCTATGGTACGGTTTGTAACATTGTCGAGGAACATCTTGTCGTGGGAAACGATAACCACTCCCCCCGGAAATTGCTTAAGGAATTGTTCCAGCCAGATAATCGACTCTATATCGAGGTGGTTGGTGGGCTCATCCAGCAACAGGACATCATTTTGCTGCAGTAGCAGCTTGGCAAGTTCCAGCCGCATGCGCCATCCGCCGGAAAAAGTATTGGTTTGCATGTTAAAATCCTCACGCCTGAAACCGAGGCCCTTAAGGATTTTCTCCGTATCACCCTGGTAATTGTACCCGCCGACAATTTCATAAGTATGGGTGATTTCATTAAGATCGACCATAAGCTGGTGGTACCCCTCACTTTCATAATCCTCCCTGGATGCAAGCTGGCTGTTTACATGCTCCAGCCTTTCTTCCAACTGTTTTATTTCCGTAAAAGCCTGGTGGGCTTCTTCAAGAACCGTCCTGCCTTCCTCAAAATCAATATCCTGTCGCAGGAAACCTATCCTGATTTCCTTGTCGGTCGCAATAACCCCCGAATCAGGGGTCATATCCCCGGCAAGCAATTTCAGCAGGGTAGATTTGCCGGCCCCATTTTTGCCTATTAGCCCGACGCGGTCGCCGGCGTTCAGTCTGAAGGCTATTTCCTCGAAAAGGAACTCACCTCCAAAAGAAACCGAAAGATTATGAATATTCAGCATGAATTGTTACTCAGGTTACCAAAGCACATATGATGAATATGTACCTTTACTCAAATTTTGTGCAAATGTTAAAAAAAGGAAACAAACTCTACAGCATTTTAACAGGAAGTTGCCCGAAATGCCACGGGGAATCAATGTACATGGAGAAGAACCCCTACCTTTTAACGGGAATTTTTAAGATGTACGAGAGGTGTTCCCTGTGTGGGACAAAGTACAAGATAGAACCTTCTTTTTTTTACGGCGCCATGTATGTTAGTTACGGCGTTGGCATCGCTTTTGCCGTTGCTGCCTTCGTAATCGCTTACCTTATAGTTGGAACCGGGCTGATAAACACATTTATCGTAATTGTGGCCACCCTGCTGGTTTTTTTACCTGTTATTATCCGCTTGTCGAGAAATATCTGGATCAATTTCTTCATCCATTACGATGCCCGGGCAGTGGCCCGCTAGTGTATCGGCCTACATAGCGACGGATATCCATATCAGGATCCAGCGGTTCGCCGTGTTCAATGGCATTAAACAACCGATTTGCCGCATAAGGTGCGAGCATAACGCCCCTCGAACCAAATCCGTTGATCACGTACATATTTTTTATAGCCGGGTGCTGCCCGAGCAAGGGCCTCCTGTCCGGGACGGTAGGCCGGATGCCGGCTACCTGCCCGGTAACTTCAAAGGGACATAAAAGCAGGTCATCGAGTTTTTCAAGGAGGTACTTTTTAGCCGTCGCCGTTGGCGTTGGGTCTTTATCCTTCCAATCATAGGTAGCCCCTGCCAGATAGCGGTCCCCGCCTGCAGGAATCAGAAAAACAGCTGCTTTCATTATATGTTGCTCATTTAAGGCAGGACTCAGGATTTCGAGGTATTCTCCCTTGTTGCCCTGCAACGGGAGGTAATTAAAATAAGGGTTTTGCAGGAGGCCGGTTCCTGTGGCAAAAACGATCCTGGCGGCCTTTAGCCCACCGTATGATACATAGCTCTCATCTAATTCCAGGCGGTTAAAATCCAATCGGTCACGTATTAACCGGCCTTTAGCCTGTAAATACCCAGCGTAGCCAGTTAGGAGGATTTGGGTATCCACCCTGCCGCTGCCCCGGACCGCCCCGAAACCGAAGGGGGCATTCAGGGCCGGATTAGCATTGGTATGGATCTGTGGCAGCAGGTAAGCATTCAGCGATGGGGTAACTGAGGCATCTACCCAGAGCTGCTGTTCTTCGGCGGTGGCGAACCTTCTGAAGACGGTGGTCCTGTGGTGCAACCTGAGCCGGAGTTTAGCTTCGAGCCCGTCGTAGAAGGAAGTTACAAGCGGTAACTGATCTTCGGCTTTCCAGGCCTTGTTAATGCGTTTAAGGACCACAGGGTTGTAAATGCCCCCGGCTACTTCCGACGCCTTTGGGCCCACTGCGTCAATAACCCGGAATGATCTGCCCGAATGCTCCAGCATTTCACAAAAAGCTATTCCTGCAAGCCCCAGCCCAACCACCAGATAATCTTCCATAGCATAAATGTAGGGAAAGTTGATGGGTTGATTTGTTGATACGTTGATCTGTTGATTTGCCTGCCGGATTCCCACTGACAGGCCTAATCTGAAATTGAACTTGGTCTTGAACTTGAAAACCCGTTTTGTTTTTGCTTTTGCATTTAAACCTGCCTACGGCAGGCAGGTCTGAGTTTGCACTTATACTTGAAAATTCATTTTGTCATTGAATTTGAAATTGCTTTTGATTTGTTGATGGTTTATTTAAAGGCAGAAAGCTGGAATTTGTGTTTTTGGAATTTGGAAATTCCCCTAAGGAGTTGCACTTGCACTTGCACTTGCACTTGTACTTGTACTTTGATGCGTTGATTTGCCTGCACACCGAAGCCTTTCAAACCCTCCGTCCCGACGCTCTCTTCGTTCCCGCCCGACTGAACGTCGTTCGGGCGGGCGGTCAGGACACCTCCCTTTAACTAAAGGGAGGAGCTTTGATTGTGC
>CAYSVQ010000118.1:0-10405 GCA_964434565.1 uncultured Flavobacteriaceae bacterium | reverse complement strand
GACACGGAAAAGGCCAAATATATTGCCAAAAGACTGGAAAGCGATTATATTAGAACCAAAGTTAGTAAGGATATTATAGGTACCGAGTATGCCGGGATGCTCAAGAATATTTATGCCATAGCGGCTGGTATAGCCCATGGGCTTGGGTACGGCGATAATTTCCAGAGCGTGCTGATGAGCAATGCCATCAGGGAAATGAAGCGCTTCACCAAACGCATATACAAGATAGACCGCAATATAAACGACTCGGCCTATCTGGGAGACCTGCTTGTAACCGGCTATTCCATCTTTAGTCGTAACCGAATGTTCGGCAATATGCTCGGGAAGGGCTATACCGTAAAAAGTGCCATGATGGAAATGAAAATGGTTGCAGAAGGTTATTATGCCGTAAAAGGAGTTCACGAACTGAAACTAAAATTCAAAAAGAAAGTAAAAACCCCCATAATTGATGCAGTATATACTATCTTATACGAAAGCGAAAGTCCAAAAAAAGTGTTCGCCAGGCTTACGGAAAAACTTGATTAACCCAAAAATTGTATAATGGAAGTTCGTTCATCGGGCTTGGGTAGTAACCGGCAGCCGCGAGGAAAAATAAACCGGGCTGCGGTAACTTACTGGCCGGTCTTGCTGCTGGTTTTATTGCTTCCGGATAGTTTGCCGGAGACCCCGGGAAACCAGCAGGCATTTGAAGCCTATGCAGAAAAACTGGAAGGCAGTTCGGAAACCATTGCAATGGTACCGGTCCGTGGAGGTTCGTTTCGAATGGGTAGCGATAATGGGCCGGCCGAAGTGTCCCCTGCCCACGAGGTTGTGGTGGGGGATTTCTGGATGGGGGCCTATGAGATTACATGGAACCAGTACGAACTGTTTTCGAGTCAGCGGAACAACCAGGCAAACCCTGACCGTGGGGATGAAGTTTCCCTTGAGGTTGATGCCGTGGCATCAGCTACCACCCCTTACGTCGACATGAGCCACGGGATGGGGAAAAAGGGTTATCCGGTAATCAATGTTACCCAATATGCCGCCCTGAATTTCTGTAAATGGCTGAGCGCTAAAACCGGCCGCTTTTACCGGTTACCAACGGAAGCGGAATGGGAGTATGCCTGCAGGGCAGGTAGTACGGAGCCCTACTATTTTGGATCAGATAGCGCCAACCTTGATGAGTATGCCTGGTATGGGCAAAACAGCGAAAACCGCTATCAGCCTGTGGGGCAAAAAACCCCAAATTCATTCGGCTTGTATGATATGCATGGCAATGTGGCCGAATGGACCATGGACCAGTTCAGCGCCGATACCTATGCCGGCCGTGGTGACAACCGTATTGAAAATCCGTGGGTGGTCCCCGAAAAACTTTATCCCCGAACGGTTCGGGGTGGTTCCTGGAAAGACCCGGCAGTAAGCCTTATGTCTTTTGCCCGGATGCCATCGGACCCGGCATGGAAGCGGATAGACCCGCAAATCCCGAAAAGCCGCTGGTGGTTTACAAATGCTTCCCATGTGGGGTTCAGGGTGATCCGCCCTAAAATAACCCCCAGCCCGGAAGAAATTTCAAAATACTGGCTTGAAGCCATAGATGACTACTAAAATCCTATCCTTATGAAACAGATGACAAACCCGACACGAAGAAACTTTTGTAAAAATACCGCCTTGCTGGCAGGGGGCATGCTTGCCTTGCCACTAGACATAACGGCCTCCGCGCATGTATTGGGCGATGACGCCATAAAAATTGCCCTGGTAGGCTGCGGCGGAAGGGGTACAGGGGCAGCTATGCAGGCGCTTAGTACAAAAGAGAACGTAAAGCTTGTAGCCATGGCCGATGCCTTTCAGGACCGGCTTGACGATTGCTACAATATCCTGGCGACAAAGTTTGAAGGCAGCGACAAACTGATGGTAAAGGAAGAAGACAGGCATGTGGGCTTTGAAGCTTATAAAAGTGCGATTGACAAGGCAGACGTGGTCCTGCTGACCACCACCCCCGGGTTCAGGCCGATTCATTTTGAATACGCGGTAAACCAAAATAAACACGTGTTTATGGAAAAACCGATGGCTACCGATGCCCCTGGCATCCGCAGGGTACTGGCAGCCGCGGAAGTTGCCAAATCCAAAAAGCTGAATGTTGTAGTTGGCCTGCAACGCCGGTATCAGGATAGCTACCTGGCCTGTCTGCAACAGATACGGGATGGAAAGATCGGTCAGATTGTCTCCGGACAGGTATACTGGAACAGTGCTGGGGTTTGGGTGAACGAAAGGGAGGCCGGGCAAACGGAAATGGAATACCAGATGCGTAACTGGTATTACTTCAACTGGCTTTGCGGAGACCATATAGTGGAACAGCACATCCATAACATCGATGTGGCCAACTGGTTTATTGGGGAATATCCGCTGCATGCACAGGGCATGGGCGGTCGGGAGGTTCGTACCGATAAGAAATTCGGCGAGATTTTTGACCATCACTTTGTTGAATATACCTACCCTTCCGGGGCTGTAATCGCCAGCCAGTGCAGGCACCAACCCGGATGTATAGACAATGTGTCTGAAAGTTTCCAGGGCAGTAAAGGGAAGATCTTCACAGATTCCCAGAATAAAGGGATTATCAGTGGTTACGACGGTAAGGTAATATATGAACATCAGGGGGAAAACGATCCTAATCCTTATCAGACTGAGCACGACGTGCTCTTTGCCAATATCCGGGAAGGAAAGGTTATAAACGACGCTGAACACGCGGCCAAAACCACCATGTCTGCTATCCTGGGGAGAATGGCCACCTACTCGGGCCAGTTAATAACCTTCGATGATGCCCTTAACCGCGGCAAGAGCCTTATGCCGGAGACCTATACCTGGGATACCATGCCCAAAGTTGTGCCGGATACGGACGGACGTTATCCGGTTGCGGTCCCGGGGGTCACCCAGGTGCTTGAAACATAGTCCGGAGCTATTTAGTGAATGTTTCAGGCGGGGGTGCTAGCTGTTCATCGCTCACCCCCTTGCCACGCGGCACGGAATGGTTTATAACCTGAACGCTGACGGCATCATAGGACTTAATCTTGTGCCTGTTGATGATATACGATTTGTGAACCCTTATAAAATCTTCCGGAAGCGCTTCCAAAGCTTTTTTAATACTGCCGTAAGCTGTAATTTTCGACCCATCATCAAGATGGTAATTCACGTAATTCCCCAAACCTTCAATAAATAGAATTTCTGCGAAATTAACCCGGTGAACACGCCGGTTTGAGCGGAGTACAATGTTTTGTTCCCTGCCATTTTCACGGGTTTTTTCAAAAGCAACCACCCATATCTGAAACAACTTGATTCCCAGGACTAAGAAAACGGTAGTATTTATCAGGATGACCGCCCTAAGCAGCATCTTCAGGCTGAATAAGCCTTCGCTTGCCGCGTTAAGCATCAGGTTTTCATAAAACAGATGAATAAATACCCTTTGAAGGATCCCCGCCGCCAAAAGAATCAGGACATACCCAATGATGAACCCTAGATATTTCCTGTTCAGAAGTAATCTGGGCAACAGGGCATAAATGGTTATATAAACCGCCATTATACGGATTGGTAGTAGCACAAACTCCAGATAGAAAGAAGCAAAGTAGCCTTTGTCTGTTACCCAGATCAGACTGTAGAATACATAAAAACATATCCAAAATATCACATGGGTGGCAATCCGTGATCCGAAAAGGTAAAAGTCATTCTTCTCCTTAAGTGTTCCAATTAAAAGGTTCATTAGTTATCCGCTTTTCATATAAAAAAATGGGGGCCTTGTATAATTCATTTAATTATTAAAAATAGAGAATCTAGGTTTGGTAAAACTTAAAAACCTGATATGAAAAAGTTACTGCCAGCAATTCTATTAATAGTAATGTTCCGACTAGTCACTTACGATGTAACTGCCCAGGAGTTGCAGCGACGGGGTATATGGCAAGCGTCAATATCTGCAGAAGCAGACGGAGGACCCGGTGCACGTATCCGCTCAGTGGTACCCGGAAGCCCGCTCGCAAATGCGGGTTTTCTTCCCGGCGATCTAATAACCATGGTTAATGGCGAACTGGTGAGTGACAGCGAAAGATGGAGTAACATTTATTACGGTCTGAGATCGGGTGCTCAGGTAAGCCTTGAAGGCCTTAGGGAACACGAAGTCCTCTCTGCCAAAGTTACCTTTATAAGCCCGGCAAAAGAGGTACATAACGAAACCGATACGTTTTATGAATCCGTTAACTCCCGATACGGGATCAAACAAAGAACCATTATCACCCGGCCGAAGAAATCCGGCAGGCAGCCAGCGATTCTGATACTCGACGGCTTAAGTTGTTCGAGTATAGAATTGTTAGCAGGGAGTTCAGACAACTGGGGTCAGACCTTAAAAGATTTGGTTGAAAAATCCGGGATGGTTGTCATGCGTATCGAAAAGCCAGGGGTGGGCGACAGTGATGGGGATTGCAGCCGTGCTGATTTTCTGACGGACCTTTCGGGTTACGAGGCGGCCGTACTTAGCCTGAAATCCAAACCCTATGTTGATCCAAACAAAATAATCGTGTATGGCTCGAGTATGGGGAGCGCGCTGGCCCCATACATCGCAAACAAATACAATTTGGCAGGAATTATTTCGGACGGGACTTTTTTCAAGACCTGGTTTGAACATATGCTGGAAATTGAAAGGCGGATCCGGCAGTTCGAGGGTGATAGTGAATCTGAGATCCTGCATAAAATGAATACTTACTTTATTCCCCTGTATTACGGTATGCTGATTGAGAAGAAATCCTATGGTGAGATTGTCAGTAAATACCCTGCCCTTAAAGCGTACAATTATCATGGTCCGGAACATATGTACGGCCGGCCTATGGCCTACTACCATCAATTGCAGGACTTTGACCTGGCCGGGGAATGGGAAAAAGTAAAAGTGCCGGTACGGATCCTCCGTGGCACTAACGATTGGATTATGAGCGCTGAAGATAACCGTATGATCATTGATGTATTGAAAGCCAATGGCCATTCGGATCATCTCCTTTATGAATATCCCGGACTTGACCATTGGAATACCATCCACTCCACGGCAGAGGATTCCTATAATGGGCTGCCGGGCAAATGGGATGCAGAAACCGTAAACCTTATTATCGGATGGGCCAGGGAACTGGCAGGACTGGGAGCTTAAGCTCTCTGTAGTGAGAAGTTGGAATGCTCTTCGATCTCGGCCAGGAGTTGTTCTTCCCAGTAACGGATCTGTGCAGCCTCTGCCCCGCTCAGTTTCCGGAACTCCTTTAAGACGGCACCCATATGATGGCGAACACTGTCGATATCAAAATACAGCCTTCCCGTCCGCCGGATAAAGAAATCCATAGGAGTCTGGATCATTTCGAAGTCCATGCAGAACTGCAGTTCCGCCCTGATCATACGTACTTCCGGATCCTTATCTTTCAGGCGGTCATAGGATTCAAGGATAGTTGAAGCTTGAACGCCATAATTGGTCACAAGGAACCAGGCATCGTACTTCGTTAACCCATCCGGAAGAATTTTTTCTTCAACTTCCCTGATGTGTTTTTTAACTTTTTTAAAATTTTTATACCCGTTCCCGCAAAGGGGGATCTGCTCTGTTGTACTTTCCTTAATCTCGGCCTGATGGTCTTCCTTCAGTTTAGCTGCAATCCGGTTTACTACCCTTTCTGCCATTTTTCTGTAGCCGGTGAGTTTTCCGCCAGCGATGCTGATCAGGCCGGTGTCTGAAGTAAAGATCTCATCCTTTCTTGACAACTCAGAGGCAGATTTCCCTTCCTCATGGATCAGTGGCCTTAAGCCGGCCCATGACGAAACGATATCATCCATTTCCAGATTTATCGATGGAAACATATTATTCACTGCCGAGATCAGGTAAATGGCATCGGCCAAATCTGTGCCCACCTTATCCTTATCCTTGTTGTAATTGGTATCTGTGGTGCCCACGTAAGTAACCTTGCCCCTGGGGATGGCAAAAATCATTCTCCCGTCCGGGACATCAAAATAAACAGATTGTTGAACCGGCAGTTTTTCATATGGAAATACCAGGTGCACCCCTTTGGTAAGGTGAAGCCGCTTGCCTTTCCCGGAATTATTAACGGCCCTGAGTTCGTCTACCCAGGGGCCCGCAGCGTTAATCACATAGCGTGATGACAGGGGGAAGGTTCTCCCGGAAACCTTGTCTTTTACCTTTACTCCGGATACGGTACCCTGTTGATAGATAAAATCAACCACTTCAGCATAATTGAGGGCCCTGGCACCAAACTGCAGGCTTGTCTTGATAATTTCTATGGTAAGGCGGGCATCGTCTGTGCGGTATTCGGCATAGTATCCAGCTCCTTTCAGTATTTTTTTAGGCAACAGGGGTTCAAGTGCAAGCGCTTCCTTTTTTTCGAGCATCCGGCGCTTATCATCCTCATCTACCTCGGCAAGGATATCATAAACCTTAAGACCAATGGAGGTAAGCCATTTGCCGTAAGAACCATTTTCAATCAGGGGGAGGAGCATTTTTTCCGGCTGCACAATATGCGGTGCCAGCTGGTGCACAATTGCCCTTTCCGACCCCACTTCCTTGACCAGCCAGAAATCGAATTGTTTCAGGTAGCGCAATCCGCCATGGATCAGCTTGGTAGATTTGCTGCTGGTGCCGGAGGCAAAATCCCCTTTTTCCAGGAGCGCCACATTCAGGCCCCTTGAAGCAGCGTCGAGCGCTATTCCCGCGCCGGTTATCCCCCCACCTATTACAACCAGATCAAAGCTGTCTTTTTTCAATGAACGGATCAGTTGTTGCCGCTTCATGCTCGAAAAAGGAATATTGTTACTCATGGTAAATGACATTGAATGACCTCGCGCTAAGGACGGGTCTGCACAAAGTTAGGCCTTTGAGCATGCCCTGCCAACCCCAAATATTATCCCTGTATTAAATTGGGGGAGGAATTAGACTAGCGGTTAATCTCATACTCACGCTCAACCGTGCAGATTCGCACCTTATACCAATTGTACCAGGTACGCACTCCGGCTGCCTGTGCCATAAGGTGGTATTGGCCTTCCATAAGGCGATCGCTACACGGCTTTCCCAATAACTGATACTAATCCCCAGGCCGTCTCGGGCACTTTCAAAAACCCAGGTACCCGGGCTGTTCCTTTGCCAGTTCCTCCATTTTCCGCGCCATCTCGGCATAACCGAAGTCGCCCTCCGTACGGGTATTTGAAAATACTACAGCGTAATAAGGTTTTGAGAGCTTCATAGGTTAACTGCCCCGCCGTATGCAGCTATTCGGGTGCTATTCAATATATGCACATTCGAGGAAATAATTCACAATGGCTTCCTTCATAAGGACCGACTGTTCCCCTGCCTTAAGCGGGGGTAACTCGTCTTTAAGTACATAATGGGGCCATCCGTCTTTATCAATGTAATCAAACTTGTAATACCCATAAGGTTCCAGCAGCCTGCAGATGGCAATATGCATGAGGTTTATCTTCTCGTCTTTCTTGTAAGTGCGATGATACTGCCCCAACTCCTGAACCCCTACGAGGTAGATAATGGCATCCATTTCAAGGGGGTCGCCATCCGAAAAACCGGCCGACAATTTGCTTACAAGCAACTCCCAACGTTCCTTCAATTTATGATCTCCTACCATAGGGATGATGAATTCTGTTAACTTGAGATTAAAGGTTCCGTACCCCTAAAGATTTCCTGCAACCGGCATGGTTCAAAGGTACAAATCTATATGCTATATTTGTGAAAACCACCGCATGGCTTTTTTGGATATTATCTTGGGATTATTGCTCCTCTGGGGCTTTTTCCGTGGCCTGAAAAATGGCCTGCTTGTTGAACTTGCATCAATTGTCGCCCTCATTGCCGGTCTTTACGGGGCTTTTCATTTTTCATACTTCGCAGCCGACTTTCTTTATAAACACTGGGAGTGGGATGAGAAGTACGTAAACCTGACAGCATTCCTGATCACTTTCATCATTATAGTTATCGTGGTAAATCTTATTGGGAAATTGCTCACAGGTTTAGCCGATGTGGTCATGCTCGGTTTATTGAATAAGATTGCAGGGGCCATTTTCGGGACCCTGAAGGTTGCCGTAATCCTGGGGGCGTTTCTGGTATTTTTCGACAGGGTAAATACTGTTTACGATATTCCGGGCGAAGAAAGCCGGCGGAAATCGGTACTCTATGCGCCCCTGCGTGATATTGGGGCCTTTGTCTTTGGGAAAGTATTCCGGGAAGCAGACCTGAACAAAGGGGAAGCCGATACAATTTATTTCACAGCCAGAGACAGCTTTATTTACCATACCCCGCACAAAACCTGAGAAAATACAGGGGTTTGAATGCCCTGAAGCCCGCTACCCGGGAAATGGTCGGCGCTCACGGGCATTTCGTCGAAAAAGGCATTACTTTTCCTACCCCTTCCAGGAATATTGGTTAATATTACCATCCTGAAGTCCTGGCATATTCGCCTCGATAAAGGGCCCCAAACCCCCAGCTTTCCCTGCATGCATTAAAGGACACTGCATGTTTAGGCGACACTATATTTTAATTCCGATCCTCATTATTTCCATAATGGGCTCCTGCAGCAAGGAAGCTGCAGAACCTTTGCTTGTGGCACGTGCCCTGAGCAGTCCGGAGATTGAGCAGGAACTACTTGGCCTTGTTAACGCACACCGGAGTTCTCTGGGATATACATCCCTTGAATTCAGCCCGGTAGCCTATGAATACGCCAGTGCCCATACAGATTATATGATAGCTAGCGGCAGCCTGAACCACGACAATTTCAGTGCCCGTGCTTCCGGTATTAGCCAGGAGGTAAATGCCGAATTTGTGGCTGAGAACATTGCCAGGGACTACGATACGGCCCGGCAAGCTTTTAACGGCTGGCTGGAAAGTTCCGGTCACCGAAAAACCCTGGAAGGAGACTTCACCCATACTGCAGTTAGCGTAAAAAAGGATGCCAGCGGCAACTTTTATTATACCCAACTCTTCTTCCGATAATTCTACTCATACCGGAAGGATTTCGTATTTTTGATAGTACCCCGAAAATTGGTGCATTCATCCGTGGTTGGCCGTCTCTGGCCGCAGGGCGATGAGTCGTTACCAGGCTTCAGGCAGATTGAAATCTAAAACCCAACCTGAAATGAGCGTGACCCCTCCCTTTAACCTTCTTCAGTGGATTGAAGAAAACAGAGACAGTCTTAAACCCCCGGTTGGCAATAGAAACGTGTATAGGGATGCAGAGGATTATATAGTTATGGTGGTAGCGGGACCCAATGCACGGAAGGATTACCACTATAACGAAACGGAAGAATTATTTTATCAGCTGGAAGGGAATATTGAAATCCATGTACAGGAAGATGGCCTTAAAAGAACCATGCAACTGGGACCTGGCGATATGTACCTGCACCCTGCAAAAGTGCCGCACAGCCCGGTTCGGCATCCGGGATCCATAGGACTTGTAATTGAGCGCAAAAGGGCAGCCCTGGGTGCAAAGGACGGCCTGTTATGGTTTTGCGATAATTGCAACCATAAACTATATGAAGCTTACTTTACCCTGGAGGATATTGAAAAAGATTTCCTGAAGCATTTTGAGCATTTTTACGGCTCAAAGAAACTTAGGACCTGTGACAATTGCGGCACTGTAATGGCCGCCGACAAACGGTTCGTCGCACAGGAATAGGCTACAGAGCGGATCCGGTTTACAACAAGCATAAGGCAGCTGCCGATAAATGCCATGCTATTCGAGGGATAGCCTTTACTGACAGGCAAGGCTAAGGTCTCTTCTCCTGGCAAAGAAACCTGGAACCCCGAATTGCCATTTTTCACTCTATAATCTATTTGGCATCATTATTTAGCTTCTTAAAGGAAGATTTTTCAGGATTGGGTATTCCAAACCTGCTATTACCTTCTGAATTCTAAATTAGCAACCAATTACCGACCAATATGGCAGGGAGGAAGTTTGATTATTTGTAGCTTTGCATTAAATATAACATTCTGAATCATAAAAGTTATAAATATGTCTGTTACAGTCGCCGATAGAGAAATAAATAAAACCCTGGAAAAGTTGGGATTAAAGGAATTAAACGACGGTACTTCCACCGGGGCCGATACATTTTCATCAGGGGAGCTCTTTGCATCCAAATCCCCGGTAGACGGCGCCCTGATTGCCAGGGTCAGGGGCAGCAGCAGGGAAGATTATGAACGAGCCATTTCGGCTGCTTCAAAAGCATTCATAATCTGGCGGGAAAAGCCTGCTCCACAGCGTGGCGAGATAGTAAGGCAGCTTGGGGACAGGCTCAGGGAACTAAAGGAACCTTTGGGAAAATTGGTTTCCTATGAAATGGGTAAGTCATATCAGGAAGGCCTTGGAGAGGTTCAGGAGATGATAGACATCTGTGACTTTGCCGTGGG
>CAYSVQ010000117.1:0-30033 GCA_964434565.1 uncultured Flavobacteriaceae bacterium | reverse complement strand
ATTTGTAATCCTACTCTTCCTGATTAAGCAATTACTCAGTAATTAATCTCCGGAATTCGTTACACGGTAAAAATTAGCATATTGACAACTAAAACCATAGAAAATACGTAATATATAAGAAATAACGTACTTTTGCGTTGTACTGTTAAACAATACCGATCAATGGTAACTTTTTTTGTGATATTTATTGTTTTGATCGTACTGAATGCCGCTATGTTGATAACAAGCAGTATCAGTGCCCGCAGGGCGGAATTGAGGTTTTCAAAAAATATCCCTCTTGAAAATGAAATCAAGATCTACCCGATAGATCTCCTTCCTTCCAATTATAAGAAGGCCATTTAGTTTTGTACCTTTAAGTATGAAACTCATTTTGCTAGTTTTTATAGGGGGAGGAATCGGCAGTGCCCTTCGCTTTATTATCAGCAAAACATTCAATCCTTATTTTCAGCACTTTTATCTGGGAACTTTCCTGGTTAACAGTATAGGGTGTCTCCTTATGGGCCTTATAGTAGGTCTGTCACTGAAGGGGGATTATCTTACCCAACAACAAACCCTGTTGCTTACAGCCGGTTTTTGTGGAGGCTTTACAACATTTTCTGCTTTCGCATTCGAAAAATATGAGCTCCTTCAAAACGGGGCCATCCTGCATTTTGCCATCTATCTCTTCAGCAGCATCCTTGTCGGAATACTGGCCATTGCCCTGGGCATCTGGCTGGCAAAACTCCTTTAATCCGGCTTTTAGCATTCATTTTTAATTTTTCCAGATTATTACCATTTAATCGATTTTATTATCGATTTGTAGGTAAATAGCGACATATTGCTAATAGTATTTGCGTTTGTCAATTAGATGATTTTAAACCTCTAATTCATTAATATTTATTATTCATTAAAATAATACCCTCAATTTTTGGGGGGTAAAATTGTTTTTATAATAAAAATATACATTATACCCCCATTTTTTAGGGGGTATATTTTTTAATCATATATATTTGGCGCCGTATTAAGCAAATCAAATCGAGCTAAAAACCAAAATTCAGAATTGCATTTTCCGCAATTGGGATTAGGGGGTGTCAGGACCCGTTGTGGGCAGCGGGTTCTGAGGATTAAAAACAATTAAAATCAAACAAATGAAAAAAGTTGAGGCAATTATTAGAAAGTCAAAATTTGACGATGTAAAAAAAGCATTGCATGAGATTGAAGTAAACTTCTTCAGTTACTGGGATGTAACCGGAGTCGGAAATGAAACAAAAGGTCATGTGTATCGCGGTATCTCCTACAGTACCACCGACATTCAGAGAAGATACCTTGAAATAGTGGTATCGGACGACTTTCTTGAAAGAACGGTAAAAACCGTATTGGATGCGGCATACACAGGTAATGTGGGTGATGGTAAGATCTTCGTATCCGACGTCCTGGAGGCATACAGGATACGAACCAAAGAGAACGGTCACGCAGGAATCAACTAACAATTTTTATTATCTAACTAACAACTTTAAGAGATGGAAGCAGGATTATTTACAGCTAACAACGTTTGGATGATGGTTTGCACGGGCCTGGTATTCTTCATGCATTTAGGATTTGCATTTTTGGAGATAGGACTTACAAGGCAAAAGAACACCATCAACATCCTTTTTAAGAACATATTTATTATTACGGTAGGCCTCCTACTTTATTATATCGTAGGCTTCAACCTGATGTATCCGGGAGAATTCAACGGTTTCCTGGGGTCTATTGTTCCCGGAATCTCCCCGCCTGAAAACGGGATGACTCCGGAATACGCCAGCGGCGGTTACACCTATTGGACAGATTTCCTGTTCCAGGGGATGTTTGCAGCCACTGCGGCCACCATAGTTTCCGGAGCAGTTGCGGAGCGGATTAAAATTGGCCCGTTCATGATATTTACTATCCTGTACGTAGGCCTTGTTTATCCAATCGTAGGGTCATGGCAATGGGGCGGCGGATTCCTTTCCAGCCTGGGTGGAGAAGAAGGCGGATTCTATGACTTTGCAGGTTCTACCCTGGTACACTCCGTAGGGGGTTGGGGAGCCCTGATTGCCATTTACCTTCTGGGTGCACGAATAGGGAAATTCGGGGAAGACGGTAAACCAAAAGCGATCCCGGGCCATAATATCCCACTGGCTACGGCAGGAGTGCTTATCCTCTGGCTCGGTTGGTTTGGATTTAACGGGGGGTCTGTGCTTTCCGCAGATCCGGCTCTTACGTCCCTGGTCCTTGTAACTACCAGCCTTGCCGCGGCAGCCGGGGGAATCGGCGCCATCATCCTGTCCACTATCCTCACAAAGAACCTGGATCTTACCATGTTCCTTAACGGGATCCTTGGCGGCCTGGTGGGAATTACAGCAGGGGCCGACCTGATGTCGCCCAATGAAGCTGTGATAATCGGACTGCTGGCCGGTGCTATTATTGTCCTCGGGGTTTCCTTTATAGACAGGATACGCCTGGACGACCCGGTTGGTGCCGTAACTGTTCACCTTATCTGCGGTATCTGGGGTACACTGGCTGTGGGTATCTTCGGTGACAAGGCCGGTACAGACCAGTTCCTTTACCAATTGACAGGTGTGGGTGCTGCGGCTGTTTTCTGCTGCCTCTCCGCCTTTATCATCATCCTTGCCCTGAAGAAAACCGTTGGTATCCGCGTTAGCAAGGACGAGGAAATTGAAGGGCTCGACATTAACGAGCACGGAATGGATGCCTATTCCGATTTCAGATTAAACCAGCATTAATTATATAAAAGTAAAACGGAGCGTTTTGCAGAACGCTCCGTTTATTAACCCTTTTCAAAACAATCAATTAAGAAACAGTTTAAAATCCTCCTTAATAAAAGGAGCTCTAAAACATTGAAAATATGAAAACGAGTATTAATACAAAGTACGTAAAATTTTTATTTCTGCTGTCTGTTCTCCTTCTTGGAACCACTGTTTTCGCGCAGGACGAGGAAGTCGAGGAAAGAAAGTTCACTTTCAGTGGTACAGTAGATGCCTATTACAGGGCGAACCTGAATTCGGCCAACTCGGGCGGGAACTATTCCGCCCCCGGAAGTTCATTTGCCAACCTTCCCGGATTTGCACTGGGCATGGCCAATCTAATTGCAAGTTATGAAGGTGAGAAGGTTGGGTTCACAGCCGACCTTGTTTTCGGTCCGAGAGGAACCGATGCGGTTTTTGCATCCCCCCTGTATTCGAATACCGCCGACATCATCAACCAGTTATATGTATACTGGAATGTAAGTGAAAGCGTGACCCTGACCTTCGGAAACTGGAATACCTTTCTGGGATATGAAGTAATCTCGCCGGCAGGAAACTTTAATTACAGCACCTCCTACCTGTTTTCTTACGGTCCTTTCAGCCATACCGGCCTAAAAGCCGATTTTGACCTTGGAAGCGACTGGTCGCTGATGCTGGCTGTAATGAACCCCACAGACATTACGGAGTTTAACCCTAACGGGAAATATGCCTATGGTGCCCAGCTTGGCTACAGCGGACAGTACCTGAATTTTGTTGCAGACGATGGTGCTTTTGAAATTGACTATACCGGTGGCTTTGATGTCACTGAGAAGTTTTACCTGGGTCTCAATGCAGCTTATTTTGATGGAGCTGATGACGGGCCTGGATTCTATGGAGCTGCAATTTATCCTCAGTATCAGGCCACAGACATGTTTACCATTGGGCTTAGGGGAGAATATTTTGCAGAAGACGGAGAATTTGGCGCTATCGGAACCGGAGTTGAGGATTCCAGTGTGTTTGCTGTAACCCTTACCGGCAGCGCTACTGTTGGCGACCTTACGATTAAGCCCGAGTTACGTCTCGACAGTACCTCAGATGATGCCTTCCTGGATACAGATGGGGAGCCAATCGGTTCCCTGGCCTCCTTCCTGCTCGCGGCCGTCTACTCCTTCTAAAAGGTAGATTAAGAATTTAGTTTGGTTTTGTTTAGTTTATGAGGGAAAGCCCTGATTGCAATGTCAGGGCTTTTTTCATGGAGATATGAAAGCCTTCACCCCTGCCCTGATCTCCGTATCCAGGTAATTTACCCTGGGAACAATCGGACAGGAATACTTTTTGTTATAAGTGCAATACGGATTGTAGGCCCTGTTAAAGTCAATAATCAGCGAATCCCCCTCGGGGATGTCGAGATCCAGGTAACGCCCTCCCTCATAGGTGGAAACCCCGTTTGTATTATCGAGGAAAGGGAGGAAAAGCTGGTCCTTTTCAACTTTTTCTGCAGGTTCCAGGCTGCGGTAAATCTCCAACTCAAAGTTCCGGCCATTCAGGACAAAATAAGCAATCCCATAACGTACCTCCCTGGTCTGTCTGGCTGTGGTAGTTGGCATAAGGAATGGCTGGGCTTCCGGGGTCCTGGTTATCTTGGCCTTTACCCGGTAGAGATTGTCGGGCTCAAAGAAATCCAGCCCTTCGAAAGCCTTTCTGTAGCGGTCCGGAAGCGGAGAAGTTTCAGGATCCTTAAAAGTATTATTCATGGCAATCTGATAAGCAAAGGCCTCCTCGAGGAAGTTTCCTTCTTCCACCAACGGGGCAACCGGCCTTTCATCATGGTATTTTTTACTTTCCCGGCATGCGGTAGAAATCAGGAAAAACGAACAAATAAGAATGGAAGGTGATAGGGTCATAAGCCGTATTTAAGGTTCAAAAATACAAATATGCTCCATAAGCCCTCTGTAGCATGCAACCATAATATTTGAATTTACGGTATATAATGCCCTAACCTATATTTCTACGGCAACGAAGTTACGACTTCCCTTGCAGCAGGCGTGTGATGAAGCGGGTTCCGGAAAAAAAATTTCCGCGCCTTATTCTTCAATGAGGTCGTAGCGTGCGTCTTTCAGGTATTTGCCGACAACGGCATTATATTCAGGGGTGATACGCAGAAGGGCAGTATGTTCAAGTTGATAGAGTTCCGTCTTGTTGTCATAACCGTTTTTAAGCAATTCTTCCAGATAAAAGAGGGCTGTACCATAATCCTCGTATTTGGAACTCAGGGAGATGATCTTCAGATAATAGGGATACTCCAGAGGCGAAGTTATGGTTTTCAGCATATACAGAAATAAAAGCGCCTCTTCATCTGTCGCCTTTTCCTGATTAAGGATGTCTATATGGTCTTCAATCATGGCATTTAAATAGCCTTTCAGGCGCTTGCCCATATACTGTTCTGCCAATTTCACGCTTTTCTGATATTTCCCCAGTTCTTCCATCTGAAAATTCCACCAACCAAGATTATTAAAATTGTAGGTGAGGATATCTTCTTCAAGGTAGTAGCGATGATCTTCTCGGATAAGCCCTTCCTTCAGAAGGACACTGTTTTCCTCGCGTTTTTGTGACCGGTAGAGAGGAACTCTTTTCAGGGCTTTCAGTTTATCTTTCAACGAATCCTGCCCTAGGTAACCGCCATAAACTTTTTCTATCTCTTCCAGCATATCATGAGCCCTGTACAGGCGCCCGGCACTGACCAGTTTATCAACCCTTGCCATCATCTCATAGTAACCGGCCATTACCACGGTTTCATCTTTGGCTATATGGCCAGATAACATGGCATTGAGAGTAAGAAGGTCGAGTCCCATTTTGAGGTATTCAGGCGCGGGCCACTCCTGCACGCCATCGAAAATGAACAGGCTGTTGGGAAAATCTTTGCGATCGAGCAAATCGCGAGTCCTGCGCATCTCCGGATAGTTAAAATCACCTTCGCCCACTAACCCAAGGTAATAAAATGGCGAATTATCGTCCAGGATCTCAGTATTGGGGATATCCGCCCCTAAAGACAGCACCCCGGCCAATTCCTTAATAAAGGAAGGTGCCAGCGTTGCCATCTGAGCCCCCCTTGCCAGGCCTCCGGTATATATTCTTTCTTTATGCAGAGGAAACAAAGAAGAAACGCTTTTTAACATCCTTGTGGTGACAAGCATATTGTCTGTAATGGAAAGGCTGTCGTTGATATTGTTGGAAGCCGCCAGGATATAGCCATTTTCCTCTGCTGCTTCCCTGAACATAGCAAGGACCTGCCGCCCCTTACCCTCCATGTCGAAGAGAAACAGAACCGGCCAGCTTTCGGATGCTTCGAAACGGGTTGGAAGGTAAAGGGTGAAAGATTCAGGAATAGAATCGCTAACAACTACCGAATCCACTATCATCCCTTTTTTAAAAGTCATTTGCTGAGCCTGTATCGTAACTGGCATAAAGATCAGGGCAGGCAACAGAAGGAATACAAATTTCTTCATACTCGGTGGAATATCAAAAATCCGGCCAAAATACAGGTAATTGAAACGCACCGGAAATTTCCAGTCCGTTCCTGATCACAATAAGTTGGCAGGTATTCATAGATTTTTTTTATTAAAGTAAGCAATTTAATCGCGTATCGGCAAATTGAGCGAGCCGGATACCTGTTCGCTAAATGCCATCCGCTACATTCCGTTTTTTTATGGGAGCATGTGACACTACTTCCGAAAGGATGACATGGGTCCTTGTTTCCCCGTACTGAATAAGCCTGTCGATAAACTTTTCAAGGTGAAACTGATCTCTTAAAACTACCTCCATGATAATATTCTCGTTGCCGGTTACCCGGTAGCAATTCAATACCTCATCAAGGGTCTTCACCGCTTCCAGAAAAGGTTTTAACTTTCCCATAAAAGCCCGCAGGGTAATTATGGCTTTTAACTGATAACCAACCTTGTAGGGAGAAATTTTAGTTTTGTAACCCTGCAATATTCCCATATCTTCCATCTTCTTCACCCTTTCCGCCACCGCCGGCGCAGTAAGACCAACTTTACGGCCAATACTGGCAAAGGATTCCCGGGAATTGGACTGCAGGCACTGGAGAATGCCCCAGTTAAGTTCATCAATCCTGGTATTCAAAACTTTTGATTTTAATTATTAACTAAAATAAAGCTAAATTACATATTTACTTTCGATTCTAAAGATGGGTTGGTGTTTTTGGGCGTAATTTTAATAACAAAATTGCCAGATAAAATGCCCCAAAAGAATTTACGTAAGGTTCCTATATACCGAAAGGCTTTGAGTCTTTGCCACATGAGCAGGGAAATAGTTTCTTATGTTACCTATAACAAAGACCTGCTGCATCTTTACCAATCCAATAGCCTCAGGGATATAATGGCAGATGCCCTGTTAACAGACGCTATCCTGATCCCTCAGCAGATTGCACAGGCTGAAACTTCCGAATCGGCTGCCGTGCGCCTGAAAAGTGCCTCCTTTATACATATTATGACCGGTAATATTTTATCGTATCTCAACGGTCTTGAAAAAGACGGAGTAAAGGAGAAGGAATATCTTAACCTTTTAAGGCAGGAAATAAGAAGCTTTCGCAAATCATTCAAAAAATGGCGCAAATCTATTGGCGGCGGACATGGAAACAATCCTCGCTGGGGATTTAACGATTACCTGGGTTATTAGCAACTTCCCGGCCCGGCAAGCTCCAGTTCGACCATTTTATGCCGCACACCCCTTTATGCCCTGCTGTTATTGGGGGTACAGGGATAACGAGCGCAGATTACCATCACAGGAAACTGTCAACCGCAACCGTACCTCCGATTCTCACCTGGGCTATGAATCAAAATTAAAATGCAATTACTGCAGGGGGTGCTAATCCCCTCCCCAGTTCAAATTAAACTTTTCGGCTGCAATAAACAAGCAGGGATGGGGGTTCAATGTTCAAAGTTCAAGGCGTACTAATTGAACTTCTATATCCTACTTCGGCCGTACTACGTACTTCGTACCTAGTACCTCGTACTTTGAAATATGTTATCACATATTGCGCCTATACTGTCCTCCTACTTCAAAGAGGGCATGGGTAAGCTGGCCCAGGGAGCAGTATTTGGCCGCTTCCATTAGCGTATCGAACATATTGCGGTTTTCCACTGCTGTTTGTTTCAGTTCGTTCAGGACCCGTTGCCGCTGCTTTTGGTTTCTGCGATCAACCGCCCCTGAGGTTGTTATCTGTTGTTGTTTTTCCTCCTCTGTGGCACGGATTACCTCAGCAGGCTGAATGGTGGGCGAACCCTTTGAATTCAGGAAGGTATTTACGCCTATGATGGGAAAAGCCCCGGAATGTTTTAGCGATTCGTAATGCAGGCTCTCCTCCTGAATCCTTGACCGCTGGTACATGGTTTCCATAGCCCCGAGGACCCCTCCCCTTTCAGTAAGCCGGTCGAACTCTATTAATACCGCTTCTTCTACAAGGTCTGTGAGCTCCTCGATAATGAAAGAACCCTGCAGGGGATTTTCATTTTTGGCAAGGCCCAGTTCCCGGTTAATTATCAGTTGAATGGCCATTGCCCGGCGTACCGAGTCTTCAGTAGGTGTGGTAATGGCCTCATCGAAGGCATTAGTGTGGAGTGAATTACAATTATCGTAGATGGCGTAAAGGGCCTGCAGGGTGGTGCGGATATCGTTAAAATCTATTTCCTGGGCGTGCAGACTTCGTCCCGACGTTTGTATATGGTATTTCAGCATTTGTGCCCTGGGATCAGCTCCGTATTTTTCCCTTAAGGCCTTTGCCCACAACCTCCTGGCAACCCTTCCGATAACTGCATACTCCGGATCGAGGCCATTGGAAAAGAAAAATGACAGGTTAGGCCCAAATTTATCTATGTCCATCCCCCGGCTCAGGAAATATTCCACATAAGTGAAGCCGTTAGACAAAGTAAAGGCAAGTTGGGTGATAGGATTGGCCCCGGCTTCTGCAATATGGTAGCCGGATATAGATACCGAATAGAAGTTACGCACCTTGTTCCGGATAAAGTATTCCTGTACGTCGCCCATCAACCGGATTGCGAATTCCGTGGAAAAGATACAGGTATTCTGCGCCTGGTCTTCCTTAAGGATATCCGCCTGTACCGTGCCCCTTACCTGATGCAGCGTTTCATTTCGGATCTTATCATAAACCCCGGGGGCCAGCACCTGATCGCCGGTAACCCCGAGCAGAAGTAAACCCAGGCCGTTATTGCCCTCGGGCAACCTCCCATGATAGGAAGGCCGTTCAGAATCCATTTCACGATAGATGGCTGCAATTTTAGCTTCAATATCAGCTTCAAGCCCATTTTCCCTGATATACTTTTCGCAGCCCTGGTCTATGGCCGCATTCAGGAAAAAGGCCAGTAGCATAGGTGCCGGCCCATTAATGGTCATACTTACAGAGGTCATGGGATTTGAAAGGTCGAAACCGGAGTAAAGCTTCTTCGCGTCGTCGAGACAGCAGACCGAAACCCCGGCATTACCGATCTTACCGTAAATATCGGGCCTTTGTGCAGGATCTTGACCATACAGGGTTACGGAATCAAAGGCAGTGGAAAGCCGTTTGGCCGGTATATTACTACTGAGGTAATGGAACCGGCGGTTAGTCCGTTCCGGGCTACCTTCCCCGGCAAACATACGGGTAGGGTCTTCCCCAATTCGCTTAAAGGGGTACAGACCGGCTGTATAAGGAAATTCACCGGGGACGTTTTCCTGCAATTGCCATCTGAGGCGGTCGCCCCAGTCCCCATACCGCGGAAGCATTACCTTGGGAATCTGCAGGCCCGAGAGGGACTGGCTATGAGTTTCCATTTCAACAGTTTTCCCCCTCACCTTAAAGTGGTAAAGCGGTTCCCTGAAACGGGCAACCTGTTCCTCCCACTTGAGAAGAAGTTCCCAATAAAGTGGATTCAGGCCTTCTTTAAGTTTTTCAAACCGGCCGGCCAGCAAATGTATCACTTCACTTTCATCCCTCTCTTCCGTACCCGAAACATCCATTTCCAGACCATTAATATTTATGGACAGGCGTTTTCCTGTCAGGCCATTGAGGGTTTCATAGACTGCGAACAATTGCCGGGCAAGAGTTGCCTGGCTGCTAACTTTATTATCGTATGCCCGAATGGTTTCGGTAATCTCAGACAGATATCTCGTCCTGGCGGGGGGGATGACATAAACCTTTTCGGAAACTTCAGCTGATGCTACCAACTCCGAACTAAGCGAAGCCCCGGTTTTCTGTGCTACCGCTTCAATCGCTGCCTTATATAGGCGGTTCATCCCCGGGTCGTTAAACTGGGAAGCAATGGTGCCGAAAACCGGCAGTTCCTCCTCCCTGGCCTCCCAGAGCCCATTATTCCTGCGGAACTGTTTCCTAACATCCCGCAAAGCATCCGCAGCACCGAGTTTATCGAATTTATTAATGGCTACCAGATCTGCGAAATCGAGCATATCAATTTTCTCCAACTGGGTGGCGGCTCCGAATTCAGGCGTCATGACATAAAGCGCAACATCACAGTAATCTGCAATCTCGGTATCGGATTGCCCTATCCCGGAAGTCTCGAGAATAATAAGGTCAAATTCCGCAGCTTTCATGATAGCGGTGGCTTCCTTAATATACCTGGAAAGCGCGAGGTTGGCCTGCCTGGTGGCAAGCGAACGCATAAACACCCTTTCTCCGTTAATGGCATTCATCCGGATACGGTCGCCCAGGAGGGCACCTCCTGTTTTACGTTTTGAAGGGTCTACAGACAAAATTGCGACAGTTTTATCGGGAAAATCCATCAGAAACCTCCGTATAAGCTCATCTACAAGGCTTGATTTTCCTGCACCTCCGGTTCCGGTAATACCCAATACCGGGACCCTGGTGATCTGTTTTTCCAGCGGATCGAACAGTTTTTTGAAATCCACCGGCTGGTTTTCGGCTATGCTTATAAGACGGGCAATGGTATTGGGATTTTGTTTCCGGAGCATTCCTCCAAGTTCTTTTAAAACTTCGGGTGAAATTGGTGGCAGGGCGAAATCACTTTGGCTTACGAGATCGTTAATCATCCCCTGCAATCCCATGGCACGCCCGTCATCAGGAGAATAGATCCTTGCAATGCCGTATTCCATTAAAGCCCTGATCTCCTGCGGCAGAATTACTCCACCTCCGCCACCGAATATCTTTATATGTTTTGCTCCCCTTTCCTGTAGCAAATCGAACATATATCGGAAGTATTCATTATGTCCGCCCTGGTATGAAGTTACGGCAATGGCCTGTACATCTTCCTGTATGGCACAGTCCACAATTTCAGCAACCGATCGGTCGTGCCCCAGGTGGATTACTTCTACGCCCGTGGCCTGTATGATCCGGCGCATGATATTAATAGCCGCGTCATGACCGTCAAATAGCGACGCGGCTGTTACTATCCTGACAGCATTTTTCGGAACATATGCCTTTTTTTGTTTCATTGCCAATAAACAGTCTTAATTTACCTTGCAATCTAAAGAAAATGCAAGAAAGAATTGAATATTTTTCGAATCGCACAAAAATTTACAAGCACTGGTGCCTGGCATTGTTATTATCCTAATTTTAACCCCTCTTAGCCTGAAGTTTTGAAAATAACCCTTCTAATACACTGCCCGGACCAATCCGGGATCATCAGTACTGTAACCGGTTTCATACATTCCAGAGGTGGAAATATAGTCTATCTTGATCAACATGTGGATATGCAGGCAGGGGTATTTTTTATGCGGCTGGAAAGCAATTTTAACGGTAAGGGCTTCGCCCTCAAGAGTTTCAGGAAGGATTTTGAAAACCATATAGCCGCGGCCTATGACATGGAATGGAATATGCACCTCAGTGGGCAAAAACCCAGGATGGCAATTTTTGTCTCCCGATATAACCATTGCCTGTATGACTTGCTCAGCAGGTACCATTCCGGGGAACTGGAAGTGGAAATTCCATTTATCCTCAGTAATCATGACGACCTGCGCGGCATCAGCGAACAATTTAATCTGCCGTTTTACCATGTAGCCCTTAACGGTCCTGACAAGGAGGATGCCGAAAAGCAGCAATTGGCCCTACTTGAAGACCACCAGGTTGATTTTATCGTTCTGGCACGCTATATGCAGATCATAACTCCCAGATTAATAAGCGTATACCCCAATAAGATCATTAATATCCACCATTCCTTCCTTCCTGCATTTGCAGGGGCAAAACCCTACCATGCGGCCTTCGAAAGAGGAGTGAAAATTATTGGCGCAACGAGCCATTATGTGACCGAAGAACTGGATGCCGGGCCTATAATTGCCCAGGACGTTACCACTGTTTCCCATTCGCATACCGTAAAAGATTTTATCGCTAAAGGCCGTGATCTCGAAAAAATTGTACTTTCAAGGGCAGTACAGCTGCATATTCGCAGGAAGACTATGGTTTACAAAAACAAAACCGTAATCTTTGCCTGACGACAGGAAGCTTAAAAGCCGTCGTTTCTATATTTTTCTTATTTTAAGGGTAAAAGTAATTGTATCTATGATAAAGAAAATTGTGTTGTGCCTACTTTTAATTCAGGGAACTTCCTGCGCGGAACTTCAGGACGTTGCAAACCGTTTGCCAGGGGGTGGAACGGAAATCCCGAATACCGAAATTGCGGCAGGACTCAGACAGGCCCTCAATTTCGGGATCGACAAACAGGTAAGCAAACTTGCCCGTCCCGATGGCTTTTTCAGGAATGAACTTGTAAAAATCATTTTACCGGAAGAACTGCAGCAGGTAGACCGCAGTTTGCGCAACATCGGACTTGGAAATCTTGCCGATGAAGGTCTCAAGGTGCTAAACCGGGCAGCGGAAGAGGCCGTCAGCGAAGCGGGACCTATCTTTGTTGATGCCGTAAAGGGAATTACTTTTAATGATGCACGGGGTATCCTTATGGGAAATGACACTGCTGCAACCGAATATCTGAACCGGGTAACCCGCGGGCCATTATATCAAAAATTTCTACCTGTTATCCGGAATTCATTTGAAAAGGTTGGTGCAGACCAGGTTTGGAACACTATCATCAGCCGCTACAATGCCCTGCCGTTAACAAATGACGTAAATCCCGACCTTACTGATTATGTAACTATCGAAGCTCTGGATGGAGTGTACACTATGATAGCGATTGAGGAAAAGGAAATCCGAACCTCGCTTTCATCAAGGACCACGGATTTACTGAAAAGAGTATTTGCTTTACAAGACTGAATCATGATATGAAGAAAATCGCCGTTTTAGGACCCATTCCAAGAGATACCATCCTTACTTACCAACAGGAGGTAATTAAAAAATACGGTTGTGTCTCGCATCCTGTAATAGCCCTTGCCAAACTTATGGAGGAAGAAGGCACCGTAATTCCGGTTTCAAATGTACACCGGAAAGATCATCCCCATATCCTTGAAATCTTTAAGCCTTACAAAAATATAGATACGTCCCATATAAGCAGCGAGGACGACAAGGGGACGGTTATTGATCTGCGTTTTGTGGATCAAAACAACCGGCTTGAAAAGCAAACGGCCTGTATGCGACCCATTCAACCAAAGGATATCAATGGCCTTGAAGATGTTGATGTCTTTGTTTTTGTGCCCATTACAGATTTTGAAATTTCCCTGAGTACCCTGGTTCATATCAAAAAGGTTAGTAAGGGCCTTGTTTTATTCGACGCTCACGGACCAACCTCTGCCATGAGTATAACAGGAGACCGCTATAGGAAGTTCTGGGTGGATATGGATGAATGGCTTCCGTATATAGACATCCTGAAAATGAACCTCGAAGAATCTCAGGCATGCTGGTTTAAAAACGAATACGGGGTTGAGGAAATGGCGAGTTATGACGAAGAAAAAACAGACCATCTTGACGAAATGGCCGAACATGTACTAAATAAGGGAGTCAAATATTTTTATGTAACCCTGGATTCCAGAGGCTGTGTTGTATATTACTTGCATGACGGGGTTATGAGGAAGGAATTCATTAAATCGATCTACATGGAAGTGGTGGTCGATACAACGGGTTGCGGGGATTCATTTGCCGGTGGTCTTGCATTTGGCTTTTCCTACTTCAACGATCCCGTCAGGGCTGCCCAATATGCGAATGCACTTGGAGCGTTACGGACACAAGGCAAGACATTCGACGTTTTTAAATCGAGGCAGGAAACAGATAAAATGATTGCCAACAATTATTAAAAAAGCTACCGAAAATAGCCGGAAATACCTATATTTTCGGCGTTTCGAAAAGGTATCATATTTATCTTCAATTCTTTACAATATTTAAAAAAGCGCTGCGTTCTAATTTTAACAGCGTTCATTTAACATTACCTGTAATGTTTGGTTGCCCTCGAGTTTAAGTGTTACAAAGAGTGTTGGAACCAAATTGTTTGAGTTAGTATTTTTTGAGTTAGTTAGTTTAGAAAAACCGGTGGTCTCACCGGTTTTTTTAAGTATCAGGGCAACCCGCTACCCATTTTACATTCCTACCACATTCCGGTTAACAGCGGCCCGGTTTTTCTTAAGGAAATCCTAACAAAACGGCAATTATTTGACATTTGAGCAGGGGTTATGTTAAATAATAGACAAATCACCTACATTTTAGTTGAATACCCCCTAAAGTCGAAATCCGTGAACTGCTTTTACCCGTATATTTGTGAGAACATTAAAAATCTCGACGATGGAAAATCAATATTGCAGGGTAGGTGCCATCACCCCGATAAGCAACGAACGGATTGCCGTGACCCTGTTGGAGTACCAGTACCAGAACTTTATGGAGAAGGCTACCGACATAAAATATGCTAATACACGCCTGGGAGAATTTTTTGAGAATAAGGCTCAGCAAATTAAGAGAATACTGGAGAATCTTGTACAATAATCAGCAGATTCTCCATTTCTGAAGCTCAATCGCCATCTGCTCCTGTAATCTCTTGGCCTCCGTCCCAGCGGCTGAGGCAAAATTAGTGCTATTGGAGGCATAAAGGATAGCGCGGGACGAATTTACCAGCAAGCCTCCATCTTTATTTAAACCGTACCTACATACCTCTTCAAGGCTACCTCCCTGAGCCCCAATGCCAGGTACCAGCAGGAAACTATCCGGAACTGCCTTCCGTATCCCGGCTAAAAATTCAGCCTTGGTAGCACCTACCACATACATCAGATTTTCCGAATTTGCGTACTTCCTCGAGATTTCAATGACCTGTAAATACAATTCCTTATCTCCACAGATTTTAGTCTGAAAATCAAACGCACCTTCATTGGAGGTAAGCGCCAGCAAGATGGTGTGCTTATCCTTGAATGCCAGAAACGGTTCAACAGAATCCCTGCCCATATAGGGGGCAACGGTAAGGGCGTCGAAAGCCAGGTCTTCAAAAAATGCTTTGGCATAGCGGGCGGATGTATTGCCAATATCGCCCCGTTTTGCATCAGCGATTGTAAAATGCGAAGGATAGTGGTTATTCAGGTAACCGATAGTGCGCTCGAGGGATTGCCAACCTTTCAGGCCAAATGCCTCATAAAAGGCGATATTGGGTTTGTAGGCAACACAATAGGAATGAGTGGCATCAATAATTGCTTTATTAAAACTGAAAACAGGGTCTTCTTCCGCCAGAAGATGAGGTGGTATTTTATCGGGGTCCGTATCAAGGCCGATACAAAGGAATGACTGCTTCAGGCGTATCTGTTCGATTAATTCTGCCGTACTCATAATGCTGGAAGAGATGTTTTAGCCATGCGAAAAAAAAGCCGGTAACGGGTGTTGTCTGTCCCGGGCATCAATGCCGGCTTTGCCGGGAAATATGTTAAAAAATTTCGGATGCCTCTTTGAGTTTTTCGGTGTTCTCAACCAGCCTTAGTTCATCAATCAGCTTCTGTATATCGCCGTTTATAATATTCTGAAGGTCATAAAGAGTAAGCCCGATACGGTGATCGGTTACCCTTCCCTGGGGGTAATTATAGGTTCGGATCTTCGCAGATCGGTCGCCACTGCTCACCTGAGAATTACGTTTGGCTGCGTCCTGTTCCTGCCTTTTGGCCAGTTCGATATCATAAAGCCTGGATCGCAGGACTTTAAATGCCTTATCCTTGTTCTTGTGCTGGGATTTTTCGTCCTGGCACTGTGCAACAATTCCTGTTGGGAGGTGCGTAAGCCGGACCGCCGAATAAGTAGTGTTCACGGATTGCCCGCCGGGTCCTGAGGAACAGAAAAAATCGATCCGCACTTCCTTGGGGTCTATAACTACGTCGAAATCCTCCGCTTCGGGCAGCACCATCACAGTGGCCGCACTTGTATGGACTCGGCCCTGGGTTTCTGTCTGAGGCACCCTTTGAACGCGGTGCACCCCCGCTTCATACTTAAGGGTGCCGTAAACATCCTCCCCGGTTACTTCAAAATGGATTTCTTTATAACCGCCGCTGGTACCTTCATTGAGGTCTATAATGTTTGTTTTCCATCCTCTGGACTCACAATATTTGGCATACATTCTGTAAAGATCCCCTGCAAAGATGCTGGCTTCGTCGCCCCCGGTACCGGCACGTATTTCCATAACAACATCTTTGGCGTCTTCCGGATCTCTGGGGACGAGTTGAAATCTGATCTCCTCTTCAAGGGCAGGAAGGCTTTCCCTGGCTTCTTCGAGCTGCTTTTTGGCCATCTCCAGCATTTCAGCATCCTTCTCCATCCCGATGATCTCCTCTGCTTCCCGGATCCGGCTTTTCAATTCAAGGTATCGAACCCGTTTTTCCATGAGGATCTTCAGATCTTTGTACTCCTTGGTAAGTTCAATATACCTTTTCTGATCTGATATGACCTTGGGCTGGATGATCAGGTCCGAAACCTCATCAAACCGTTGTTTAACTATGTTTAATTTATCGATCATGTTCAATCATCCCTTAAGGGAACGAAGGTACAATTTTTAGTGTTTATGCGGATTTTTGAAGGATATGAAATTTTGACGGGCGGTACGCCGACATCCGGCTTAATGAACTTCGAGGAGTATTCCTTTGCTGTTATACATCCCACCACCTTCTTCCTCAATGATCACTTCAGTGTCGCCTAGCTGATTAACCAGCGCCAGTCCCTTTTCGGTACCAAGTACCATGATGGATGTAGCCAGGGCATCGCAGAATTCCGCCATTTTGCCAAAAACTGTTACTTTGCTGATACCGGCGGCAGGATAGCCAGACCTGGGATCAAGCACATCGCCATACCGCTTCCCGTTCAATTCTATATACCTTCGGTGGTTGCCGGAAATGGCTACGGAAGACTCCACAAGTGGAACCCATGTTATGAGGTTACCGTGGCCAATAGGATTTGCCACTCCTATATGCCATTTTTCCCCGCTGGACTTGTTGCCCCAAACGGTAATATCGCCGGCTGCATTGATCATCCCCGCTGGTACCTGTTTGGAAACCAACAGGGATTTGGCCTTGTCTGCCGCATATCCTTTTCCAATACCCCCAAAATTAATCTTCATTCCTTTGTTCTTAAGGAAAACACTATGTTCTTCAGGGTTCAGTACAATGTTATGGTAACCAGCTGTTTTTCGTATCTTCTCAACATCTTTCCGAAGTGGAAGGTAAGGGCCCGTAGCCGCAAAATTCCAAAGCGTATCAAGGGTGGCGTAGCTAATGTCGAATGCTCCCGATGTCAATTCCGAGAGCTGCAATGCCCGCTCAATAAGGTTGTAGAGTTCTCTTTCCACCGCTACCGGCTGTAAGCCTGCCATGCGATTAATTTTGGAAGTCTCGGATTCCGGGATCCATGAAGAAATCAATTGTTCGATTCGCCTGATCTCTGCCGCCGCTTCTTCGATATTGATGTACCCTATCTCCTCATTCGGAGCAACAACCGTGATTTCAAAATTGCCACCCATTAACCTAAGTGTTCTTTTTACAGATACAAGCCTGCCTTCCTGAGCCTGGGAAACGGAAAACATCAGCAGCAGAAACCCTGTGATAAAGTAGATCCTTCTGTAATTCACTGCAATTTCGGTTAACACGCTACCCATCCCCGCCATACAAATAGCCTGCCTCCAGGAGGTATCAAAAAGGGTGAGGGTTATCATAGGCCAATTCTACACGGAAGCCGCATTTATTCATAAACACGCAAGAGGTTACCCGATAAGGATGTATTGAAGATCTTTAGGGGGTTTGCTGTTATGGAGTTAAGTGGTTGCCCGTCCTGGTTGAATTCGGAACCGTGCGTATAACAATGAAATATTCCGCCGTCGTCTGTCAGGAAGCGCACGCCGTCTGTTTGCTGATGGCTGCATATCTGGCTGGCAGCAATATATTCGCCCTGAAGGTTTTTCGCTACCACCACATAATCCCTGAGAATAAAATCCCCATTGTTTAAAAGGCCTTCACCTTCTTCAGAATTAAGATCAATGGTAAAATCCACTCCCGTGGGAACGGGTTGGGAATTGGGGTTATCTCCACCTTTGGAACAACCCTGTACACAGGGGAAAGTCAGTGCAAAGGCCGCACTTGCCCCCAGACTTCGTAAAAAAGCTTTTCTTTCCATAGCCCGGAAATATTGAAAATTGTTCCCGGCCGGCATAGCCGGGACAAAATTAGTAAGATAGATTAAGTTCTACTTGAAGAACGCTACAGAAATGAGAATCGTATATGAAGGGAGGAAAGCCGGGAAGCTACAAATACAACTACCAGAATATGAACCATTAAAGGTTTCAGACCAGGGCCTAACCGCATTTGGAGGAGCCGCAATCCTTGCAGGTGAGGCAACCTTCCTGGTACATTAAATTGCTTGAATGGCAACTGCCACATTCCTGTCCCCTGCTTTCAGTGCCATCCGGGATATAGCGCTTTAAAGCCCGTGCCACTCCATTTTTCCAGGTATTTATAGAAACGTTGTCCAATTGGAGGCTTTCCACCAGATGGACCACATTTTCAATTGGCATACCATGGCGCAGGGTACCGGAGATCAACTTGGCATAATTCCAGAATTCAGGGTTGAACTTATGCGATAAGCCTTCAATAGTGGTTTTATATCCGCTTTTATTCTCGTATTTGAAGTCGTACCTGGAATCTCCTTCGCTATCCCTGTTTTTAATAATCCACCCTTTGTTCACCCATCTGGGCAGTAAAATTCCATCTTCATCATCGGCAAGACCTGTAAATATTTCATATGGCCGGTCATTGAACAGTCCTATAAAGGCGATCCATTTTTCTTTGTTGTTCTGAAATCGCACAACATCTGCATCCAGGACCTGCGGGCGGTGGGCAGAGAAGGGACCGTCAATATGATCGGCCTTTGCGGCTTCTCCATTATCGGCCAGGAGCACACCAGACCGGGATCCTTCGCGATATACCGTTACCCCCTTGCAACCGGATTTCCACGCTTCCATGTACAGCGTCCCTACGAGTTCCTCAGTTGCATCATTAGGCAAATTAATGGTAACGCTTATGGAGTGGTCCACCCATTTCTGGACCGCGCCCTGAAGGCGTACTTTACTTACCCAATCCACATCTTCGGAAGTAGCCCTGTAATAAGGTGATTTTTTTACCAGGTCCTGAAGTTCCTCCTGGCTGTAGGGCTTGCTGCTGTCTAACCCCTGCAGTTCCATCCATTCCTTGAAACGGTGATGAAATACTACATACTCCTCCCAGGAATCGCCCACTTCATCCACAAAATCCACGCGAATATCCTTATCGCCCGGGTTCACTTTTCTCCTCCTTTTGTACACCGGCATAAAAACAGGTTCAATGCCCGAGGTGGTTTGTGTCATGATACTTGTAGAGCCCGTTGGGGCTATCGTTAGCAGGGCTATATTCCTGCGTCCGTATTCTACCATTTCATAATAAAGTTGCTCGTCGGCTTCCTTAAGTCTGAGGATAAAGGGATTACTTTTTTCCCGTTCAGCATCGAAAAGCGGGAATGCCCCTCGTTCACGGGCAGTATGCACAGATGCCCGGTACGCTTCGAGAGCAATGGTCTTATGTACCTGTACAGAGAAGTCGATAGCCGCATCGCTGCCATAGCGCATTCCCAGGCCTGCCAGCATATCGCCTTCGGCTGTTATTCCTATCCCCGTTCTTCTGCCCTCAATCGCTTTTTGTTTTATTTTGGACCACAATCGTAACTCCGCACCTTTAATTTCATCGGATTCGGGATCTGATTGGATTTTTGCCAGAATGATATCTATTTTCTCCAGTTCCAGATCGATAATATCATCCATTATGCGCTGGGCTGCCGCGATATGTTCCTTAAACAGCTTAAAATTAAAAACGGCCAAGTCTGTGAACGGATTATCAACATAAGAAAAGAGGTTGATAGCAAGCAGGCGGCAGGAATCATATGGGCATAGCGGGATCTCCCCGCATGGATTGGTGGATACCGTGTTAAAGCCAAAGCTTGCATAGCAATCCGGTACAGATTCTCGGATAATGGTATCCCAGAATAAAATGCCTGGTTCTGCCGATTTCCAGGCGTTATGTACTATTTTCTTCCAAACCTCAACGGCTTTTATGTCTTCTTTAAAGGAGGGATGCGAACTGTACACGGGGAATTTTTGAGGATAGGCCGTACTATTCTCAACCGCCTTCATAAATTCGTCATCAATCTTTACCGAAATATTGGCCCCGGTAACCTTTCCCTGTTGCAGTTTGGCATCTATAAAATCCTCGGCATCGGGGTGGTTGATGGAAACAGATAGCATCAGGGCTCCCCTTCGCCCGTCCTGCGCTACTTCCCTGGTTGAATTTGAATACCGCTCCATAAAAGGCACCAGGCCGGTGGATGTCAGGGCCGAGTTCTTCACGGGCGATCCTTTTGGGCGAATGTGCGACAGGTCGTGTCCTACCCCGCCACGGCGCTTCATAAGTTGCACCTGTTCCTGGTCTGTTTTAAAAATACCTCCGTAGGAATCGGATCCCCCTTCATTGCCAATAACAAAACAATTGGAGAGGGAAGCTATCTGGTACGGGTTGCCGATTCCTGCCATCGGGCTTCCCTGTGGCACAATATACCTGAAGTTCTTCAACAAGCCGAATATTTCATCCAGGCTAATGGGATTGGGGTACTTTGATTCTATCCTGGCAATTTCGCCTGCAATCCTGCGATGCATATCGTCTGGGTCTTTTTCATAAATATTTCCCGCGGAATCCTTCAGGGCGTATTTGTTCACCCAAACGCGTGCAGCAAGGTCGTCGCCCCTGAAATATCGCAGGGAAGCTTCGTAAGCTTCAACGTTTGTATAGGTTTTCGGAAGAGGCTTGGCCGTTTTTGTCATTATATCGGGTGTGAAATCAAGAAACATTCAGGATGATCTGTTCCCGTCAAAAGTAATCATTAACTGCAGTATTGTAGCATGACAGCTATCATAAGCTGGTCATTGAGAATAACTTAGAACTCTGATAATCAGGCGTCTAAAAATTTATCAACATTATGCGTTGATAAATACCTGCTTTTTTGAGGGCCCTGTTTACTTCCCTCATATTAGTAGTCGAATTCACCGTAAGGTGACAGGATACTCAGGCTTTTGCTATTCGACGCCTCCACCCTGCCCACTATGCGGGCTTCGACCCCAAAATTTTCTGAAATCCGGATAACTTCTGCGGCGATATTTTCATTAAGGTACAATTCCATTCGGTGGCCACAATTAAAAACCTGGTACATTTCCCTCCAATCAGTGCCTGATTGCTCCTGTATAAGCCGGAAAAGTGGTGGCAGGGGGAAGAGATTGTCTTTGATTACGTGCAGGTTTTCAATAAAGTGGAGGATCTTTGTCTGGGCACCACCGCTGCAATGAACCATGCCGTGGATGTCTTTTGAAGTATATTTTTCGAGTACTTGTTTAATAATTGGTGCGTAGGTACGGGTGGGAGACAGAACCAGTTTCCCGGCATCCAGGGGGGCATCATCCAGTGGCTGATCAAGGGCCATATCGCCTGCATAAATCAATTCGCCCGGGATGGCGGGATCAAAGCTCTCTGGATATTGTTTTGCAAGATAATTGGCAAAAACATCGTGCCTTGCAGATGTAAGGCCATTACTTCCCATTCCTCCATTGTATTCCCGCTCGTAAGTTGCCTGCCCCGAGGAAGCCAGGCCTACGACCACATCTCCGGCGCGGATATTGGCGTTGTCTATAACCCTTGAACGTTGGAGGCGGGCGGTGACTGTTGAGTCCACGATAATGGTGCGAACAAGGTCTCCAACATCGGCTGTTTCCCCTCCTGTACTATGGATATCCACCCCATAGGTTCGCAACTCGCGTATCAGATCCTCGGTACCATTGATAATCGCAGAGATTACCTCACCGGGGATCAGCGTTTTGTTCCTTCCGATGGTAGAGGAGAGCAGAATATTGCCTGTTACCCCAACGCAGAGCAGATCGTCCAGGTTCATCACCAGGGCATCCTGGGCAATACCCTTCCATACGGAGAGGTCTCCTGTTTCTTTCCAGTACATATAGGCCAGGGAAGATTTGGTGCCTGCCCCATCGGCATGCATCACCAAACAATAGTCCGGGTCCCCTGTAAGGTAATCCGGGACGATCTTGCAGAATGCCCTTGGGAAAAGGCCCTTATCCACGTTCTTTATGGCGCGGTGCACATCTTCCTTTGAGGCAGAAACCCCGCGCTGGCTATATCGTTTGCTATCGGATGAACTCATGCCTTGCTTTTAGGCAAAAATAACCCAAATGGCAGGAAGAAGCGATAGAAAGCTTTTGTTTATTGCAGGCCTGAACTCGTGGAATAGATCTTTGCGATGATGCTGATTGTAAGCAAGGTTTTAAAATACCGCTGAACCTAAATTTCGATTAATACCGGTCACCCCAGATGTTTTGTGTCCCCGGGGTGAAAACGGGGGTTCCCGTATTCACAGCATCACAATGATATGTACCGATCCTTAAGCCTGCTTCGGTCCAGGGTGCCCCGATATGCTCTGGCGCCTGAAACTACCTGATAAATAGAAGTTCCCGATACTTGGCCAGTGGCCAGAGCCGGTCGTCTACCAGGCGTTCCAGCCGATCGCAATGGTAACGGATTTCCTCGAAATAACTCTTTACGTTGTCTGAATAGGCAAAGGCTTTTTTATTGATATCGGTTAGGGCATTGGCACGTCTCCTGGCTTCGGTCATGGCATCGGTCTTCTTTTTAACTTCTTCAATATGCCCCGCAATCTGTTCGATGATCCCCAGCTGCCCGTCTGAAAACTTCTTATGGGCGGCACCAAAAATCTCTTTAAGCCCCATTACATTCTTAATAAGTACGTTCTGGTAACTTACTGCAGCGGGAATAATATAGCTATACACCAATTCATTGTAAACACGGCCCTCGATCTGGGTTTGCAGGATATAGGTTTCCAGTTCCACCTCCTGCCGCGCTTTAACTTCCACTTCACTCATCACCCCCATTTCGGTAAAAAGCGTAAGGCTTTCCGCCCTGGTGAGTACCTGCAGGGCAGATGGCGTGGATTTGTTATTGCTTAACTTCCTCCTTTCCGCTTCCATTTCCCATTCTGCGCTATAGCCGTCACCGTCGAACCGGATGCGTTTGGAGGATTTTATATATTCCCGGAGCACATTAAATATTGCTTCGTCTTTTTTTAATTTCTTTTTATCGATCAGGGCATCCACCTCCTTTTTGAATAATTGCAACTGTCTTGCTACAATAGTGTTAAGGATGGTCATGGGTTTGGCGCAGTTTGACTTTGACCCCACTCCCCTCATTTCGAACTTGTTACCAGTGAAGGCAAATGGCGAAGTCCTGTTGCGGTCGGTATTATCAAGCAGGATTTCCGGGATTTTGCCAACCACGTTCAGTTTCAGTTCGGTTTTCTCCTCCGGGCTGAGTTTACCCTTGGAGACCCCTTCCAATTCGTCGAGAACTTCAGTCAGCTGTTTTCCGATAAAGATTGAAAGAATCGCAGGGGGTGCCTCATTGGCTCCCAGGCGGTGGTCGTTACTTGCCGAAGCTATAGAGGAGCGGAGCAATTCTTCGTAACTGTCTACCGCTTTGATCGTATTCACGAAAAACGTGAGGAACTGCAGGTTTTTCATTGGAGTAGATCCCGGGCTAAGCAGGTTAACCCCGGTATCTGTTGCCAGTGACCAGTTATTATGTTTACCTGACCCATTAATTCCCGCAAATGGTTTTTCGTGGAAAAGCACGCGGAAATGATGGCGGTCTGCAACCTTTTCCATCACATCCATCAGGAGAAGGTTGTGGTCTACCGCCAGGTTGGCTTCCTCGAAAACGGGGGCGAGTTCAAACTGGTTGGGCGCCACTTCATTGTGCCTTGTCTTAACGGGAATACCCAGTTTTGTGCATTCTATTTCAAGTTCCCTCATAAAGGCCAGGGCGCGCAGTGGGATTACCCCGAAATAATGGTCGTCCAGTTGCTGTCCTTTGGCCGCCAGGTTGCCAACCAGGGTACGCCCTGTAATGGAGAGATCAGACCTTGAACTTGCCAGCGCTTTATCTACAAGGAAGTATTCCTGTTCCCAGCCCAGGGTGGCATTTACTTTATTAACACTTTTGTCGAAATACCTGGCCACGGCAGTAGCCGCTTCATCAACAGCACTCAGGGCCCGGAGCAGTGGCGCCTTATTATCCAGAGCTTCCCCCGTATAAGCCACAAAAACGGTGGGGATACATAAGGTAGATCCGTAAATAAAAGCCGGTGATGTTGGATCCCAGGCCGTATACCCCCTTGCTTCGAAGGTATTCCGGATGCCCCCGCTCGGAAAACTAGAGGCGTCGGGTTCCTGCTGCACCAATTGTCCGCCCCCGAACTTTTCCAGGGCCTTCCCGTCGGGCATAAGGTCGAAGAATGCATCGTGTTTCTCGGCAGTTGCCCCGGTAAGGGGCTGAAACCAGTGTGTATAATGGGTGGCACCCATTGAGATCGCCCAGGCTTTCATGGATTCTGCCACCTGGTCGGCAATTTTCCGGTCTATTTTCGACCCTGCGAAAACTGCATTCTTTACACTTTGCAGCGCATCTTTGGTGAGGTATTGCAGCATTCGGTCTTCGTTGAAAACATGACTGCCAAAAAATTCGGAACGACGGCCGGATTCCTGTACCGTAATCCGCTCCCGCTGAAGGCTTTCGCGGATCGCATCAAATCGTATCTGAGACATAAAAGGGCTTTGGAAATTCTGTTAGGCTACTAAATTAAACAATTCACAGAATATAAGTTGATTACTAAATACTTTGCAAAATCCCCCTAAAAAAATAGGGGTCTTCATAATAATATCGGGTTTTTTGACTTTTGACCCCGATATATTACGGCTTTACTGAGAAAAAATATATTTTTGACGGTCAAAAAAATTAAATCTTTGGTATTATGAGCAAAGCGAAATTAGAGTATATCTGGCTGGATGGTTACGAGCCAACCCAGAATATGCGAAGTAAAACAAAAATTGAAGAGGACTTTAGCGGAAAGCTTGAGGATTGCCCCACCTGGTCGTTTGACGGGAGCTCTACAAAGCAGGCTGAAGGAGGTTCCTCCGATTGCCTGTTGAAGCCTGTAGCCATATTCCCAGACCCTGCCCGAAACAATGGCTGGCTGGTAATGGCAGAGGTAATGAATGCCGACGGAACACCGCACGAGAGCAATCACCGGGCCAGGATTAATGATGCGAATGATGATTTTTGGTTTGGTTTTGAACAAGAATACTTTATAATGGATACGCATACACAGCTACCTCTGGGTTTCCCGGTGGGCGGGTATCCCGGTCCGCAGGGAATGTATTATTGCTCCGTTGGGGGCAAGAACACCCATGGCAGGGACTTCGTTGAAGAACATGCCGACCTTTGCCTTGCAGCAGGTATTAATTTCGAAGGTATCAACCAGGAAGTAGCCTGTGGGCAATGGGAATTTCAGGTCTTTGCGAAAGGAGCTAAAAATGCCGGTGATCAGGTATGGGTAGCCCGTTATTTGCTCGACCGGCTGACTGAAAAATACGGCTATTACATTGAGTACCATCCTAAACCTATTAAAGGTGATTGGAATGGTTCTGGCATGCATGCCAATTTCTCGAACGGTATCCTCAGAACTGCCGGAAGTAAGGAAGTTTACGAAGCCATATGTGAGGCGTTCAGGCCGGTTGCCGCAGAGCATATTGCCGTCTACGGCGAGTTTAACGACCAACGGCTTACCGGAAAGCACGAAACTGCTTCCATTCATGATTTCAGCTATGGTATTTCAGACAGGGGTGCCTCAATCCGTATCCCGATCGCCACTGTGGAGCGCGGATGGAAAGGCTGGCTTGAAGACAGGAGACCCGCTTCTAACGGGGATCCATATAAAATTGCAGGTAGGATCGTGGATACTGTTAAATCGGCCAAAGTACCTGTATTGTCAAATTAATTGTTGCATACGTTTTAGCTATGGACCCCGGCAGCAAAGCCGGGGTTTTTAATTGGAATCCTGCAAGGGTGTATTCATCCAGTACTCCTCAAAATTATCGGGCCTGGAGACAGGTTGTTCCATAAAAATAGGCCGTTCTTTGAACATGTAAATCGAATCGGGTAGTAAACGTACTTCTTCCAGTATTTGCTGGGTAAAAAATTCACGGAATTGCAGCATATCAAGTTTTTGGTAAACGTCTACCAAATTTCCCTCACCGTCTTGTACCCCATTGATTGTTAGGTTTGCCTCCTCGGCACTTATGTCTTTTCCGCTATTTTTGCTAAGTGTTTTTAACAGGTACCTCTTATCCTTAGGTGGAAATAATACAACGGTATTGTCCAATACCTCGGCCTCCACCAGATTAATACTCTTTCCGGCCAGTACCACCTTGTAATTAGTCAGATCCAGGGCTGTCTCCATTGTGGGAACATTATTGAAGTACACCTGGAAGCAACCACGCCCTATATCGGCCACCACACTGTCTACAGAAAATTTAGGCGGCAGATTAAGCCTGAAGTTATTGCGGAAGGAAATGTAATTGAGATGCATGGAGGTTTTTCGAGGCCGGTATTCAGTGCGTACGGCAAACATCAGCTGTCCCCTGCGTACTCTATCGGGCACATTGGTGTCTTCAATGGCCGTTTCGGTATCATCATACAACGCATAATTAAGCCGGTAAATCGCGAAATTGTGGCGGGCTATTATAATTGTGCCCTCCGCCAAATAATCGCCTTTGCGAGTCTTAAAGCCGATGACATAACAGGGCACATCGTCTATATTGGTGTCGTTCAGTCTTTTAAAGTTGTGGTTCCGCATAAAATCACTGTCGAGTTGGTCTACAAAGGAATAGGTCGTGACAGCATGATTCCGCAAGGCATCGTGAATCCTGAGGATCGAAAATTCGTTCCCTCCGTAATTATAGAGGTAGGCATTGGTAATGACTTTTTGCCATCGCTGATAATCATAGGGCCCCGTAGCGAGGGTATCCCTGGAAAATTCGCTATTCTCCCTGTAGTCGTATAGCCGGACGCGGGTGGTCTCCTTGTCGTTGTTTTGAAACCCCATGTCATTCACTTCCAGGATGGCTTCGTTTAAGTTCAGGTATTTGTCCGATTTTTTCTGGTAGTCCCTGTAATAGCCAATCAACCGGAAGGGATATGTTGGATAATTGGCCGGTATTCGCTGTATGGCGGTCCTGATGATATTCCTGGCGGAGCGTTTTTTAATGCTTCTGCCTTTCAACACGGTTTCGCTAAGTTCGAAAATCCTGGGGGAAAGAGCTATCCTGTTCACCCTATCGGAGTGTAAGGCAGCCACCGCGACCCTGAAACTTTCATAACCCATGGATGAAATGCGCAGATATTCCCCCAACTCCCTGAAACGCGATGGGATCAGGAAACTGCCATCCTCGTTCGAAACAACACCTATGGCATTTCCTTCGAGCTGTACCGTAGCAAAGGCCACCCCTTCGCCCGTTTCTCTGTCGTAGAGTAGTCCCCGCAGAAAATTCTGTTGTTGTGAAAATGCCACGTCCGTCCCGTTATACAGGGCCAGCAGAACTACCAGTCTCAAAAGGCGGCTAGGTGGCATCGCTTATAAGGTTCCTAATTGAATGTAAGATATAGAAAAGTTCCGTATACAGCGAGGAGGACAAGCCCGTCTCTCCACCCCAGACGAAGGCCTTTTGGGAAAAATACCAGCGGCAGCACCAGGAAGGAAATGCCCAGCATCCAGAAGACATCACTGGTAAGCAGTTTTTCATCTGTCACTTTTATTGGTGCGAGAATGGCAGTAATACCCAGGACTGAGAGGAGGTTAAAAATATTCGAGCCCATCAGGTTGCCGAGGGAGATGGCCTTTTCCTTTTTCAGGTTTGCTATTACTGATGCCGCAAGTTCGGGAATGCTGGTCCCTACCGATACCACGGTAATCCCGATTATCCTTTCACTCACCCCAAGAGTGCCCGCCATGGCGACAGCTCCATGAATAAGCAGCTCGGATCCCACCCAGAGGGCCGTACCTCCAAAACCCAGGAAAATTACGGTCTTATATAGGGGCAAAGGAATATCGTCCTCCATTAAATCGTTTTCTACAGCTGCTTTTTGAAAACGCAGCAGATAGACCAGGAAGAGGAAAAGGGCGATGAGCATGATAACACCCTCCGTTCTGGACAACAGCCCATCAAAATAAACAAAGCCGACAAAAAGGAGGGATGCCAGCATCATCACAGGCCAGTCCGTTGTATAAAAGGCAGGCCTGACCTCTATGCTTCCCATAATAATTGTAATAGCAAGTACCAGGCCCAGATTTGCAATATTGGAGCCAACCACATTCCCAAGGGCAATGTCTGGAAATCCTTCCAAAGCCGCGTTGGCACTAACAATCAGTTCCGGTGCCGAGGTGGCAAACGAAACGACCGTCATCCCTATTATTATCCTGGGAATATTCAAACTAAGCGAAAGAGCGACAGCAGCCAGTAAAAGCCAATTCCCGCCAAAAACGAGTAGGATAAGGCCGGAAACAATCAAAATGGAATCATACATACGGAAAGGTATGTAAATTAGAAGAAAAGGGTAAGGGTAAGTGTGCCAGTTCTGTACCGTAGCTAAATACAAAAGATGAAAATGGCAAAAACCGACGTTTTATGGATGGAATCGCCCTTGGATTTAAAAAAGTTGCCCAAAACCCGCCTTCAAATCTTACAGTTGATAGGTGTTATAAGCGTTTTATATTAAATATTTCAAGTTTATACAAGGAAGTTATATTAAACACGTAATATTTCTCATCTTTTTACTTACAATATTGTATGCAAATTCATTATTTTTCTTCTATTTGTTTGGAAGTACAGCTTGGGCTTTGTTAATTGCGCCCTCATTTTATAATCAACATTTTAAACAAGCTGAAATGATCACCCTGGCCAAAATTCTACTGACCCTATTGTTTACCCTCATTTTTATTTTTATCTGATCCCGGAATCCGGGTTATTTGAAGTTTCCTTGCATAAGTTGGTAATATTCAATTAATTTTATGGAAAGGACGTTCCCATGAAACAGGACATCTTCAGAATTCTGGCCCGGCTAAACAGGCTGCTGCTTCCTTCCTATTCGAAAAGAAAGCTCGACCTTGCGAAGGCTTCAAAATTTCAGATGATGCTTATTGGCTGGCGGTACTTCGTAACGACGCGGGCACTTGGGTAACAGGGCCTGCATAATGAGATTTTTCTTATTTGAAGACAGGGGGCGAGATCAGTAATGCAGGAGGGACGTAACCTTATAGCCATTTAATTTTTCAACCCCTTTCAGGGAATCAAGCTGCAACAGGAAGACGCATTGCACCACTTCTCCACCTAGGCGTTCTACCAGATCACAGACTGCTTTGGCAGTGCCTCCTGTAGCCAGTACGTCGTCGTGAATAAGAACCCGTTCGCCCTTCAGGATGCTGTCTGAATGAATTTCCAGAGTATCTTCCCCATATTCAAGGGCATAGCTTTCGCGAATCTTGGTGGCGGGCAATTTTCCCTTTTTGCGTACGGGAACAAAGCCTGCTTTTAGTTTGGCAGCCAGGATAGGTGCAAAAATGAAACCCCTGCTTTCCATCCCTACAACTTTATGGATGACCTGTTCGCCCACGAGCTTGCAGAGGGCATCCGAAACGGCAATGAGGGCATCAGCATCCTTTAACAAGGGGGTAATGTCTTTGAAAGTAACCCCCTTTTCGGGAAAATCGGGAATGTCGCGGATAAAGCTTTTAAAATCCATATTTGGATTGCGGTTCTTTTGCCCATAAAGTTAAAAAGAAATATATTTGCACCCGCCTTAGCGGCGGAAAGGGATCCGGCACCTTGAAAGGCTGGGGAATATATTAAAAAGGCCTCGTGGC
>CAYSVQ010000116.1:0-3447 GCA_964434565.1 uncultured Flavobacteriaceae bacterium | reverse complement strand
GATTATAAATTCTCTAATGGCATGTCCCGGTCTTATAAGCAGTTGCTTAATGGTGTAAAGGATGCCTCTGTCAAGTTCAAATAGCCCGTTTTGCAAATAATGCCATATATGATGCATGCTTAGCCTTTGGGTGTCCGCCGCTTGTCCGCACCGGGTACAAAAGTTACCCTTGAACTGGTGATTGCAATTTTTACAGGTAGTGGTATTCTGCATTTTGTTTCTTTACTTTTATTCTGACTTTGTTCTTGATTTGCCAACCGTAACACCAGGCAATGGCATACCCATAGAAACGGTCTCCAAATTGTTCGGGCATTCCAGGCAACCTAACCATCGGTTGTGTTGGATTTTCTTAAGTAACATTCCCCTCCCGAAAACTCTCGGGAACTGATCAGGCCGCAGGCCTGAAAATTATGGGGTAGTTCAGTATTTGAACCGGTATAAATAAGGTGCCTTGTTCGATGCACCAGTAAATTGCTTTTCAAGCCTTTCCAATACTTCTAAATCCAAAATTTTTTTTTGGAAATTATTTCTGCGAAAGGGCTTGTCGTACACCGCTTCATAAAGCTCCTGCAGTTCTTTCATGGTAAATTTCTCGGGAAGCAGGTTAAAACCAAGAAGCCTGTCATCCAGATGCGTACGCAATGCTTCTAATGCCTTGGTTACCTGTTGATTATGATCCATAATCAGCTGTGGCATTTCATTAACAGGATACCAGTCAATAGACTGGTCAATCTTCATTAATTTCGGAACTACTTTGTTGATATCGACCAGGGCGTAATAACCAATGGCTATAAAGCGATTTGAAAGCCATTCCAGATCGATTTCCGTTATAAAAGCTGCATCAAAAATATCGGGATTTAACTTTTGTATTTCTCTCAGGACATCTCTATTGGATCTGGGCATATCGCCAAACACCCTGTACTGTTCCAGAAAGATATCTTTAAGTCCGGTTCGCTCTTGCAGTATTCTTTTTGCAGCTTGATCTATGCCTTCAATCTTTAAAACAAAACCCCCGGGTAGTACCCAAAAATCTCCTTTGAGGTTGAGTTTCGACACCAAAACTTTTAATTGCTTGTCACCATATCCGAAGATGACACAATCTATGGAAAGATGTTGAAGAAAATTATCCTTAATGTATGAGCTCATGAGCAAGTTAAATTATTAATGTGGCCTGAAAGTCCATAAAACTACTTTATCCCGTGGTATTTAGCAAAGTCCTGATACTTACGATTGTAAAGATATAATTTTATTGTCTTTTTTATAGACAATAAAAATAAAAGTATATATTTGCCTAATTTTTAAGCTCATAAATATGAAACGCTACGCCTTTTTTTCCTGCCTCCTAATCTTACTTTTTACTCTTTCATGTACTTCAGAATCCAGTATGAAGGTATTGGTTTTCAGTAAAACGGATGCCTTTCGCCACGAATCTATCGCCGCTGGTAAGGAAGCCCTATCAAAAATGGCGGAAGAGAAGGGCTTTGACGTCACCTTAACGGAGGATGCCGGTCTGTTCAATGAAAAAGAACTTGCTAAATATAGGGCCGTAGTTTTTTTGAATACAACCGGTGATGTACTGGATGATAAACAACAGAACAGCTTTGAGCGCTTTATTCAAGCCGGTGGCGGATATGTGGGGGTACATGCTGCAACAGACACCGAATATGATTGGCCCTGGTACGGGAAACTGGTGGGAGCTTATTTTCAGGACCACCCAAGCGATCCGAGTAATGTTCAAAAAGGCAAGTTCACTGTTACACAAAAGAACCATTGGGCCACAAAAGGAATGCCCGACGAGTTTGAGCGGGAAGATGAGTTTTATAGCTTCAAAAATATATCACAGGATATTAATGTGCTATTGACCATAGACGAGACAAGTTATATTGGAGGAAGTAATCCTGATTACCACCCCATGAGCTGGTATCAGGAATTTGATGGGGGCAGATCCTTTTATACTGCTATGGGACATACCGATGAAACCTACGAGGAAACCTTGTTCCTCGACCATCTTTGGGCAGGGATCCACTATGTTGCCGGAGGGGATTCCCCAAAGCCATTGGATTATGCTATGGCGAGACCTGAAGAGAATCGTTTTACCAAAGTCATTTTGGCGGAGAAACTTGATGAGCCTATGGAATTGGCCTTTCTGGATAATGAGCGGATACTCTTTATTCAGCGGAAAGGCGAAGTGCGCATCTTCAATACCAAAACGCAGGAATTAAAGACAATTGCCAAAATCCCGGTAAGTTTAAAATATGTGAACAAAGACGGACAGGAATCGGTTGCGGAGGATGGCTTACTGGGTTTGAACGTTGATCCTGATTTCGCCCAAAACCATTGGATATACCTTTATTACTCCACCCTGAATGAATCGGCCAATGTTCTTTCCAGGTTTGAACTTCGGGGAGAGGAACTGCACATGGCATCCGAGAAAGTGCTCTTGACGGTACCTACCCAGCGGGAAGAATGTTGTCATACTGGAGGATCAATAGCCTGGGATAGCCAGGGAAACCTATACTTATCAACAGGAGACAACACCAATCCACATGGGTCGGATGGTTATAGCCCCAGTGATGAAAGAGCGGGCAGAAGCGCGTGGGATGCCCAAAAATCCTCAGCAAATACCAACGATTTACGTGGTAAGATCTTACGTATAAAACCTAATAGCGATGGTACCTATAGTATCCCGCAAGGCAATCTTTTTCCGGAAGGTACTCCAAACACACGGCCGGAGATCTATACCATGGGTCACAGAAACCCGTTCAGGATCTCTGTAGACCAACATAACGGTTACCTCTACTGGGGTGAAGTAGGTCCGGATGCAAATGAACCGGATTCCTTACGGGGACCAGCAGGTCATGATGAAATTGGCCAGGCCAGAAAAGCGGGTAATTTCGGATGGCCTCATTTTGTCGGCGACAACAAGGCATACAATAAATACGACTTTACAAAAGGAAAATCCCTCGCGAAGTGGGATACCAATGCTCCTTCGAATACTTCTCCCAACAATACCGGCCTCGAAATCCTGCCACCCGCACAAAAAGCTTTTGTGTGGTACCCGTATGCCGAATCGGAGGAATTCCCGCTGTTGGGAAGTGGTGGTAGGAACGCGATGGCTGGGCCGGTTTTCTATTCGGATGATTTTATAGGGGCCGAAAGGGCTTTTCCAAAATATTATGATGGAAAGTTCTTTGCTTATGAATGGATGCGCGGTTGGATCATGGCCATTACCCTGGACAATGAAGGCAACCTGAAATCTATGGAGCGTATTATGCCAGGATACCGTTTCAGCAATCCCATGGATATGGAATTTGCGGCTAATGGAGACTTGTATATGCTGGAGTACGGATCCGGCTGGTTTACTGCCAACGATGATGCCAGGCTCGTAAGAATTGAATATAATGGAGGCAACCGTTTACCCCAAATTCAAATGGCAGCTAATAAAAT
>CAYSVQ010000115.1:0-13591 GCA_964434565.1 uncultured Flavobacteriaceae bacterium | reverse complement strand
AAGAATACTATATGGATGTTTGCTTTCTGGAAGACAAAAGCAGTGGTACCCTGTATCTTAAAGGGAAGCGGCATTTAAGTCAGCTTGTGAAGTAAGCTTTACTTAAAATTAAAACCATCGATCACCAGTGCCGGCCCATAGGCTTACAGTTTGATTAAAGTGGGCAGTGTTTGGCCATGATGATATAGATTGCCGGTTACTATCCGAACTGAACGCCTATATCCTGATTCCCGGATTATGAATTCCCCGAAAACACAAAGACCGGGGAATTCTTTTGAAGATGGATTAATCCCGTTTCCTTTTTATCCCTGGTTTCCACTGCGGTACCAATCTGCTCTTTCTCCAGAATATAATTGCCAATACATAAGGCATCGAGACCGGTTGAATAGAAACATCGAATGGCATCTTTAGGGGATTCCACCAGGGGCTCCCCCTGTATATTAAAACTGGTGTTCAGGACCACGGGGACGCCAGTAAGCCTGCCCAGTTTGCTGATTAATTCATGATATTTCGGATGGGTTTCACGATTCACCGTTTGCAGGCGGGCGCTACCATCAACATGGGTAATGGCCGGTATGATTTCCTTCTTGTCTTCCCTTACCTGGCAGACCTTCAGCATAAAAGGCGCCTTTACATCCAGATCAAAGTAATCCCTGTAGCTTTCTTCCAGGGCTGAAGGCGCGAAAGGGCGATAGGCTTCGCGGAATTTAACCTCCGCGTTGATCTTGTCTTTCATCTGTGGAAAAGCCGGGTTTGCAAGGATACTGCGGCTGCCTAAAGCCCTGGGCCCGATTTCCATGGGGCCCTGGAACCAACCTATTATCTTGCCTTCGGCCAGCAGTTCGGCTGCCTTCTGGGTAATATCTTCCGCATAAGTAAGCTTTAACTTGGCCCCTGCCAGCACCCGTTCTATTTGTTCGTTCGAATATTCCGTCCCCGTATACGGGTTGTTATGCTCAAAATTACGGGGCTTTTTAAGGATACCGTTATAAAGGTAATAAGCGGCCCCGATGGAGGTGCCATTATCCCCGGCGGCGGGCATTACGTATACATCCCTGAAAGGGGTTTCCCGCACTATCCTTCCGTTCATTACGCTGTTAAGGGCTACCCCCCCGGAGATGACAAGGTAATCAGCGCCCGTGCTTTTGTGGAGGTAGTTGCAGATTTCCAGGACCCTGTCTTCCAGTACCCGTTGAAAGGCCGCTGCCGCGTTCATATGGTTCTTTTCAAAAGCCCCGTCCAGTTTCCTGGCCTTGCCAAAAATCCGGAGGAATTTTTCGGAATACCGCTGATTCGCCAGATACTGGAACTTAAAATAACTCAGGTTAACCCGTACCCTGCCCTTTTTATCAACCCTGATCATTTTACCTACTTCCTCCATATAGGGTGCAGGATCGCCCATGGGTGCCAGGCCCATGGTCTTGCCTTCATCGTAATTGGGCTTAAACCCGCAAAATTGCGTAACGGTTTCATAAAATGATCCAAAAGAATGCGGGAAAAAGCTCTGTCCGAGATTACTAACCTTATTCCCCTCGCCATATCCAAGCCAGGTAGTTGCCCATTCGCCCGAACCGTCGATCCCAAGCAGGGCCGCCTTTTTATAGGGCGACACAAAAAAAGATCCTGCCACATGGGTGAGGTGATGTTCTATAAATTCAACCTTGGGTCCTTTGTTAGCCGGATAGTTGCGGCGGTACCAGTTGCGGAACCTTCGTTGTTTGATGGCGCCCTGCACCACATGGTGCCCGACAAAAGCTACCAGGCTCCGCGGGTATCTGATCAAATAGGCCACCTTCTTCATCCAGTGGGTCCCGGGCTTAATAGAAACGGCTATGTAATCGATATCTTCATAGGAGATCCCTGCAACTTCCAGGCAACGGGCAATGGCCTTTTCCGGGAAGGCGTCTGTATGTTTGATCCGGCTGAGGCGTTCTTCTTCAATAGCCGCAATGAGATGGCCGTCGCGAACAATACAGGCCGAAGAATCGTGAAAATAGTAATTGAGTCCGAGGATGATCATGGGTGTAGGTGGTTGAAAGTTAGACTGTTTTTGAAATAACACCCCCATTGCTGACATTCCTGTAAAACCGGAACCTTCATTCAATGAGGGTGGTGGGGTGCTGTCAGCTACCGAAACTTATAATTACAAATTCCGCCCTTCGGTTCAGGCCATGCTTTTCTTCATTACAGAAAACACCGTCCGCGCATTCATTTGTAAGCCTTGTTTCACCAAAAGCTTCCGTAGCCATACGTTCGGCAGCAATGCCCTGGTCTTGCAGGAAGGCCATTATATGCTCCGCCCTGCGCTGGGATAGCGATTCGTTGTAAGTGTCTGGCCCTCTGGAATCGGCATGCCCGCTTACCTTCAATACAAGGCCGGGATGTTGTTGCATAAACCCTGCAAGTTCCTGGAGCTTACCCTTCGCAGCGGCATTTAAATAAGAGGAATTATAGTCGAAATAAACAAGGCCCATATCATCAATGGCCTGTTGCAGGGCATTTTTTCGCTGTTCTTCGGCTTCCTGCCGCGCTTTTTCCGCCGCGGCCAGCCTGGCTGTCTCCTGCTCCTGTGCCAGTCTTTCGGCCAGGGAACGGGCTTCGTCTTCAGCTTTTTTTGCAGCGGCGATGGAATCAGCAACCCGCTGCTGCTCCTGTATAAGGGCCAGTTTTTCCTGACCTTTTTTGGAAAGCTCTTTGGCAATATTAAAGCGATAGGTTACCCCTGCGGCATGCTGTATATGGTTGGTGGCCTCATTGCCGAACGACCATTTCCCGGAGGTATTTAAATCCAGGCCCCAGTGGTCTGAGAACCAGGTTCTGAAACCCAAGACAGCATTGTAGGTTCCCCTGCCAATATCATTGGCGTCAGTATAACCCACTCCTGCCCCCACATAGGGGTCGAACCAGCCGGTTTGCCCGATCAGCTTATTAAGGTCGTAGCTTAGCCTGGTATCCAGGGAAAAATAGTCCTTCACTTCCGGGTTTATCTGCCCGTCTACCCTATAACCCTCCTTATAGCGGTTATATGCCGCTATGGCCTCCAAGCCAAGCCCGTTGCGGAAATAACGGCCGACATTTATACGGGAAGGGTAAGGAACCATGTTCCACTGGTCCTTTATGGTAGTAAAATCATTAAAGGCATCCCCGGAATCATCAACAATATTAATTCCCAGGCCAACAAGCCAATAAGAGGAAACAATACTGTCTTTTTCTGTGAGCCGGAGGCTGTCTTGCTGTGGGAATAACTGTTGCAGGCCAAAACAAACGAATACCAGAAGGTATAGTGTAGGATTTTTCATTGTAATAGAATTTGGGACTATTAATTGTTCAAAGGTATCTTACGAGGGCAGCAGTGGCAATTTAGTGCGATAAAAGCCGGGATAAATTCGGTGTAGCGGCAAAAATGTAATAAATGGATAGTTCTTTTGGTGGTTTTTCAACGATATTTAACTTTGTTGCCTTAATTTCGCTCATCCTAAAAGCCTGCAAGTGAAGACTTATTTAAACATCGCCATTAAAAGTGCCGTAGAAGCAGGGGTAGCCATCCTCGGAATCTATGAGGACGAAGTGGAGGTGGCGCTTAAAGAAGACAGGTCGCCCCTTACAGCGGCCGACCTGGCCTCCAACAGGGTCATTAACTCCTATCTGAAGGAAACAGACATCCCTGTAATAAGCGAGGAAAACAGGCAGCTCCCCTATACGGAACGCAGGCAGTGGAAACGCTGCTGGATTGTAGACCCGCTTGACGGGACCAAGGAATTTATAAAAAAGAACGGGGAATTTACGGTGAATATAGCCGTGTGCGAAAATCAGGTACCGGTACTTGGGGTTATCTATGTTCCGGTAACCCGTGAATTGTATTATGCAGAAGTTGCCGATGGCAAAGCATATAAGACCGTTTTAGGGAAGGACCACAGCATGCCCGACAACCTGTTCAGCGGGCAGGACGAGATTAGGCCCGGCAAAGCAGTTAACGGCAGCCTGAGGATAGTAGGCAGCCGGTCGCATATGAATGAAGATACCCAAAAATATATAGACCAGGCACAGGGCGATCATAAGGAGGTGGAAATAGTTTCCAAGGGAAGTTCATTAAAATTTTGCCTGGTGGCCGAAGGGAAGGCCGATGTGTACCCGCGGTTTGCCCCTACCATGGAATGGGATACCGCAGCAGGCCACGCCATCTGCAGGGCCGTAGGGCTGAAGGTAACTTCGCAGCAATCCCGGCAGGAATTGAAATATAACAAGGAAGACCTATTAAATCCTTATTTCCTGGTGGAATGATCCTGGAAGATCCTTCCCATAAACGGCATGTGGCAAAAGCCATCACGTGGCGGGCCGTGGGGACCCTGGATACCATATTGCTATCCTGGGTCATTACAGGAAACCCCTTCACTGGCCTGAAAATAGGGTTTACGGAAGTGGTTACCAAAATGCTGCTCTACTACCTGCATGAAAGGTTGTGGTACAGGATCTCGGTACGTGAGAGCAGGAAGAGGCATATTATTAAATCGATCTCCTGGAGGGCTATAGGGACAATTGATACCATCCTTATCTCCTGGTTTATAACCGGGAACCCGCTCACAGGGCTGAAGATCGGGTTAGCTGAGGTGATCACCAAAATGGTGCTGTACTATGCACACGAAAGAGTATGGTACCGTATCAATTTCGGGCTTACGAGCCGAAAAACGAAAAGTAATGAGTAAGAACATCGTCCCCCATACTTTCAGGATCAGCCGGGAAGAACGGCGTAAAGTAAGCGGCCATAATTCCTTCCTCGTGTTCTTTACGGGCCTGTCGGGCTCCGGAAAATCGACCATTGCCAATGCCCTGGAGGAAAAACTGTTTATGATACAGGTAAAGACCTATATGCTCGATGGTGATAATGTCCGGACGGGGATCAACAAGGATCTGTCTTTCAGCCCGGAAGACCGCTCGGAGAACATCCGGCGGATCGCCGAAATCGGAAAGCTGCTGGTTGACGCCGGCCTGGTGGTGCTGGCAGCCTTTGTTGCCCCCTATGCCAGTGACAGGGAATTCATTAAAAAAACGGTAGGGGCCCGCAATTACGTGGAAGTTTTTGTGAATACCAGTCTGGAGGTCTGCGAGGAGCGCGATGTAAAAGGCCTGTATAAAAAGGCCCGGGAAGGGAAGATTCAGAATATGACCGGCATCTCGGCACCTTACGAAGCACCATTAAACCCGGATGTGGTGGTTACGCACGAACAATCGGTAATGGAAGCCGTTGATATGATTTATGAGAAAATCAGGAATAAACTAAACCTCAGGAGAAAATGAGTAAATATTATCTGAATTACCTGGATGAACTGGAATCCGAGGCTATATATGTACTGCGGGAAGTGGCGGCCCAGTTCCAGAACCCGGTTATTTTATTTTCAGGGGGGAAAGACTCCATAGTAGTGACCCACCTTGCTAAAAAAGCATTTTACCCCAGTAAGATCCCCTTCGCGCTGATGCACGTTGATACGGGCCATAATTTCCCTGAAACCATTCAGTTTCGCGACGACCTTATTAAAGACCTGGGGGCAAGGCTGATAGTAGGTTCCGTACAGGAATCCATAGACCAGGGGCGGGTTGCCGAAGAACGCGGGAAGAGCGCCACCAGGAACGCCCTGCAGATCACTACCCTGCTCGATGCCATTGAAGGGCACAAGGTAGACTGCGCCATTGGCGGCGGCAGGCGCGACGAAGAAAAAGCCAGGGCCAAAGAGCGGTTTTTCTCCCACCGCGACGATTTTGGTCAATGGGATCCTAAAAACCAGCGGCCCGAATTATGGAATATTTTTAACGGAAAATACTTTGAGGGGGAGCATTTCCGCGTATTCCCCATCAGTAACTGGACCGAGATGGACGTGTGGAACTATATCCGCAGGGAGAACATCGCCATCCCTTCCCTTTACCTGGCCCACGAACGGGAAGTAGTATGGCGAAACAATTCCTGGATCCCCAATTCGGAATACCTGCAGCTCGAAACCAATGAAAAAATAGTGACCAAAAAAGTTCGTTTCCGGACCCTGGGTGACATCACCATCACGGGAGGCATAGAATCCGAAGCCGACAGCCTGGACAAGATCGTACAGGAAGTGTCGGCCATGCGGCAAACCGAACGCGGTAACCGTACGGACGACAAACGGTCTGAAACTTCAATGGAAGACCGCAAAAAACAGGGATATTTTTAATTTTTGCAAAAATAGCATGGAAATTAACAGCAACCAGTTATTACGATTTACAACAGCCGGCAGTGTTGACGATGGAAAAAGCACCCTGATCGGAAGGCTTTTATACGACTCCAAATCCATCTTCGAAGACCAGATTGAGGCTATAGAGCATACCAGCAGGAAAAAAGGCCATCAGGGAATAGACCTGGCGCTCTTTACAGACGGGCTGCGCGACGAAAGGGAACAGGGGATCACTATCGATGTGGCCTACCGCTATTTTACAACCCCCAAACGCAAATTCATCATAGCCGATACCCCCGGGCATATTCAGTATACGCGGAACATGGTTACCGGAGCCTCCACGGCCAATGCCGCCATTATCCTGGTAGATGCCCGGCACGGGGTAATTGAGCAGACCAAAAGGCACGCGTTTATCGCTTCCCTGCTGCATATCCCCCACGTGATCGTTTGTATTAATAAAATGGATCTGGTAGATTTTTCGGAAGAAACCTATAACGGTATCATCAAGCAATTTGAGGAATTTTCCTCTAAACTGCTGGTGCAGGACATCCGCTTTATTCCTATCTGCGCCTTATTGGGCGATAATGTGGTGAACAGGTCGAAAAACATGGACTGGTACCAGGGGGCACCCCTGCTACATACGCTGGAAACCATGCATATAAGCAGTGATATTAACAAGATCGACGCCCGTTTTCCGGTTCAAACGGTGCTCCGGCCCCAACGCGAAGGATTTATAGATTACCGCGGGTACGCGGGGCGGGTTGCCAGCGGGGTTTTCCGGGTTGGCGACGAAGTGGCCATCATGCCATCGGGCTTCCATTCCGTCATCAGATCTATAGAAGGACCTGCCGGATCTGTTCCGGAAGCCTTTGCCCCCATGTCGGTCTCCATCACCCTGGAAGACGATATCGATATCAGCCGGGGCGATATGATAGTACGTGCCAACAACCAGCCCGAATCCTTACAGGACCTGGAAGTGATGCTCTGCTGGCTGCACAACAACCCGGCCAAATCCAGGGCAAAGTATACCGTACGGCATACCACCAATGAGCAAAAAGCCATGATCACCGAGGTTATCTATAAAATCGACATTAATTCCCTGGGGCGTAAAACCGACGATTTCAGCCTTTGTATGAATGATATCTGCAGGGTTAAAATCAGGACCACAAAGCCCCTTATGGTTGATTCTTACAGGGAAAACCGGATTACCGGCAGCCTGATCCTGATAGACGACACCACCAATGAAACAGTGGCCGCCGGCATGATAATCTAAGGTTTGGGGCGTCGCTGCAATACAAGCTCCTTTTCGGTCCTCGGTATGGTGTAGATGGCAAAGGGCTGCGTAAGGGCCGCGGAAGCGCTTATATTTTGGCCTTCCTCCTTTTTGGCTTCCAGCAGGATACGGCCTTCCTTTTCCCCATGGCTGATAAGTTCTGGCCCGGTTCCCTGCGGGGTTTGTCCTGCCGAATATACAAGCACTATATTTTTGCTGAAATCTATTTCCGGGACCGGAAGCCCCGGTTTACGGGTTTTATTGACCCCGGCAAAGAATTTTTGCAAGCCCCCCTCTGAACGGAACACCTGCAGGTTCTCTGCCTCCGAGCCCCCGTACGAATCGGCAAGGACAAAAGTGAGGGTAAGCACGTCCGATTCATCCTGCACTCCATGGCCTACGGCCTGTTTAGGGCATTTACAGGAAGCAAGCAAAAGGATTAGGAATAGATATCGCATGTGTTAATAGGAATTCTTATAATTCGCCTTGTAAGCTTTCTCATATACCGCTTCATAAATCGGAAGGATATTGGTGATATCAAACTCCAGGGCAACCTTATAGGCATTCTCCTTAAAGGTATTCAGGATTTCATCGTCTTCAAGAAGATAGAGGGCGTTTTTCACCATTTCGTCTATATCGCCCACATCACTTAAGAAACCGCTTACCCCCTGCCTGTTTACTTCGGGGATCCCACCCGAATTACTCGAGATCACAGCCACTTTGTTGATCATAGCCTCCAGGGCTGCCAGGCCAAAACTCTCGAATTCAGACGGCAATAAAAACAAGTCGGAAAAACAGAGGATCCTGTCGATCTCATTGCTGTTCCCTAAAAATATTACCTTTTCCTTTAAGCCCAGTTGCTCACAAAGCAATTCGGCGTGTTCCTTTTCGGGCCCCTCTCCTACCATAACCAGACGGGCAGGGATCTTTTGTGAAATCCTGTGAAAAATATGTATGACGTCGGGGATCCGCTTAACCTTCCTGAAATTGCTGATATGGGTTATGATCCGTTCATCATCGTTGGCCATGAGGGATCGCTGGCAATCCGTAAAGGAGGTGCTGTACTTCGTTTTGTCTATAAAATTCGGGATCACCTCGATTTCCTTCTGGATATCGAACAATTCCAAAGTAACCCTTTTAAGGTCATCCGAGACGCAGGTAACCACGTCCGACTTATTGATGCTGAAGGTCACCGCCGGCTTGTAAAAAGGGTGCTTGCCCACCAGGGTAATATCCGTTCCGTGCAGGGTGGTTATCATGGGGATATAAATGCCCTCGTCTTCCAGAATTTTCTTGGCCATATAGCCCGCGTAAGCATGGGGGATGGCATAATGCACATGCAGGAGCTCTATACCGTACATCCTGACCGTATCCACCAGCTTGCTGGACAGGGCCAGTTCGTATGGCTGATAATGGAATAGCGGGTATTCCGGGACGTGCACCTCGTGAAAATGGATTTTATTGCTGAGCAGCCCAAGGCGGACCGGCTGTCGGTATGTGATAAAATGCACTTCATGGCCGCGGCCGGCAAGCGCGATTCCCAGTTCAGTGGCAACTACCCCGCTCCCGCCGAAGGTGGGGTAACATACGATGGCTATTTTCATCTATTTATTAGTCGAATATTAAAGTTAAAAGTTAAGGATCAGCAAGTTATTTGTTCGCTCCGATCCTCGTTTTGAATAAAACTGTTTTACCGACATGAAACGCGCTCTCAATTGTCATTACGAGCGCTAAAATTTTTCAACCTGCACAAAATCAAGATGAAACTTAGTTGGTTATTACGCATTCGAAGGGCAGGCACATCAACAAATCAACCTCCATCCTAACAAACATACATTATAATATTCTTCCTAATTGATAAGAGAATCATAAATAGCCTGCTGTATGCGGGTGCGAAGTGCCGAACGTACCAGGAGGTTGTTTGTGGCGCTGGGATAGGTGCGGTTTGACAGAAAGACATAGACGATATCTTCTTCCGGATCGGCCCAGGTATATGTACCGGTAAACCCGCTGTGACCGAAGCTTTTACGGGATACACAGCCGCAGGTAGGCCCTTTTGTATCGGGCTCGGGCTTATCGAAACCAACCCCCCGCCTCACATTGTTATCGCAGAAATAACATTTATTGAATTTTTCCACGGTTCGTTCCTCCAGAAACCGCTCCCCTCCGTAAAAACCGCCCTGCAGGTACATCTGCATGATCTTGGCAACGTCATTCGCGTTGCTGAAAAGGCCGGCATGGCCGCCAACCCCCCCCTGCATGGCTGCGCCCATATCGTGCACATAGCCCTGAATAAGCTGGTAGCGGTAATAATTGTCAATTTCAGTCGGGACAATCCGGTTTAACGGAAATGTGTCGTGCGGGTTATAGGCGGTGTTATTAGCTCCTATCCTGGAATAAAGGAAATTGCCCGCAACCTGGTCGAGCCCCTGATCGAGGGAGGCTTCCAGATATTTCTTCATGATGTAATAGGCCACGTCGCTGTAGCGGTAGCGATTAGACTTTAAATGTTGCCTGCCTATGCGGTTATAAATGGAATCCTGATACATATCGGCCAGGTACATATGGTTGGTAACCCTGATGGAAAATCCGTCGGCGGGATGATTCCTGTAAAAGTCCGGAGACGGCCTCCGGTCATCATTGAGGGTGTCGAGGTAAAAGGCGATCCAGGCAGGCAGCCTGCCATAGTGTGAGAGCGCTTTAAGGACGGTAACATTCTTTAATTCCGTTTCGGCAAATTCGGGCAGCAATTCCCCGAAGGTAGCATTGAGGCCAAGCCGGCCCGCTTCCTCCTCTTTCATGACCACAGGGAGGGTGGCGAGGATCTTTGTCAGGGATGCCAGGTCGTAAATATGGTCTGTGGTAACCGTATCCGCAGATTCATAGGTAGGCTTCCCGAAAGCCTTGTGGTACACCACTTTCCCGTGCCTGGCCACCAGTACCTGGGCGCCGGGGAACATCAGCGAATCCAGGCCGTTTTGAACAAGCCGGTCTACTTCTGCCAGGGAAGATGAACGCATCCCCACCCTTTCGGGGATGCTGTACCCCAGCCGCAGCAAGGATTCGGTGGTTATCCCGGTGTTTACAGGAAATTCGGTATGAGCCGTAACAGGGAGCACTCCCTTTGCGGGTAAGGCGCCGAAGATAAGCTCTGCCGCCTTCTCCTGTGCCAGAGCGCTGTTCTGATAGGCCATCAGAACACCGTCAACATCATTATAGCTGGGCATGTCTAAAAGGGCATACGGCTTGGCAAAGACACTTAAGATTACATTGGAATTTCGTTCCCGTGCAATCTCGTACAGCCAAAAGCGCTCCCTTTCAGATAGTTTATAGGCAGCCCAGGGGCTGCTGTTGCTCTTGTGATACCCAATAATTATGAGGTTATAATCTGCAAGTTTCTCCTTGAGGCTGGCGATATCCTTTCCGTTCACCTGGGTTACATCGGCATACAGCTTCAGTGTTTTCAGGAATGTATCACTTTCGGCATCACCGAATTTTACATAGGCGATCTTTTTGTTCTCCAGTTTTTTAATGCCCATGATATTTACCCTGTTTTTTAAAACAGTAAGGGCATTTTCAACAGCCTTTTCATAAAGGATGTCATCCTCATGGGTATTCAAATCTTCGTAAAGCCTTAGCAGGGAGACCGGTTCAAATCTGTGCAGGCCGGCCTTGTATTTGGCCATCAGGATCTTCTTTACCGAATTGGCGAGCCTGGCTTCGGTTATACGGCCTTCATCATATGCTTTGAGAAGGCTTGCCTTTGCAGCTTTGAGGTCTTTGGGCATGAGCAACATGTCGTTTCCCGCCTGGAAGGCGAGCAGTTCCGTTTCCCCTCCCTGGGCAAAGCCCGTTACGCCGCTCATATTAAGGGCATCGGTAAAAACCAGGCCCTGAAAGCCAAGCTCCTGTTGCAGCAGGCCGGTGATGATGTCTCCCGAGAGGGAAGACGGCCTGTCCGGATCGCTTTCCAGGGCGGGCACATTCAGGTGGGCTACCATAACGCTGTTCAGGCCCGCGTCTATAAGTTTCCGGTAAGGAAACAATTCAACGCTGTCCAGCCTTTGCCTGTCGGCTTCAATCACCGGCAGCCCTTTATGGGAATCAACAGCCGTATCCCCGTGGCCAGGAAAGTGTTTTCCGCTGCTCAGCAGGCCGGCCCTGTGCATCCCCTGCATAAAGGCGATACCCTTCTGCGCCACGTTTTGCGGATCCTCCCCGAACGACCTGTTCCCAATAATGGGATTCGCTGGGTTGACGTTAATATCGATATCCGGTGCAAAATTAATATGTACCCCGAGCCGGCGGGCGTGCAGCCCGATACGATATCCCACTTCTTCCACGATACTGCTGTCTTTAATAGCCCCAAGGGTCATATTCCACGGAAAGGCATAGGTAGAATCGAGGCGCATGGAAAGACCCCATTCCGCATCCATCCCTATGAGCAAAGGGGTTTTCGAAACTGCCTGGTACACGTTGGTAAGTTGCGCCTGCCGCACCGGCCCGCCGGATGAAAAAATCAGGCCTCCTATATGTTCCTTTTCAATCAGTTCTCTGGTACCGTCGCGGTTTGCCTGCCCCTTTTCAGAATTAACCATTACCATAAACAGCTGCCCGATCTTTTCCTCCAGGCTCATTGCCGCATAACGGGAATCGACCCACTGCTGCTGTTGCAGGCTGTCCGGGCTTACCAACGGATTGGTCTGGGCGGGAAGGCCGCCTATATAAATAAAGAATAAAAGGCCAGGTAGAATTAATCGCATAAAAGTTTCTCTTGGGTATGTAACATCAAAGAGAAAAAAATATTGCATTTAATCGGGAAAAGCTTTGCCGGCGGGATGTCTGGCGCCGATTGCTGTTACATAAACCTCTTGTGCCAACTTTCCGAAGCCGGCACTTCCCAATGATGCAGGTATTCGTGCTTGTTGGTAACCAGATTATTGAAAACGATGGTATTGCCGGATACGGCTTTATCCTTTGCCATTTGCCTGAAATCCTGCAGTGGCTTGTAGGCCACAAATTCCCCCTGTTTATAGGAAACATTCATTTTATCGAGCAGTTCCACCTCAAATTTTTGTTCGAGATCCTGTATAAAACGTACCGAAGCATCTATGGAACATCCCGATGCCGAGGCCTGCGACTGATCGAGGGCGATGATTATGAAGCGGTTGTATGGCAAATCATAACCGGCCTTCAGCTGGCTGCCATGGGCTGTCCACTGGGTGATGAATTCATCGAGCAGGCCTTTCAGTTCGGTAAGTTCGTCTTCAGAAAAACTCCTGTTCGCCTGGTATACCCACACCCTGGAGGTATCGGGTAAGTCCTTAAAATCTGCTAACATGCGGGAAACATTTTGCTTAAGCCATTAATTGGATAAAGTTAAGGATTCCTGCGATCGGAATCAAGGTATAGATGTTAATGGTTAAAGGTCTTCCGCCCGGGCTATAAGTTCGGCAATATCCATTACGGCTACCTTGTCTTCGCGGTCTTTCGCCTTTATGCCATCGGTTATCATGGTATTGCAGAATGGGCAGGCCGCGGCAACAACCTCCGCCCCGGTTTCCAGGGCCTGTTCGGTACGCGCTATGTTCACCTCCTTATCGCCCGGCTCTGGTTCCTTAAACATCTGCGCGCCACCCGCACCGCAGCAAAGACCGCGTTGCCGGCAGCTTTTCATTTCGGTAAGTTCGGCATCGAGTTTTTGGATCAGCTCACGGGGGGCTTCGTAAATACCATTCGCCCTTCCAAGGTAGCAGGGGTCATGGTAAGTAATGCGCTTGCCCCTGAATTTACCACCCTCCAGCCGGAGGCGGCCTTCGGAGAGCAGGCTGTTGATAAAGGCCGTATGGTGAAGCACCTCATAGTTGCCTCCAAGGCCCGGGTATTCATTTTTAATGGTGTTGAAACAATGCGGGCAGGCCGTGACTATTTTTTTTACCTCATAGCCGTTGAGCACCTCAATATTAGTAACCGCCTGCATCTGGAAAAGAAATTCGTTGCCGGCGCGTTTGGCCGGGTCGCCGGTACAACTTTCCTCGGTACCCAATACGGCAAAATCAACTCCTGCCCTGGCGAGGATTTTTACAAAAGCCCTTGTGATTTTTTTCGCCCTGTCGTCAAA
>CAYSVQ010000114.1:0-6934 GCA_964434565.1 uncultured Flavobacteriaceae bacterium | reverse complement strand
GAGACTCCCCGACGCTTCGGTCGGGGCAGGCTTCTCGCCTCCCCGCCATTACGGGCTTTCCGGGTACAAAAAAACCTCTGAGAGATCAGAGGTTTTTTCTAACTGTACAGGCGGGGAGACTCGAACTCCCACACCTTGCGGCACTAGATCCTAAGTCTAGCGTGTCTACCAATTCCACCACGCCTGCAAATAATACTAATATGCAAAGAACTAAAATCTGAAAAGCTCTATAAATTGCTTCCGCCCTGGCGTACCCATTGGGGGTGCAAATATAAAGCAAAATTTCAATTTAAAAATAGTATGGATTTAAAAAGAGGCTTTTTGTACATTTAGACAATCTGTTAAAAAGTATGCATGCAAAAGCTTTCCGCTTATATTGATACCCATAAGGAACGATTTATTGACGAACTTATCCAACTGCTGAAAATCCCATCCGTCAGCGCGGATTCTGCTTTTGCCCAGGACGTGGAAAATGCCGCCCACACGGTGGCCGCCGCCCTGGAAAAGGCAGGCTGCGACATGGTGGAAGTTTGTGAGACGGATGGATTCCCAATAGTATATGGGGAAAAAATAATCGGCCCCGACTTGCCAACCATCCTGGTGTATGGGCATTACGATGTACAGCCCCCGGACCCCCTCGACCTCTGGCACACCCCCCCCTTTGACCCGGTGATTAAAAAGACCCCCCTGCACCCTGATGGAGCCATTTACGCCAGAGGTGCCAGCGATGATAAAGGTCAGATGTACATGCATATCAAAGCCTTTGAGTATATGGTTGCAAACAATGAACTCCCCTGCAATGTAAAATTCATGATAGAAGGGGAAGAAGAAGTGGGTAGCCGCAGCCTGGATGCCTTTGTGAAAGAAAACAGGTCGAAACTCGCCAATGACGTGATCCTGATTTCTGATACGGGCATAGTTGCCCCGGATGTGCCCTCAATAACCACCGGTTTACGCGGGCTGAGCTATTTGGAAGTTACCGTTACCGGCCCCAGTCGCGACCTGCATTCCGGATTATACGGCGGAGCCGTTGCAAACCCTGTTAATATCCTTACCAAAATGATCGCTTCCCTCCACGATGGAGAGAACCGCGTAGCCATTCCCGGGTTTTACGACAACGTCCTTCCAATTTCCGAAGAGGAAAGGGAGGCCCTTGCAGAAGCCCCTTTCGACCTGGAGGCTTATAAAGAAGACCTGGGGATAGCTGCCGTTTATGGCGAAGCCGGGTATACCACCACCGAACGCAATTCAATCAGGCCAACCCTCGATGTGAATGGAATCTGGGGCGGCTACACCGGAGAAGGCGCCAAAACCGTCATTCCGTCACAGGCACATGCAAAGATCTCCATGCGGCTGGTACCAGATCAGGACTGGAAGGAAATCACCGCCCTTTTCAGTGAGCACTTTAAACTTATTGCCCCGGCTGGGGTGCAGGTCAGTATCCGGCCTCACCACGGCGGCTATGCCTATGTGATGCCAATGGACCATATAGGCTACCAGGCCGCAAAAAAAGCCATGGAAACAACCTTTGGTAAAACCCCGGTACCACAGCGGGGAGGAGGAAGTATTCCTATTGTCTCCCTCTTTGAAAAGGAACTCGACAGTAAAACCATTCTCATGGGCTTCGGACTTGATAGTGACGCGTTGCATTCGCCCAATGAGCATTATGGTATCCGCAATTACCTAAAAGGCATTGAAACCATCCCGTATTTCTATCACTACTTCACGGAATTGGCATCCTGAAACCAGACTGCAAGATTTCTCTGAAAATTTGTAACAAATTCACCCGGGCTGCGTTCTAATTTTCAAAGGACCAACGGCAGGCCGGGGAGCCCTATTAAACTTGAACACTATGCTACAGCGTTTTTTTATCCTCTGCTCAGGGGCTGACTCTAATATTTTAAAGGAATGTTCCGCCGGCGAGCGAACAAAATATGCGGGAATCGGTGCCACGGTCTTCTTTACCGCTGTTATGGCCTTTGTGGCTGGCACTTATGCCCTATACACCGTATTCGACAATGTCTTTACTTCCTTGTTTTTCGGGCTGGTCTGGGGCTTACTGATCTTTAACCTCGACCGATTTATAGTTTCCACCATCCGGAAACGGGATAGTGTAAAAAGCGAATTCCTGCAGGCAACACCAAGGATCATCCTGGCGGTTATCATCGCCGTGGTTATTTCGAAGCCATTGGAAATGAAAATCTTTGAAAAGGAAATCAACCAGGTGCTACTGGAAGAGAAGAACATGCTTACTCTTGCCAACAAAGAACAAATAGCCCTGCAATACAACCCTGCCATTACGAACCTGGAACAGGAGATCGGAAGCCTTAAGGCCGAGATTGCCTCCAGGGAAGCAGAAACCAACGCCCTGTATGAAACCTATATTTCAGAGGCGGAGGGAAGGGAAGGGACCCTGCTGCTTGGCAAAGGCCCGGTATACAAGGAAAAGCGGGAAAAACACGATGCCAGCCTTGCAGAATTGCAGGAACTAAAACGCATCAACCAGGATAAAATTAGTCGTGCGGAAAACCAGATAGCGACACTAGAGACTCAATACGATACCTCCGTTAATAATTCCCAGCCGGTAATTGACGGGTTTGATGGATTGATGGCCCGTATTGACGCTCTGGGAGCACTGCCCTGGTTTCCTTCCTTCTTTATATTCCTGCTTTTTATGGCCATCGAAACCGCCCCGATCATGGTAAAGCTCATGACCCCAAAAGGGACTTATGACCTGAAACTTGAAGATGAGGAAAGTACCGTTCGTACCTGGGTGATGCAGAAAGTCAGCCAAAGAGAACAGCTTCTTGCTTCGGACATTGCCATAACCAAGCAGGTTTACCAGGAAATTGAAGAAGACAAAGCAGTTTTTGCCTACAAGAAGGAAAAGGCGGGGGAGCTTATGCGATTGCAAGCCGATGCCTTCCACGAATTGCAGGTTAAAAACCTGTAAGCGGGGCTTTTACATACCCTCAAGAACCGATTTCTGTTTTTTGGGCAACTTGCTTATAACCAATTCATAGGAGTGGTTTATAAGTTCCCTGATCAGGTGGTCTGGCAGCTGCCCGAGGAATAAGGTATTCCAGTGTACTTTGCTCATATGGTAGCCAGTAATGATAGCCCCGTCATAAGCTTCCCGAAGTTCGAGCGCCCGTTCCGGGTCGCATTTAAGATTGGCCTGGGGAGGCAGCCGTTCAAGAGGGGCCAGAGCAAATATTTTTCCCATCACCTTAAAGACCAGGGTATCCGCGTCAAACGGAAATTCCTCGTTTACCCCTTTTTTCTCAATGCAGAAGGCCCTGAATTCTTCAATATTCATTATGGCTCCCAATAGTTTTTATATGCTGCGCTGGCAGTTATTATTCCCCTATCCCCTTTGAATCATACACAATTACCTTTTTCCAAAGGTGGGAGGCTTCTTCGATAAAATCGAGGTGGGGCTGTTCCTTCTGGTAGGCTTCCTGAGCTTCCGCCGATTCAAAGGAGACAACAAGGGAATAGGTAAAAGAACCGTCAACAACATCCCTGCTGGCTTTGGGCGGGGCTCCAATGAAATTTGTTTTGGCATATCCCGATTTACCGAGGAATTTTTTTAGGGACGCTTCAAATTGCTGCCTGTCGGGCTGGCTATCGGGATTGTTCAACCAGAAAAATACCGTGTGCACAAAAGCCGGATCGAATGTTTTCATAGATGCTGAGTCCTGGCCATAAGCTGTAACGGCCATTAGTACAAACGCAAAAATACAAAGTGTTTTTTTCATAATTGTTAAGGGATATTTTTGATTATTCCAGGAGTTTCGATTTTACCTTCCCTGAAATTTCCAGGGCTGAATAATCGAGTTTCCAGCCGATGGTCTCTACGATCTTCTCTATGAGAAGAACCGTCTCCAAAGCTTCTTTTTTTGTGGTTTCCATTAAGCCACTTGCCGGAATTTTGTCTAATATATGACTTTTTGCTTCCTTATTCAGCGCTGTCAGGTCTTTAGGAGTAAAAGCGTTAAACAGGCCGTTTTTAATGTCATAGAATTCCAGGTCGGGCTCAACGGTGAGCACTTCGGGCTGCGGGAAGTTCTGGAGGACAATCAACCTTCTTTCCGTATAAGCCTTCATAGCGATCTTTCGAAGATCATAACCAATGTGCACTTTTGCCTTAACTACTATCAAGGCCTTTTTCTTGCTGGAAATCATGCTCATAAAGCGTTCCCTGGTGTTTTCGTAATGGTAGATTTCCGCAAATTCGCCTTCCACCGTTATTAATTTACAAACGCTTTTTATTTTCTCGAGGATAACGGTCGACTGGTGTTCGGTAAGTTCCTTCCTTTCTTTTCTCCGCAAAAGGGAATAGCCCCAATAGGTGGCAATTGCCCCAAGGATAACGCCTAAAATAATTTCCGTTACACTATCCATTATTTTTACCTATTTCGCCGAGATGGGTATATGCAAACCCCCGGTAATATTTTAAGCCATATCCTAACGCCCTGTCCATTGCCGTATGCGAGAACAGTATAAGGCCGCATAACTGCACTAAAGGTAAGGAAAGAAATATTCCCAGGAGGAAAATGCCTGTTGCCAGGCCGCGGTGATGGGTAAGGTTGTATGCCCGGGCCCCAGCCTTATTCCCGGCAAGATACCCCACCATCCCCAGGTCCGGGCTTAGCAACAGTGCCGGAAACCACCACCATGCATAAGGGAGCAGCGAGAAAAGGTAGGCCCCCAGGAAAAACAGCATAATTTCTTCGGTTCTTAAGAGTAGTTTCATTTGAATGCAATTTTATAAAGTACCGGCCTGCTGGGGCTGGCGTCATTTTCGAAAGGCGCTACCTGCAGTTCAAGGATGTATAACCCGTCGGGCAGCTGGTCCGGAGCGTATATAAATTCGGTGATTGTGGCATGCATGCGCAAAGGACCGTCGAAATTCCAGAAGGCCTTATGTGCTGCCAGCCGCCCGTCGTCCCTCTCCTTATCTATAGAAGGAAGGTCTACCAGCAAATGGTCTATCCCTTTGGATACCAGAAAGGAAGCGGCCGCTTCCTGCAGGTACGGAGGATTTGTATTGGAATACTGCCGGCTTAGCTTTTGGTCGGTGTTTGGAAGGGTCCGAAGCACCAGGGCTTCATACTGCCCCTTGCTTAAAGCATTTTCAAGCTGACCTGCGGTAATCACCAGGTCGTCCATGTATTTAACGGGTGCAAGGGTCAGCAGCAGGGCCTTAAAAAAAAACCTTGAAAGCCTGCCGTTAACGGAATGGACTTCGGGGCATATATGGCCCACACATTCGGTATGGGTTCCGTGGGCATGAGGGTTAAACCGGATGTCGTTGAAGTTTACCGCCGCCCCTTCCACCACCAGGCCGGGCCGGCCACCAATGTCGTGGGCTTCTATAGCCGGAGGGTCAATATACCAGGCATTTACATTGGAAGCCCCGGAGCGCAATGGAATGGAGATATCCAACGGCTCCGCCAGGTTGATGCAAAATTCCTCCTGCCCGTAATGAATGGTTGTTTTCATAAAGATACCTGCTTACCCCTCTGCTGCTTTAAAGTTACGAAGCTTTGTCTGCATGGGCTTACAAAATCATAAACAGATCGCTGGCGATCCCATCGCTCAGGAATTTTCCCTTTTTGGTGGTCAGCAGCGTCTGGTTTTCCAGGACCAGCAGTTCCCTTTCAAGGTATTTCCCGGACTGCCGTAAAAGATACTCATAATACTTAGCTCCGAATTCCTCCTTAACCCGCTCCGTGGATACCCCCCAGATGGTGCGGAGGCCCGTCATTACATATTCGTTATAACGGTCCTTTTTAGACAACACTTCCTCCGTTGATGGCAGGCTGTCCTGTTCCAGCGACTTCAGGTATTTGGGGTTATTACTGATGTTCCAGCTTCTTTTATGACCGTTGTAGGAATGAGCCGAAGGACCTATCCCCAGGTAATGTTTGCCCCGCCAGTAGGCCGAATTATTTCTGGAAAAAAACCCCGGTTTCCCAAAGTTGGAGACTTCATATTGCACAAACCCATGTTGCTCAAGGAGTTCTGTCATTATAGTAAAATGCAGTTCGGCGGCTTCATCGTTAACCGGCGGGACAACCTTTTTCTCAATAAAGCTGTTAAGGGCGGTGCCGGGTTCCACAGTCAACGCATAACCCGATATATGGGGGACCCCCAGGGAAAGGGCTTTCCGAAGGTTTGCCTCCCATTCTTCTACCGGGAGGTTTGGAATGCCATATATAAGGTCAATGGAAATATTATCAAAATACTGTTGCGCCAGCAGAATACAAGATTCCGCTTCCCGGGCGGAATGTACCCGGTTCATAAGCCTCAGATCGCGTTCGTGGAATGACTGTACACCAATGCTCAGCCGGTTGATTCCCGCTTTTAACATGGCTATCATCCCGGCCTTGTTCAGGTCGTCCGGGTTTGCCTCCAGCGTGATTTCGGCATCCCCGGCTACTTTGTAATGCCCAAAAACCGTGTCCATCAAAAAAACTAACTCCTCCTCCGCCAGCAGGGATGGGGTGCCACCTCCGAAATATATGGTAGTAACGGGTTCCCCGCCCGCTTCCTTGCTGCGCATAACCAATTCCTTTGCCAGGGCCCGGACCATTTCGGGCTGCTTGTCCCGTTTTGTGGAAAAATGGAAATCGCAGTAATGGCAGGCCTGTTTGCAGAAGGGGATGTGGATGTAGATTCCGGACATAACAATTAACAATAAGCAATTAACAATTCGTTAATATATTGTTCTGGAGCTTTTAAGATTTGTTTGTCATTCTGGTTGTTCTAAGGATAGAGAACATAATTTTTGAAAGCTCATCGGCATCAATTAATAGCTTATCTACCTCATTAGCTTCAAGATAACCAGAATCTTTCATCAAATTCAACCAATATTTTGTTTCCAGACTTTCTTTGTAGGCAAGTGATATCTTGGCAGAAAAGTCTT
>CAYSVQ010000113.1:0-19459 GCA_964434565.1 uncultured Flavobacteriaceae bacterium | reverse complement strand
ACTACAAAATATTCAACAGCCAGTAACCATAGGTTTTCCTGGTATTCCGGGTTGGCGTAGGCGGAGTAACTAAGTACAACCACCGCCGACCAGAAGAGGGGGAAGCGGAAATCCGTATAAATGCAAAGTAAAACAAGGCTTATTATATACCATGGATGTACAGTGGGAGACAGTAAATAATAACAACTGAGAACCCACATCATAGATCCCAGCAGTATTTGTGGCTGCCGGTTATTCCTGAAAAAGGTAAACACAAGTACCAGGGCAACAGTTAGGAGGGGGGTGATTTTGCCGTATGTCTTAATGAGTTTCCAGGGCTTTACATCGAAAAGGGCTGCTATTTCCTTAACCAGATTGTAAATTCCAGCATTGAACTCGAAGTTGGAAAACCAAAGGCGCAGCGTACTCCCATAATTTTCGGCAACCCCCTGAGCGGTAAAAGGGAGAGATATCAGTAATATGGTCAGGGCAATAACCAGAAAAAACTTAATGCTTCTCCGGATACCGAAATGGGTGATGAACAGTGGCAGGAAGATAATGGGTACCAGCTTCAGCGCTATGGAACAGGCATATACAATTGCCGCTCTGCTCCTTTGTATTCCTATGGCAAGGTATAAACCCCAGATTAAAAAGAACAACATCACCCCTTCGAAATGCAGGTTCCCTGTTAATTCAATAATAACCAGAGGGTTCAGAAAATACCAGAAGATCAGATGTGGAGAACGGTTTAATTTCATAAGTAGTTTTCGCCCGAAATACAAGACCCCAAAATCTGCAGTTATTATAATGAGGCGCATGGCCAATAACGGACCGGTGATTCCTTTTCCTCCAATCAGGGCTGCCAGGGCAAAAAAGAACTGGTTCAGAGGTGGGTAATTGCTGAAGTTGCCCGAACTTAGTGTACCCATCCCGTTGTACAGTTCTGTCAGGCTACTTACGGCCGGGTCAGCCAGTAACATTAGTTGGTCCGGGGTGTAGAGGTAAGGATTGATGCCGGCGAGTATCAGTCTGCCGTCCCAGATAAAACGGTAAAAGTCCTGTGAGAGGTTTGGCCATTCAAATAGAAAAACCAGTCTGAACAGCAGCCCGCCTGCCAACAGAAACTTCAGGTTCCATTTTTCAAACTGGATGAGCTTGAAACATATAAAAAAAAGGGCGGCATATAAGGATAGAAGTCGAATAGTATCTTCCCTATGAAGCAGGAAGGCAAACACATAATAAAAGACCAGGCAGCCCAGCAGAAGCAGTATGGGAATGCTGTGAAGTCTCCAGTACGCGACAAGCCGGGATATCATTCAGTTAGTTTAGCAGTATTGCGAATAACCGAAAAATTTGAGGATTTACCAAGGCGGGATGCGCGTTAAAAGGAATGCCTGTGAGCGGTTTGTACAAGCGGCTCACAGGCATTTTCCGGATCTTTTGGCGGTAATCCCGGTCTACGGATTAACCGTTTTTATGCTTTTGCGGTGAGGGAGTTGAAAAATACAAAACCGAAACCGAGGAATAACATAAAGTGAAAGGGGAATAACCCAAAATCATTCAAGGGAATGGCGCTGTACATGCCAAACAGGAAATACAGCATCAGGCCAAATTCAAGGATCATGTTGGGGGATAACTTTTTCGCCAGGTATTTGTTGCCTTTCCAGCTGTCTGTAAGGCTGTTTATGTTAAACTTTGGAGTTCTCACAAACTCGCTGCGCTTGCCCATATGCCCTTCAATTACCGCCATGGTATTGTGCAGGGAAAAACCAAGGACCACAGAAAAGAAGGTAAAGAACAATTTGATATAGTCTATGAATTTATCGAAGCTGCTTTCCTGCACGCTCTTATAGGTAAACCAGTAACAGATGAAAAGGATGACGGTGCTTATGATAAAAAAACCGGTGACCTCAAAGATCCAACCCAGATGGCCGTAAAGGTTTTTGATATACAGCATGGGGATACTGAGCACGGCTACCAGGAATACGCACAGGAACATGGAGCTGTTGAGCAGGTGCATAACTCCGTGGAACTTGGTCTTAAAGGAAATATTCTTGGCAGTGATTACGCTCCAGACAGATTTGCGAAAATTCTCCGCTCCGCCTTTGTTCCAGCGGAATTGCTGTGAACGGGCAGCGCTTATTACCACCGGGAGTTCGGCAGGGGTTTCTACATCTTCCAGATACTTAAACTTCCAGTTTTTTAATTGGGCCCTGTAGCTCAGGTCAAGGTCTTCGGTAAGGGTATCCCCTTCCCAGTTTCCGGCGTCGAGGATGCATTCCTTCCTCCAGATCCCGGCTGTCCCGTTAAAGTTTATAAAATGGCCTTTAGAATTCCGCCCAACCTGTTCAAGCGTAAAATGTGCATCGAGCGCAAATGCCTGGATACGGGTAAGGGTGGAATAATCGCGGTTTATATGCCCCCAACGTGTTTGGACAACACCTATCTCCTCATCTTTGAAATAGATGATGGTTTTTTTAAGCCAGTCTGTGTCCGGGAGGAAATCGGCATCAAAAATGGCAATAAAATCACCTTTGGCAACTGCAAGGCCTTCCTTAAGGGCACCAGCCTTGTAGCCCTGGCGGTTTTCCCTGCGAATATGCTGTATATCGAGCCCTAACTCCTGTAAATCACGAATCCGGGCAGCGGTGTCGTGCACGGAATCGTCCGTGGAATCGTCCAGGACCTGAATTTCCAGTTTGCTTTTGGGGTATTCTATTTTTGCTATGTTCTCCAATAGGCGCTGTACCACATATTCCTCGTTGTAGATGGGGAGCTGTATGGTAACATAGGGAATTTCTCTGGGATCAAGGAGGTTGAACTTTGGGGCGACGGAATTTATTTTTTTATTCCCCAGATAGTTAACAAGGAGGTTTAATTGCGCCAGACTGTAAAAGAAAATTAACACCAGGGCAATGCTGTAGATTGCAATGATGATATAAGCAATTGTTAGTCCCATTTTATTTTAAACTGTATTTAAATATCCAACCCAGGATTTTTATGCCTGCAAATATACTACCTTTTATGGTTCCTGACACTTTTGATGTCCCAATTCTTCTTTTGTAACGAACTGGTACTTCGGTGTATTTCAGGTTCTGTCTCAGTGCCTTAAGCTGCATTTCCACGGTCCAGCCATACGTTTTGTCTTCCATGCCCAGAGAAAGCAACTTATCATAAAGAATAGCCCTGAATGGCCCGAGATCGGTAAATTTTGCACCAAAAAATAATCGCATCAATCCGGTGGCTAACCTATTTCCAAACAACTGCTGCGGCGTCATGGAACCCGCTTCCCTGAGTTCCCTGATACGGGCACCGATAACCAGTTCTGCTTTTCCGTTCAGAATAGGTTCAACCAGCTTGCTGAGTTCTTCAGGATAATCGGAATAATCACCATCCATAAATACGACGATATCGGGCTTTTTGGATTGCGCCATTAGATAATTAATCCCTTTGAGGCAGGCATAACCATACCCTTGCCGGTCTTCAGTAAGGACGGTAGCCCCTGCTTTTCCGGCCTTTTCAGCGGTGTTATCCGTAGAACGGTTACTAACAACAATAATTTCCGAAACCAGGGGGGGAACCTCATCAATAACCATGGCAATGGAATCTCCTTCGTTGAAAGCAGGGATTATAAGCCTTATATCTGCCGGAGGATTTTTTTCAGGCATATTTTAGTTATTGCCTTTTTTAACCAGTTGCATAAGGTCTACATCGTTCCCAAGGAGGACCTCCCGGCTGTTGATGCGCCCTTGTTGCGGACCGTTTTCGAGCTTCAGTACCCCCCTGGGACATACGGCGGAGCAAATCCCACAACCCACACAGCTAGAGCGCACTATGTTTTCACCTTTCTGTGCATAGGCCCTCACATCAATCCCCATTTCGCAATAGGTAGAACAATTACCGCATGAAATGCACTGCCCGCCGTTCGTCGTGATCCTGAACCTGGAAAACAAACGCTGCTGGAACCCGAGGATGGCGGCCATGGGGCAGCCGAATCGGCACCAAACCCTGCTTCCAAAGATCGGGTAAAACCCAACACCTATCACCCCCGAAAATACGGCGCCGATAAGAAAGGCATATGTTTTTCGAAGCGTTTCAGACTTAAAAAGAAATACATTGCCATCCCCGCTGAAATAATGAAAGGCAATCAGGCCGATTATGATTATAAAATAACCAATGGCTCCATATCTGGCATCCTTTTGCAGCTGTTCCCTTTTAAACAGCATGACCAGGACAAAGACCAGGGTCAGTAACGCGGCAACACCTATGAGGAAGGTATCCCTGTTCAGCCAGTACTTGCTATTGTCGTTGCCGAGGTAGGAATAAATAACGGCAGTCGTCATAAGGGTAACGAAGACTACTACCGAGTGCACAACCCAGCGTTCTACTTTCCAGGCAAAAAGGCTTTTATCGCTCAGGTGGCGGAAAGGGTCACCGGCGGTCTCGGCAAGGCCGCCACAGCCGCAAACCCAGGAGCAATACCAGCGTTTGCCGTAAAAGTAGGTGAGTACAGGGGTGATAACGAAAATTGAAAGGATACCGAAGATAAGCATTGCAAGGCCAATGTCACCGGCATCTATAAAAGCGTTTACGCGGTAACGTTCAAAATTGTAATAGTTCAGTGGCCAGATATTCTTCAGGTCGTAGTAGGGCAGCTCCCCGTTCAACCGGGCCATGAACTCCGGGATAAGAAATGCGAAGGATGTCTGGAAAAACATAACGCTGATCGTACGTAGGATTTCATAGCGGTTATGGCGATACTTCCAGATAAATTTAAAGCCAAAGGCAAAGATCGCGAGGGTATATAAGGTGCCATACACGAACCACTGGCTGGCCGGGTTCCCGCTCAGGAATTTACTGAGGGGATCAAAAAGTGCAATTATGCCTTTGTTATCGCCTTCCGTGGTGAGGCCAAGGTATTCAGGATAAAAATAAAGCACTATATAGAAGGCGGTAAGACCAATCCCCAGAACCCAGGCCCAAAAACCTCTTGAGCTGAGAGATTTAAAATAAACTCCGTCATTCTTAATTCCAGGGTGTTTGCCCAGATAAGCCGCCGCGCCAAACCAGATTATTCCCAGGGTCATGGTAGTCAGGGAAATTGCCAGCCAGATGGTCTTGTCCGGAAAATCGACATTGAAGGCCGCCAGTAAAAGAACAACCAAACCGGCCATTCCCAGACCGCTTGCAAGTTTTTGCTGCGTGTTGATGCTTTTCGGGGGCTGCCCTGTGAGTGACATATCTCGTTGCAGGCTGCTCATGATACGGTATTTTTAATTTGATTCCGGTAGGCTAGCAATATTTCCTGCTGATATGAAGAGTAAAATTCAGGATCAAAATTTGCCCTTTCAAGGTTGTGGATTACATAATCAGCACTTTTTCCTTCATTCAACCAGCTTTCAAAAACTTCGTGCTTCATTCGGATGCCAAAGGCATTGATCCCCAGGAATTTGCCCGAATCCCGGTGATAGGCAATGGTGATACACTTGTTGTCATCCCTGTGGATCCAGTGAAAATGCGCTTCATGTTCCTCGCGCCTCTTCTCCGGAAAAACCCACCCATAAGTCTGATACTCAATGTCGAAGAATTTTGCGCTGTTAAACCAGTTACTGGGGCGGTATTCCGTTGGGGTGCCGCAAATGGTACGGCCAACAACTTCCCCCATCATCCTTCCGGTATACCAGACGGCCTCAACCGGGGGGCGGTTGCCAATTGGTTCGCTCTGCTGTGCGCAATCGCCTATGGCGTATATCCCTGGAATATTTGATTCCAACCGGCGATTAACCAGGACACCCCGTTCACATGCTATCCCACTGCCCTTTAAGAACCCGATATTTGGGGTTACCCCCGTGGTGATACCAACCATCCTACAGGGAATTTCCTCCCCCTGGGTGGTGAGCACGGCGCGGACATCCCCGTGCTTGTCAGCCAGGATTTGGTCTAGTTGGGCCTCATGCCTCAGGTCGACTCCGTGGGAGACCAGGTGTCTCGAGATCATTTCTGCTTCTCCCAGTGGCAGGACGTTCGTCCAGAAAGCATTCTCCCTTACCAGGAAAATCACTTCTATTCCTCTGGTCCTCAGCATTTCAGCTAATTCTACTCCTATAAGGCCGCCCCCTACTATCACTGCCCTCGGGCATTGATTTTTATTCGCGGCAACTCTTTCGAGTTTTTCAAGGTCCTGTTTATTAACCAGCCCTAACACCTGTGGCAGGTCCTGGCCCTCCCAGCCAAAAGTATTAGTCCTGGATCCGGTAGCCAGGATAAGTTTGTCATATTCCATCTGCCTCCCGTCCGAAAAATGCAGCTTCTTATTTTTTATATCAACCGATTCCACATAACCATGAACAAGGTCAATCCTGTTCTTTTCCCAGAACCATGGTTCGTAGGGTTCAATATCCTTCCACCGCATATGCCCCATATACACGTACATAAGGGCAGTGCGTGAGAAGAAATACTCCGATTCAGCCGAAATAATACTGATCTTTTTGTCCGATAGCTTCCTGATATGCCTGGCTGCAGTTACCCCGGCGATACCATTCCCAATAATCACGATATGCTCCATGAAGTAATAAGCAGGTTGATTTTGACAATGGTTATGTCGTACATAAAGATAATAACTTAACCAAGATAGGTAATTTAGAAGCGATTTAAATATCTTGCATAGTAAATTCATATTTAGGCACTACTATGAAGAATACACCCCTTCTTTTTGTTTGTCTCCTGTTGATGGGCTGCGCCGGCAAAGCGATTCCCAAGATCAACGGGGTAAGTTTTGTAGCATCGAGGGAGGAAGCCCGGCAGGAGCATGTTGATGCCATCCTTGACGTGAGTGCCGGCTATGCCGCGGTAATGCCCTTCGGGTTTATAGGGGATATTCAGTCGCCTGAAATCATATTTGATACGGAAAGGCAGTGGTATGGTGAAACCAGACATGGTGCCCTGCAATATATACAGCTGCTTCACAGCAACAATGTGAAAGTGATGCTAAAACCCCAGTTGTGGATCAGGGGTGGAGAATTCACGGGTAATTTGGCCATGGCAACGGAAAAGGACTGGGAAGTGCTGGAAAGTTCGTATGAGCAATTTGTACTCACTTATGCCAGGCTTGCCCAGGAGACCGGCGTGGATATTTTATGTATAGGCACGGAGCTGGAGCAATTTGTACAACAGCGGCCTTTATTTTGGGGGCAACTGATTGAAAAAATAAGAAGTGCTTATAATGGAAAACTCACTTATGCCGCAAACTGGGATGAATACGAAGACACTCCTTTCTGGCCGGAGCTGGATTATATAGGGATAGATGCCTATTTTCCCTTGTCGGAAGACAGGACACCGGAAGTAGAAACCCTCCTCAGGGCCTGGGAACCCTGGAAAGAAGGTATTGCCCGGCTTTCGACTAGCCTGAAGCGGCTGGTGATCTTTACCGAATTCGGTTACCGAAGCATGGACTATGCAACAAAGAAACCCTGGGTGGCCGACAGGGAAGCTGTACCGGTAAACCTGGTGGCCCAAGCCAATGCCAAAAGGGCTATTTTTGAGGCGTTCTGGAATGAAGAATGGTTTGCCGGAGGTTTTATCTGGAAATGGTTTTTAGATCACGATAGTTCGGGGGGGATCACGTGCAACCGATTTACTCCACAGAACAAACCGGCCCAGCAGGTTATTGAATCGTACTACAGCTCTTATTGATTGGGCTATTTTTAGGATGTTAAAACTCCCGGAAATTATTTTTTGGATTTGGGACGCCTTTTTAGTAATCTTTGTATTAAACTTCCGTTGCCGTGAGCCTAAGTTATATGCGAACCTTTATCGTATTAGCGTTCCTCCCGCTGTTTGTAATTGCCCAATCATCCCTGAGATCGGTCACCGCTGAATATGGGGATGGCATTTATTCCCTCCTTAGAAAACAAGGACTTAACCCCATAAAATATTACAGTGCCTTTCTGGAACTGAATTCTGATAATCTCCGAAATGGAAGCGAATTATTCCAGGGCAGAAATTACAGGATTCCTTTTGCCCCGGATGGCACCAGCGAGCTGGGCAATACGGTTGAAATGGGTTCCGGCACCAGATACCCTATCTTCGGCGAAGGGCACGAATATGTGGAACCGATGAGTACCCGTCTCAGTGGGGCGGTCTATTACCTGATTTCCGGCCACGGCGGTCCTGACCCGGGTGCCATTGCACGCTATAACGGCAAAACCATTGCGGAAGATGAGTACGCATACGATGTAACCCTGAGGCTGGCGAAGCAATTGTTGTCTCATGGCGCCACGGTATACGTGATCATCCGGGATCCCAATGATGGAATCCGGGATGAAAGGACCCTGGAAATCGATACCGATGAAGTGGCCTATCCGAATCAAACCATTCCATTGGGGCAACTTAAACGCCTGCAGCAGCGGGTGGATGCCGTGAATAAATTATACCTGAAGCACAGGAGATCCTACCAGCGGCTGATAGTAACCCATGTAGACAGCCGGAGTGAGGGGAATAATATCGATGTCTTTTTCTACCATCACGAAAAAAGTCAGAATGGGAAGCGACTGGCTGAAAGCATCCACAAAACATTCCATGAAAATTACGGGCGCTACCAGCCCAGCAGGGAATATACTGGGACTTTTTCAGACAGGAGCAGCCTTTATATGGTAAAGAATACCCTTCCTGCCATGACATATATTGAAATCGGCAATATCCGGAACAAGCGCGACCAGCGGCGGATCCTTGACCCTGACAACAGGCAGGCGCTGGCCAAATGGATTTCCGAAGGCGTACTGCTGGACTACGAAGACCAGGATTGAAACAACCCTCAGAGGGCGATATTTTTGCTGTAATACCGGTGCAAGGAATCCGGCCCTGCCCCAAGCAACCTTTTAAGGTGTATTATTCCGAAATGGAACTGTAACAGCAAGGGGTTTTTCTCGCGGTATCGCCTTGCCGAAGTCATAACCTGCCCCGGGAGGACAGTGAAAGCCGTCATCTTATAGAGTCGGGCGGTAAATTCGTTATCCTCATATATCCGGTAGGCCTCGTTATAGCCCCCGCATTCCTGAAACAGCTGTCTGCTAACAAAAAGCGATTGATCGCCGCCCCTGCACAAGGGGTGATTGAATTTGGTGAACCAGCTAAAAAACTGCAGAAACAAGCTTGCCGAGTCGAAACGCATCCGGAAGCTTCCTGCTTTATGCCCATTTTCGATTGCTTTCAGGATAGCGAGGTCAAAACCGGCTGGAGGGAAAGTGTCGGCATGGAGGAAGTACAGGATGTCGCCGGAAGCTTCCTTTGCCCCCCGATTCAGCTGAACCGCCCGCCCTCGTGCAGCCTGCACCACCACAGCACCCCCCTCTATGGCCCTGCTCGTAGTTGCATCATTGCTGCCGCCATCAATGATAAGAATTTCCCTAAGATTAAGGGGAATGCTGGTACTTTTAAGGTGGGCCAGTAAATCCTTTATACTCCCGGCTTCATTCAGGGTCGGGATAATAATACTGATTTGAGGATTATCGCGCTTCATTTAAACTCCAGTTGTAGTCTTTGTAGGATATCCTGGCATCAGAATCGGGTCTTAGTTCGGTATATGTGGCAATATATGCAAGCAGGGAACCATCTTCCGTAAAATCATTCTTATACCACTGGAAAATCCTGGACAACACCACGGCATCACGGGAGATGCGGTTATGAGTATCATCCCGGATAAATTCCCTGGTAACCATATCCAGTTGTTCGTCCAGTTGCGTGGCCGTAAATGCCCTGTTTAAGAGTTTCGGGCAGGATTGGGATGCGCAGTTGATGGCAAAATGGATGCGGGGCTCCCCCATCTTCCTCAGGATATCATGCTCTATCTGACCCAGGGAAAGCGTTGCCTTACCCGCCTTCACCCATTTCCGGTCCCAGGGTTTTTTAATGTTTTTTATACTCTTAAGCGGATAATTGACCAGTATGAGCTTTACAGTTGCCGCATTATATAAATTGATGTAATACGCAAGTTTTTCATTCCGGCTGGTATCTTCTGTCGGAGCATTTTCTGCAAGTTGCCCGAGGTAATTATTAAGGGCGGTACTGTCCTTAATGAAGCCCCTGTAATTTACCTGCCCCTGCCCGTTGACATATTGGCCGAGCAGGGCAGACCATTCACCGTGGTCGGCCTTTATTTCCTGAACAAATTGATGATCATTTGCTAAACCGCCAATATGCGCTGAACCAGGAGAAAGCAGCAGTGCCAGAAAAGGCGCGAATAATGAATTCATTTTTTTCATTAGATATCTTAATTTTTCACCAGGCCAGCTTTCCCGCAGCGCTGCCACCGGCTGAGATTAGCAGCAACCACCCCCGTTATAATGCCAGGTACTTTCACTTATATGGATCTCATCGGAACTTGCTTCCAGGGCTGCCGCGGTTTTGTCGCATACCGCCAGGGGCTGGTTTTGCAGCAGGAGATGTCCGTTCATATCGTCAAAATAAGGTTCACTGCCATAGTAGATGGCTGATTTCCCGGTAAAGATACAGGGCCCGTCTACAGGCATTGGGTCTTTAATGGCCGCTATTTCAATTGATTCAATATGGATAAGTTCGCTTGTGGGGTAATGATTGGGAGAAAGGACCCTGTAAGACCGGCGGGAACGCACCTCTATAGTTCCGAAGCCTGCATCTGTAAGTACCGCGATATAATCTGCCACCGGGATACTGCCACTGAGGCACAGGGCACGCAATCTGTCGTCGTTGCGGAGGGTATCGCCCATTTTCTGTTCACAAACCGGGTCGCTCATAACAAGGCGTCCATGGGTTTTTAACACGCGGTACATTTCGGAAACCGCTTTTTTCAGGTCTTCTGTCCTGAAAATATTAAACAGGCAGTTCTGTGCAGCGATATCCATACTTTCGTCTTCCACCGGCAGGTTAAGCGCATCTCCTTTGAGCAGTTGCACATAACTGCTTTTAAACCAATCGTTCTCCTCAGCTGCCAGTTGCAAATTTTTCTTTGATGCCCCAAGCATTTCGTCTACCACATCAACACCGGTTACCCCTCCCGCCTGCCGTGAAAAATAGGCAAACTGCAGCAATTCCATTCCGCCCCCCACTCCTACATAAAGCACTTTAGGGTTATTTACGAGATCCTGTGGCGAAACGGTACTACCACATCCATAATTCATCTCCTGCATAATTACGGGAATGCTTAGCCCCGGAAACCGCCAAACTGGGCTCGTGGTACAGCACAAACCAATATCCGGCGTTAGGGCTGCCTGTTTGTATACGTCGTGGGTGGCCTGCAAATAACTCATAGTTCCTTTATTAGTTCTCTAAATAATTGAATCAGTTTTGGTTCGGTTTTATTGGCTATAGCCAGTATTTCCCGGATATCAACAGGTTCCAGCTTCTCAGGATCACATTCGTCCGTTAGAACAGACACTGCCAGTACGGGTAGTCGTAAATGATTGGCAACAATTACTTCAGGGACTGTACTCATTCCTACCGCATCGGCCCCCATTATTTTTAACATCCGGTATTCGGCCCTGGTTTCCAGTTGGGGTCCCAAAACCGAAACATACACCCCTTTGCGTAAAACAATATTCAGCCGGGCGGCGATCTTTTGCAGTTGGCCTCGCATTTCCGTGTCATAGGGCTCGCTCATATCCGCAAACCGATCTCCGAATTCGGCCACGTTCCGAAAGGCAAGGGGCGATCCTCCCTGTAGGTTGATATGGTCTTCTATCAGCATTAATTCACCTTTTCGGAAATTAAGGTTGATGGCCCCGGCGGCATTTGAAACGAATAATTTCTTTATCCCCAGCCTGTGCATGACTCTGACGGGATAGGTGACATCCTGCAGGTCATATCCCTCATAGAGGTGAAACCGCCCTTCCATCACCACCACTTTCTTACCTTCCAGGATACCGTAGATCAGCTTGCCACTATGAAACTCAACTGTGGCCAGGGGGAAATACGGGATGTGATTATAATGGGCAACCAGTCGATCTTCAATGTCATCAACAAGCTTCCCCAGGCCGCTGCCCATGACAATACCCACCTCCGGGGCATCAAACCCCTTGCTTTGAAGGTAGGCTGTAGATTCCCTCAGTTGCGTTTCAGTCATTCTTCAGTGGCTTTATGAATTGTTTAAAAACCGGGATATCCCTGATATCCTCAAAGACATCGATATCATTTTTCACTGGCAATAATACCAGGCTTTTATTTTCCAGGTCTTTCAGGGTAGCTTCCAATACTGTTGCGGAGCCCCATTTTTTCCCGGTGAAAAGACGCGGATCTGCAGCTTTCATTCCAAGCAGGTAAAAACCACCATCAGTGGCCGGGCCCAAAACATAATCTGCACTATCAAGCTTGCGGAATGCTTCCTCCAGGTCAGCGGTTTCCAGATCGTACAAATCGCTGCCGATAATGATGATTTTGTCGTAACCTTCAGCGAAACCTTGCTTAAATGCCCGGAGCATACGCTCCCCAAGATCGTTTCCTTCCTGCAATACCTTCTGGTAAATATGCCGATCCCAGTAATCATCCTGCTGAATGTTTTCCGTATAGCAGACCCTTTTGGTAAGCCGGAGGTCACGGGTTACGGATGCCGTATGCCGCAGGAGGAATTTGTAGATTTCAAGCGCGGCTTCGTCGCCAATGACAGCTGCAAGACGGGTTTTGCATTTCCCGGGTACCGGATTCCTTATGAAAATAAGTAAAAGCTGATCTTTCCGGTTATTCAAGCGATTTGGAATTTTGTTGTTAAGGGCGTTAGTTTAAAGCCTTCCTGCAAGGTCGCCGCTATTCCTTTCAGACGTCCGGCTTATAACCCTACGCCTGTTCCTGTTGATACATGGGCAGGAACAGGTCGCCTCTATCGTTCGAACAAACCACAACCGACAGGGATCCTAACTTGATTACACCCTTTATTTCGGTTTCAAAGATAGTATATTGACTTCAGAGAGGAACCAAAGCTTCTTATGCCAAAAGAAGAAATAAAAAAAGTATTTTTATAGAAATACTAATCTTTATGAAGCTGAAATACACACTAACGCTGGGTAGCTGCCTGCTCATATTGCTGGCGGCATGCAGGGAGGCGCCCGAACCCGCTCCTGTAGCCCATAGCCAGGCAAATGATTTTTTTCGTGAGCCATACAGACCACAATACCATTATAGTCCGGAAGAGAAGTGGATGAATGATCCCAACGGACTGGTATACCACGATGGCGTTTATCACCTGTTTTTCCAATATTATCCGGGCGACATTGTCTGGGGTCCCATGCACTGGGGGCATGCTGTGAGCAAAGACCTTGTTTTCTGGGAGCACCGGCCCATTGCCCTCTACCCGGATGGTAACGGGTACATTTTTTCCGGGAGCGCGGTAGTTGATGGGAACAACACTTCGGGTTTTGGCACCAAAGATAATCCTCCGCTGGTGGCTGTTTTTACCTATCACAACACAGACCATGAAAAGGCAGGCAGGACCGATTACCAAACCCAGGGGATTGCGTACAGCCTGGATAATGGCCAGACCTGGACAAAGTACAGTCAGAACCCGGTTATCACGAACGGGGATGGCATCCGGGATTTCCGGGACCCCAAAGTATTCTGGCATGAGGAAAGTGCACAATGGATAATGGTACTTGTTGCAGGAGACCATGCGCAGTTTTACCGGTCTGAAGACCTCAAATCATGGGAGTACCTCAGCTCCTTCGGGAAGGAGTCCGGCGCACATGGGGGTGTCTGGGAATGCCCGGACTTATTTCCGTTAAAGGTAAATGGGCAGGGTACAGAGAAATGGGTACTATTAATTAGCATCAACCCCGGGGCTCCTAATGGGGGTAGCGGGACACAGTACTTTATTGGCAATTTTAACGGAACCGGGTTTACATCTTCCCAGAAGGAACCGAGGTGGCTGGATTGGGGGACCGACAACTATGCCGGAGTGACTTATAACAATGTTCCTTCGGGCGAAAGGATTTTTATTGGATGGATGAGCAACTGGGCTTATGCCGATACAACTCCCACCGAGGCCTGGAGAAGCGCAATGACCCTGCCCAGGACCCTCTCTCTGAAGGAAATCGGTGACGAGTATACCCTGTTAAACCAACCGCTGGCAGAACTGGGAACCATCTTTAAATCCGAGATCAGCATGCAGTTTGAATTGGCAACAGGACAAAATGAAAAGATCGGCTTCGACCATTTTAGCCAGTCGCAATTGCTTTTCAAAACGGCAGGTCGGGATTTTAAACTCACTTTCACGAATGCCGAGGGAGATACCCTGAAAATGGCTATGGATGGAGACCAGGATCTATTTACGCTGGACAGGTCCGCTTCGGGCAAGACGGATTTTGATCCTGACTTTGCCGAGACCCCGCAGATAATGCCAACAGGCGGGTTGCCGGAAGGGGAAGTAATGATCCGGATTATGATGGATTGGTCTTCAGTAGAACTTTTCATTAATGAGGGGCAGTATGCCATGACAGCACAGGTTTTCCCCAACGGCCATTATACTGAACTCCTGATTGAAAATACGGGGGAGGAGCCGCTGAAGGTGAAGGACCTGGAAATCAGCCGGGCCGAGACTATCTGGAATTATACCCCGGAGTAGGCGCTGAATCCACCATCTATCGGAATTATGGTTCCCGTTACGAAGGAGGAAGCATCACTGCACAGCCATTGCGTAACACCAAAAAGATCTTCGGGCTCGCCGAATGTTCCCATAGGGGTATGATCAAGGATTCTGCTGCCCCGCTCCGTCAGGCTGCCATCGGAAAGGGTGAGGAGGCTGCGGTTTTGATCGGTAAGGAAGAAACCGGGGGCAATTGCATTTACCCTGATGTCTTTTCCGTGTTTTTTACAAAACTCCACTGCCAGCCATTTGGTGAGATTATCTATGGCCGCCTTGGCGGAACTGTATCCCATTACCCTGGTCATGGGCCTGGAGGCGGCCATGGAGGAAATATTGATAATGCTCCCATTATCCGACTTCAGGAAAAGAGGAAGGAATACCTTAACAGGTAAAAATGTCCCCAGGTAGTTAAGTTCCATCACCTGGCGGAGCGATTCGGTATCCGCGTCAATAACCGTCTGGTCCGGAGTGATGACCGCCCCGGGCATATTACCGCCTGCTGCATTTATGAGCACATCGAGACGCCCGAATTCGTCCAGCAGTACCTTTCTGCTTTTCAGGAGGTCATCCTCCTTAATAACATCGGAAATAAGCGGAAAAGCCTTGCCGCCGGCCCCTTCAATCCGATTTACAAGGGCCTTTACCTTGTCCTGGTTGCGTCCGAGTACCACCACCATGGCACCTTCGGAAGCCAGGTGTAAGGAAAGGGCTGATCCGAGTACGCCGGTTGCCCCGCTCATAACTATGATTTTGTTTTTTATTGAAAAAAGTCGATTCATGGCAGCGGTTTGAGCTTAAAGGTATTCATTGAACGTTAGAATGGAAAATAGTCTGCAGCATTGCTGTAGCAGATGTCCTTTACGATTTTGCCCAGCCATGCTTCATCAGCCGGTAATTCGCCCCCGGCCACATCATTTCCTATCAGATTGCAGAGAATCCTGCGAAAGTATTCGTGCCTTGGGAAAGACAAAAAACTACGGGAATCGGTAAGCATGCCAACAAAGCAGCTCAGCAAACCCATGTTGGAAAGGGTATTCAGTTGTTTTTCCATACCATCTTTCTGATCCAGAAACCACCAGGCTGCTCCCCACTGGACTTTCCCTTTAACGCCGCTTTCTCCGAAGTTACCGGCCATGGTTGCAAAAACCTCATTGTCTGCCGGGTTTAGGTTATATAATATAGTCTTCGCAAGGGAATTCCCTTTTTCCAGTTCATTGAGGAAATTACTGAGTTCGCGGGCTTGCCGGAAATCGCCGATAGAGTCGAATCCGGTGTCGGCCCCCAGTTCATTTAGCAGCCTGCTATTGTTATTGCGCAGGGCGCCCAGATGAAATTGTTGTACCCATCCTTTTTGATGGTAACAAAGGCAAAGATGTTTTAGCAGCTGGTAAGTGAATTCACCGTGCTCTTCGGGAGCAATGCGTTTGTTATCGAGGATTTTGGTAAACACCTTCTCACAATCCGCTGGCCCTGCCCCAGGAGCGGGCATTTGTTCCAAACCGTGGTCTGCCAGCCGGCAACCGTTATCGTGAAAGTATCCGATCCTGTTTTCCAGGGCAGACAATAAAGCTGCGAAGGACGTAATGACCTGGCCGCTCGCGGCGCCCAGCCGTTCAAGGTAAGAACGGTAAGTGGCGAGATCGCCAATCGCATAAGCCTTGTCCGGACGGAATGTGGGAAGTATTTTAAGAGCATTTATTGTTTCCCTGCCTTTCTTGTGGTACTCCAGGTTGTCTGCAGGGTCGTCGGTGGTACAAACTACTTCCACCTTCATCTTTTGAAGTAATCCCATCGCACCGAATGCCGGTTGCCCTAACTTTTCGGATGCCTGTTCATAAACTGCGTCTGCACTGGCAGCGTTCAACGCTGTGTCTATGTCGAAATAACGCTTTAGTTCAAGTTGGGTCCAGTGATAAAGCGGATTGCGGATGGTATAGGGAACGGTTTCCGCCCACTTTTGAAACTTATCCCTGTCTGAAGCCGTGCCGGTAATAAATTCTTCCCGTACCCCCAGGATTCGCATAGCCCGCCATTTGTAGTGGTCGCCTGCAAGCCAGGCTGCCGTAATGTTGCTAAAACGGTGATTTTTTGCTATTTGTTCAGGTGGAAGGTGGTTATGGTAATCTATAATGGGCAGGTCCTTTGCATGGTCGTTGTACAACCTTTGGGCAAATGCCGTTTTTAATAAGAAATCTTCCCGGATAATGTTGTTTTTATGCATGGATCAACACAAGTGTTATAGATTTTTTGAAGGGTATACCCCAGCCATTTCATCAGCCAGTTTCTCCAGGTCGAGCCCAATTTGCTGCCTGCTGGTTAGCATAACAGGACCACTTAATTCTTCCGGGAGGCCTGAAAAACCCATTTTTGCTCCAAGGATCATCCCGGCTACCGCAGCCACGGTGTCGTTATCCCGGCCATAGTTTACAATGAATTGCATGGTTTTCTGAAAATCGCCCTGCCCGAATTCGAGCCCTGCGATCAGTATCTGCCAGATCTCCCCTGCATGGAATGGAATGGCCATTTCGTGCTCTTCCAGAAAATCGTAAACATAAACCTGTTGGGCCCATTCTTCGGGGCTTCCGGGAAAACCCCGTGGGACTTCAGGGAGGCTGATTGTTTCAGATAAGGAAATGCCCGGGGCGAATAAATTCCCGGCCTGCCTTACGATTTTCCTGGAAGCCTCTGAAATATCAAGCGTGATGCGCCCTACTAGCCGGCTGTCCTGGTACCGCAAAGGATCTGTGAAGACAGCGGTGTTAAGAATGGAATCCATGGAAGTCGTTTGCAGTGCCATTTTCGTCATTGCCGACACCAAAGCTGTAATGTCTTTTGCATAACCATGGTCGAACAGGCTATGTTCATATGCCATGGCATATGCCCGTTCAGGGTTTTCAGCAACCAGGCCGAAAGCCGGGGAATAGAGCATTCCCGCACAGGCCATTTCACCCCCGTAAAACCGGTTTAATGCCGTACTGTAAGCAATCGGGCCGTCCTGGAAGGCCAGGGCTACCCGCGCCCATTCCTTTATCCAATCTACTTTTTCAAGCGCTCCATCGAGGACATCCGGGTTGCTCAGGATTTCTTTTTTCGCGAGACCGCCTGCCACGGATTCGTAATAATCCGTAATAAACCGCGCAAACTTTTGCGGACTAATTTCGCTTTTGTTCTTAGCGATATAGTTCACAATCAAATATTTCCAACGGGTGTCATCGGTAGTGGCTCCGGCACCGAGGTTGTGTTCCCAGGTCCCTTCGGGCGATTGTCCGCGTTCGGCGGCTGTGAGGCCTATAATATAGCCGTATTTTCGTTGGATGTCTTCGCGGTGCCACATTTCGGTAGACGCGCCCATGGCGTCACCTATGGCCGATCCCACAAGGGCCCCCAGCACCCTGTCATGGTACGCTTCCGCGCTCAGCATGGTGCTATCCGCTCCGTATGCAATTTTCACGGGTTCCGGGATATTTAATTGCGCTGCCTGTTCCCGGCAGGAAGTATAAAAGCCGCAACTAACCAAAATCAAAAAAAACACGTAGTTCTTCATAATAAGATCATTTGTGCGGCGGATTTTAAAAGATACTCCTTTTCTTCCAGACTGCGGTTAAGCGGGAGTTGCGCCAGCCCTATCAGCCGCCGCAGGATCTCGGTTCCCGCAACCTGTGAAACCAGCCCTTCATCAGCTGTACCCTGATATTCCCGAAGGATAGCCTTAAGGTATTTTTTGTCTGAGGTTGCCATGATGGCATGGGCTGCCATAACCCCCAGGTCGAATTCCGGAAAGCCTATAAAACTGAATTCGGGATCTATAACATATACCTTGTTCCTTCTGTTCATCCAGCTGCCCGGGTAGTAATCCCCGTGGAGTAGCGTATCTCCTCCGCCGAGATATTTCCTACCAATGAAGGTGATAATCTCCTTTAGCTCTTTGTTTTTCCTGTATTGGAGGGATAGTTTAGCCAGCCCGGGTTGTACTTCGTCAAGCGAAAAACCATTCTCCTTTGCAAAGGGCAGCACGAAAATATGCTGATGGTTCAGTTGCCTTAATTCCATGTTGGCGGGGTAATTTCCGGGGGCTTCCTGCGCATGGATGGCACTTAATATATCGATAAGTTCAGACAACGGTTCCTGCTTTATTTCCCTTTCGTGATACCAGTAAGTCATGTCCCTGCAATCGCCCAGATCTTCCATTTGTATTAGATAATGGGATGGCTTGTATTGGAACACCCGCGGAAAATGTGCCTGTGCGAGGGGATCGCTTACGCTGCGGTAGAAAAGATACTCCGTCCTGATTCTGTTCAGGGGTGCCGGAATATCGGGGTATTTCTGCACATACGGCCGTGCCTGTTTCAGGATAAAAGAACGTTTATTGGTAGCTACCCTTAACACCACGTTCATATTGCCTTCACCGGGTTTGGCTGTGCTTTGTACCTCTTCCCCGTCAAGCAGCCAGCCATGCCCTTTCAGGATTTTTTGCAGGTTTTCAGGGGATGTCTTGCCGTTGATTTCAATCAAAATGAATGATTATGTATAAACTGCAAGATACATGCAAAACCAAAGAAACCCTACGGGGCTGACCAAATTTTGACTGTATGGCCCCGGTCAGTCACAAGGGGGGATTACATCCTCCCTGCGACTTTTGCTTATGGTATTTATGGAATTGCCTGTACCGGTTTTTTGAAGGGATTTTATACATTAGCTTCAAACAACCTTAGATGAAATCCCTGGAACTTTTCCCAACGGGCTCTTACAGCTCATGGGACCCCCGTAAATTACAGGAACTCAAGGAAGATCGGGTGCATGCTGCCTTCGAAGGGGGCAGCCTTATCTTCGAGAATAACTACCTTAAGCTCTGGGAGATCACCCTTTACCCCGGCGAGC
>CAYSVQ010000112.1:0-24287 GCA_964434565.1 uncultured Flavobacteriaceae bacterium | reverse complement strand
CTCGCCGGTAAGGCATCTGAAAGACGGGTTTACGGGTAATCAGCGAAGTAAGGCATTGCTTGTAAGCGCCCTGCACGATACCATTGAGGGATCACCGCAAACAGACGGGTTGTGTTATTTCCCGGCCTATGAGATCATGATGGATGAGCTGAGAGACTATCGATTTTATGAGGCAGACCTTTTGCATCCCAGCAATATCGCGATTGATTATATCTGGGAGCGGTTTAAGAAATCCTGCATCGATCCCGATGCCTATCCCGTGATGGAAAAGGTTGGGGAAATCCGGCAGGGCCTACAACACAGGCCTTTCAGACCGGATTCGGCAGCTCATAAGGCGTTCATACAGCAACTTCAGGAAAAAATTGCCTACCTTAAGGAAGATTATCCCCATTTCGAATTCGACGGATGAAAAAAGTTTTAGTGGTTATTGTACTTACCCTTGCTGCGGTCTTTATAGTACGTTCCTGTGCACGCGAAAAGGAAGAGGCGAACAGGCTTGAAGAAAGTTCCCGGCTTATCCGGAAGCAGGTAGAGAATGTCGCGAAACTGGTGGTTACCGAAGGCCATTTCGCCGAGGTGTATAACTACAGGGATGCACGCCAGCTTTTCGGCCCGCTGATCAGTGCGCAAAAGAAGGCATTGGTAGTGGTAAATGCCGATGTTACCGTAGCCTACGACCTGAGCAAAATCAGTTATGAGCTGGATGAGGAGACCAAAACCCTGCACATTCGCAACATTCCAGAACCTGAAATAAAGATTTACCCTGATTTTGAATATTACGATGTTCAGGCAGATTACCTTAACCCCTTTGAGGCCGGGGATTATAATACCATTAAGGAACGGGTGAATACATCCCTGCTGAAAAAGATCCGGGCTTCCACCCTGGTGGGCAATGCCAGGAACCGCCTGCTGAGTGAACTTTCAAAACTTTTACTGCTTACCAGTACCATGGGCTGGACTTTGGTTCACGAGGACCGTCAGGTGGAGCAGCCCGGGGAATTTGAACTAACCGACTAATGCAGATTTGGCGAGCTTCAGGCCATCGTCTATCAGATGTCCTGTTCGGGGGTTGTTCTGCTTGACAGTTTCGAGATGGGCCGCAATCTCTTCTGCAAATGAAGTATCATTGTTATTCCGGGCAAGTTCATATAATTCCACCGAGAGTAACCAGTCATTAGGAAAATGCTCCCGCACCTCCCTGAAAACCTTATTTCTGGAAATCGTTGTATTGGTACCCTCACGGTAATGGCGTACCTGCTCGTAATAACTATCGAGTTTACCCAATATGCCTCCTTTTTTCTCTCTTTTAGGTGTTGCTGAAAGCGAATGGGTTATGAGGTCGAAGCTGTGGAGGTCTGCCGGCCCGTTATACGCAGCTGCAATTTCCACGCCCACAGCCATGTTATATAGTTCCCCGCTTGAATGGAAAAGAACAGTATCATTATGGGTTACTTTACAATCCCTGAAAGTAATGAGGATGATTTCGCCCTGCAGGTTACGCGTGCCCGTTACGATTTGGCCGCTAACCCTGATGCCTCCCTCGAATTCAAGGGAAATATTCTCACCTTCATAAATGTTGTAAGCCTTCAGGTCTCTGGGGCTCATGTCTTCTATAGGAAGGTTAATCCCCCGGAGTTTGCCAAGGGGGGTTCCAAAGCCCGTTTTATGACGGAACCTGTCGTGACCCACCAACTCCTTCTCCCTATAGGCAAGTGCGGTTTCTCCTTCGGTTTGTATATAAACCGGTTTGCCATCATGGGCTATAACACGTTTAAATAATCCTGAGATCTGTAAACCGGTACTTAGTTCCACGGTCCCCAGCGCTTCGGATCGGATAAGTTTTTCTATGCCGGCCAACCCGCCCCGGCGTAATGCCATAGAATTGGCAAATTCTTCCAGAACCTGACTCAGATAAGCAAAATTAGGCGTCACGAAGAGTTGGGGCTGGGGTTTGGTAATATCAAAGGAGGTATGGGCAGCTTCCAGTGAATAGGGGATCTTTTTAACCTTATCCGTCATACACCAGGCACTTTCCCCTATAGACGACAACAGCCCTGCTCCGTATATCCTTGGCTGCTCCGGGCTGCCTATGAGTCCGTATTCCACCGTCCACCAATGCAGGTTGCGGATCAGGGCCATCTCACTGGGTACCCCCATATTATCCTGCAGCTGTTCTATTTTCTTCTCGGCCGCTTCTATTTCCTGTTCCGTGGTATCAGAAGCTTCCTTTATAATCGAAAGATGGCGCACCGCTTCATACAGTTCGTAGTCTTTGGAGCTGGAGATAGCCTTACAGCCAATCTCGCCGAATCTCCTCAGGTATTCCGCATATTCGGGATTGGCTATGATAGGAGCATGTCCGGCCCCTTCATGGATAATGTCGGGGGCCGGCGTATATTCAATATGCTGAAGCTGCCTTATTTCTGAGGCAATTACCAGCACATTGTAAGCCTGGAATTCCATGAAGGCTGCAGGCGGGATAAACCCGTCCACCGCTACTGCTGCCCAGCCAATGTCTTTCAGGATGCGGTTCATCCCGTACATGTTAGGGATATGATCTATGTTGATGCCCGTTTTTTGAAGCCCCTGTACATAGGATTCGTGGGCCATACGACTGAGGTAGTCTACATTTTTTCGCATTACGTACCGCCAGACCGCCTGATCAATCGCCGAGTAATGATTATAATTCTGGGCCTTGATATATTGTTTCAGGTGCGCCGGAAGCTTGTCGAGGATGGGATTGCTCTCGTATTGCATAGGGAGTTTGTTTAACCAAAGATACAAAAAAGCCGCCCACAGGGCGGCGGTATCTTAATTGGCAGCTACGGCTCCGGGAGGGTATTGCTCCAGAATCTGCGACACAAATTCCCTGATGCGTTGCTCCTTTTTATCAATATTGGAAGTGTTGTTCAAAGTGCCAACCCCACGGCCCTGCCACACCAGGTCCCTGGTTTTTGCATCGATGAGGTCTATATAAAGCGACCCTTCAGTGGAAGTACTTACGTTGTTTCCGTAATAACCGGGCCAACCCCAGTAAGGACCCCAGCCCCAGCCCCAGCCCCAGCCCCAACCCCAGGCATTGTTATAAACATCCACCCGTTCTTTTTCCTTGGTGAAAATGCTAACCAGCAGATCGGGCTTATCGGATTTCACAAAACCCCTGGAATTCATTTCGGCTTGTATCGCTTTTAAAATGCGCTTTTTATCAAGGTCGGAGATCTGCGCCTTGTCTATCCCGGTTTTATAAAAAGCATAACTCCTGTAAGTATTAAAATCCACTTCCCTGTCATAATCGGTAAGTACCCTGACAGAAGTACAGGAACCCATCGCAAGCAGCAGCAACACAAGTGGCAGCGTCCATATTTTTTTTGTTTTCATAGCAGAATCAGTATTTAACGCAATATTTTTTTGTTTAAATAAGCACAAATACCATGCCGAATGCAGGGGATTTATGGCCTTATGGAATTGGTTCCGGGGTCGTAACCAAAAGGACAATGCCGGCAACCGCTTTCGCAGCAATACCCTCTTTTTAAATGGTATTGCGCTGTAAACACCTTATAGCCCTCAGGTGTCAGATAGAAATCCCCTTCTTCAGGGGAGCTGTATGATTTCACAACTTCATAAGATTTGGCCTGGATTGTAAAAATAAGGGAATCCCGGCAATTTTGCCGCAACTGTCCCGGCTAATCCTGATTAGGGTGCAGCCGGAAGATCGGTCAGGAGCCTGGCATTTGGTGACAGATTGTTCCACAGTATTGAAGAAGCCGTATATTTGCTCAAAATTAATAACGGAGTAAAGAATGATTTTGATAAACCGGCTGTTCTTTTATAAAGATTATGTTGGTCTCACCATATGGCCTTTCATCATCCTCCGGGAGGGGTACCTCAGGTCTGATGATGCGCTGATCAACCATGAAAGAATTCACCTGAGGCAACAGGTGGAACTGCTACTCGTGCCGTTCTATATTTGTTATATGACCGAATGGCTGTTGCGTAGCCTATGGTACAGGGATCGTTACAAGGCTTACAGGAATTTGAGTTTTGAGCGGGAAGCTTATTTTAATGAAGGAAATTCTGAATACCTGCAGCAGCGTAAACCTTTCAGTTTTATTAAATATTTTTAAAGTTTGATGACCCGGGAGATCAATGTTCCCACACAGAATATTCAGCTGCCCGAAATCGTAAAGGACGGGATCACCCTCGATATTCGACGGGAAGACCTTTTACATCCGCTGATATCCGGCAACAAATTCCGCAAGCTCAAATATAACCTGATAAAAGCCAAAGAAGAGGGCCATGATACCCTGTTAACCTTTGGCGGGGCCTTCTCTAACCATATAGCAGCTACCGCCCGCGCAGGAAAAGAAAATGGCTTCCTTACAATTGGAATTATCAGGGGTGGGGAACTGCAATCCGGGTATTTGGCTAATCCAACCCTGCAAAGGGCTGTAAAAGATGGGATGCGACTTAAATTTATCTCAAGGGAGGCATACAGGGAAAAGCATGCGGCCGGCTTTCTACAAAGTTTGTACAGGGAATATGGAAGGTTTTACCTCCTGCCCGAAGGGGGTACCAACAATTTGGCTGTGAAAGGATGTGAAGAGATCCTGACAGGAGGAGACAAAACATACGATATTATTTGTTGCTGTGTGGGCACCGGGGGTACCCTCGCAGGGATTGTAAATTCCTCACACGACGGCCAAACGGTTATCGGGTTTCCTGCCCTTAAGGGCGATTTTTTAAAAAAAGATATTTGTAGCTTTGCCAGGAAAGGCAACTGGCAGTTGGAAGCAGCTTACCACTTTGGTGGCTATGCCAAAATAAATGAGACCCTTGTTGCGTTTATCAACAGCTTCCACCTGGCGACCGGGATTCCGCTTGATCCCGTTTATACGGGCAAGATGTTTTACGGGATCTTCGATATGGTGAAAAAAGAGAAATTTAATAAAGGCACGAGGATCCTCGCCATCCACAGTGGGGGGCTGCAGGGGACCGAAGGAATGAACCTTCAACTGAAACAAAGGAAATTGCCATTGATTGAGCTATGAGAATATTGGGACTTATCACCGTATGCGCTTTATTACTCGGCAGTTGCGGTGCCAGGAAAAGGGCCACGGCGACATATAAGGAACCGCACGGACCGGCGGGCATTATTACTGCGACTTCCGGGGATGTCATAGAGGGAGATTTACCGCAAGATAAAGGTACATTTGTTTACTTTCCTATTTCTGGGGTGGAGGAGTATATCGCTACCTTCGCTCCTGTTGCACAGCTTGAGATGAAAGCTTATGGGATTCCGGCAAGCATTACCCTTGCACAGGGCATACTTGAAAGCGGCTACGGTCAGGGAGAACTCACCCGGAAAACAAATAACCATTTTGGCATCAAATGCCATACCGGATGGGAAGGGGATTATGCACACCACGATGATGATGCGCAGGGTGAATGTTTCCGCAAATACAACCACCCCATGTATTCATTCCGGGACCATAGTATTTTTCTGTCGTCCAGGTCGCGCTACGCATCCCTGTTCGATTTGCCACAGGACGATTACAAGGCCTGGGCAAGGGGTTTGAAGGCCGCCGGATATGCTACGGACCGCCACTATCCGCAGAAACTTATCTCTTTTATAGAACGCTACCAACTTTACAGGTTTGACAGGGAGGTATTGCCCAATGACTATAGGGTGGTAACGGATTCCGGTCCTGTGGAGGAATACGGGATCCATGTGGTTCAACAGGGCGATACACTATATTCACTATCACGACAATACCTGACAACAGTACCGGAATTAATGGAGCTTAATAATATGTCTACCAGCAAGCTGTCTGTGGGCCAGAAAATCAGGATCCGGGCACAGGAAACCAGAAAATAATATGAGGTATCAAAGAAGCAGTGCCCTGTTCGCAGAAGCGTGCAGGTATATCCCTGGCGGAGTGAATTCCCCGGTGCGGGCGTTCAAAGCGGTTGGGGGTCATCCTGTTTTTGTGAAAGAGGCCATGGGTGCTTATTTTTTTGATGAAGACGGTAATCGCTACATAGATTATATAGCCTCCTGGGGGCCACTCATCCTCGGACATGCCTATGAGCCAGTAATTAAGGCTATCACTGAGAAGGCCAGAAAAGGCACCTCTTTCGGAATGCCCACCAGCATTGAAACGGACTTAGCCAGGCTGGCGGTTTCCATGGTACCGAATATAGACAAAATCCGGTTTGTCAATAGCGGAACGGAAGCCTGTATGAGCGCGGTGCGGCTTGCCCGGGGTTTTAGCGGAAAGGATAAAATAATCAAATTTGCAGGCTGTTATCATGGCCATGCCGATGCTTTTCTTATACAGGCAGGCAGTGGGGCTGTTACTTTCGGAAGCCCGAACAGCCCCGGAGTTACCCAGGGCACAGCCCGGGATACCCTGCTCGCGGGTTATAACGACCTCGATTCGGTACGGGCACTGGTTAAGGCAAATAAGGGCAGCATTGCCGCTGTTATTATAGAACCCGTTGCAGGGAATATGGGTTGCATCCCCCCAGCCAAGGGTTTTATGGAAGGCTTGAGGGAACTATGTACCAAAGAAGGGATACTCCTGATTTTTGACGAAGTAATGACCGGTTTCCGGTTAGGTACCGGAGGTGCGCAACAGGCGCTGGGAATTGATGCCGATATCCTTTGTTTTGGCAAGGTGATAGGCGGCGGTTTGCCTGTAGGCGCTTTTGGTGCCCGTGAAGAAATCATGGCATGCCTGGCCCCGGAGGGCCCTGTTTACCAGGCAGGAACTCTCAGCGGGAATCCTCTGGCCATGAGCGCCGGCCTGGCTATGCTCAGCGAACTGCAAAGCAATCCCGGTATCTTCCGGAGCCTGCGTGAAAAGACAGAGTACCTTCATCTGGGTATCGTAAAAGTGCTGGAAACCCGGGGCATAGCCTTTCAGGTCAATCGTTTCGGATCCATGATCTCCCTGCATTTTACCGGCGATCCGGTAACGGACTTCGAAAGTGCCGCTAAAGGAAATAATGAACGCTTCAGAAAATACTTCCATGGGATGCTCGATCGCGGCATTTACCTGCCACCCAGCGCCTTTGAAAGTTATTTTCTGAATGATGCCTTAACCTATGAGGATCTGGACCAAACCCTGAATGCCCTGGAAGAAAGCGTTCACGACTGGCACTAAAAAAGGCATGCCACACAGCATGCCCTCTGAAATATTGGCTATAAAGGCTTACCTTTTACCACTATGCCGCTGGTGCCTCCGGTCCATTTGACCTTTTCTTTTACCACCGCGGTGCATGTTTACCCAATCCTCATACTGTGTTGCACTAAGAATTTTTTTCATAGAAGCATTATAAGCCAGTTTACGGTCCAGTCTTGTATTAAGTCTTTCATACCGCTCTTCCGGGCTTAGTTCGGTCTCCGGCGTGACGGATCCTTCACGGCTTTCCATAAATGCCCTTCGTTCTTTTATCCTTTGCAATTGCAAATCCATTACTAGTGCCCGTTGATCTTCATTGAGATCCAGTGCGAGTGCCAGGCGCTTGCTGCTCAGAGTGGCAACTTGTTCGGGGGTCATTTCCTTGAGATAATTCCGCCCATTGGAACGTCCTTCCCTTTCCTGGGCCATGGTGCTAAACCCGGCCAGGAGGATACAGATTATTACTATTTTTTTCATGTCCTTTATGTTTAAAATCATGTATTGGATAGAATAAGACTGCGGAGGTTTAATCAGGATCGGATTATTTGCATGAATTTAACAAGGCGGAGAGCGATGCCAGCCACGCATGCCTATGTGGTGTACATAAAAAGTAAGGGCGCGGTATTTACCGCGCCCTTATGCTATTGAGTAATTTTCAGGATAGTATGGCAGCTAATTTTTTAAAATCGCGTCTTCAATCATAGTGGCCTCTTCCTGCATTTCCATTGCGCTATTATCTGTAATGGCGTCTGTCATTTTTTCTGGCTTGGCCACAGTTTTCTCTACTTCCGTATGAGTGGTTGAATCATAAATGACGGCAGAAACTATGAAGGCGGCTAGGTAAATCAGGCTTTTTACTTTGTAAGACATTCTGTGGGGGTTTTGGGTAGTACTAAGATAGAAATACCTTGCCACGGCTGGTAAGCAATGTTGTAAAAGCGGCTTCAGCGGAGGTGAAATATCCTTTTCCTGTGGTAATGATTTGTAATTTATGTAGGAAAATTCAATTTTTGGGGAATTATAACAAGGCAGTAACGGTCTCCATCCGGGATGAAATAATCCAAAATCGATGCAAACAACAGGCTGCCTTTGTTAATTAATTGCTAAGGTTATGGCAGGGGCAAAAATATCATCAGAATACATAAAAACCTGAATATCAATAATATACAATTTTAAATTAGCCCGAAATATAAGCCCGATCCCTGTTAAACAAAAGCAAAGGCTGTAACAAGTGGCTTTTTCAACAGTCTTATAGGAAACAATTATCAAAAGCAAAACAATCAATATTTTAATGAAAAGCATATTAGTATTTTGTGGAATGGTGATGCTGAGCACAACTGCCACACCGAACAACCTTAAAAGCGCCATTCAAAAGCAGGACCGCCTACTGCAATCATCAGAGATATCTGCCTTACAGGTACCCGATAACTGTATTACCTGCAAGGATATAAAAACACTCAATCTCGCTGACATCCGGTTTATCGAGGAAGAAGATACGGTTGATTTGGGATTCAACACGGCCGACTATCTGCCCGAAGGATTCGATCCGTATGAAGTATATGTAGACCTTGGCAAGATCACTTATATAGAGGAAAACGAAGGAGAGGAATTGGGGTTTGAGACAACCGCATGGTTGCCTGAAGGATTTGACCCATACGCAGCGCCGGCCGACTTCACCAGTATCTCCTATATGGAACCGGAGAGCGATCTCCACCCTGCAATTGAGACTAAAACCTGGCTACCTGAAGGATTCGATGCTTATGCGGCATACCCAGCCAATGCGATTATCTGCAAGGAATTAGTAAATGTAAATTCCAGATAGGATGAAAAGTTTCCACTGTGCATCAGTGAATATTTGAATTAGTTAGTTAATCGGAACCCCTGCAGCGCAGGGGTTTTTTTATGGAAGAATTTCTCAGAACAGCAGGGGCATTACAAATCGGAACATCAGGATCAGGATTATCACCGAGATAAAGTTCAGGACCACTCCTGCCTTTGCCATCTGGTGCACTCTGATATAACCACTCGCAAAAACAATGGCATTTGGCGGGGTGGCCATGGGTAACATAAAGGCACAACTGCTGGCAATGGTTACAGGGATAAGCAGATAAAGCATCGGAATCTCCAGGCCGATGGCTATCCCTGCAACTACAGGGGCCAGTACGGCTATCAGGGCTACATTACTCATTAATTCCGTCATAAATAGCATAAGCAGGATTAGCAAAGAAGCGGTAACCAGTACACTTATATCTGCATTCGCAATGGCATTGGAAACCGAGTCGACGATTCCGCTTACCGACATGCCATTAGCCAGGGCCAACCCGCCCCCGAACAGGATCAGGATCCCCCAGGCAAGCTTTTGGGTATCTTCCCAGCCAAGGATAAAATCGGCTTTTCTAAGATTGAAGGGAACGGCAAAAAGTGCCAGGGCGCCCATCATACTGATAATGGTATCGGAAAGGCCGAGCACGGGAAAAATCCCGTTAATTACCGTCCTGAAAATCCATAGGAAAACGGTTATGCAAAAAATGGCCAGGACCATTTTTTCCTTCCCCGACATGGGTCCCAGCTTCACGAGTTCCTGCTGGATTAACTCCCTGGAAGCATTGAATTTTAATGCCCCGCTGGGATACATCCACTTCACCAAAACCACGTAACAAATAAAGAGCAGCAGTATGGAAAACGGTAACCCGATAGTCATCCATTTCAGGAACGAAATCTCAATATTGTACTCGTTTTCAAGCAGGCCAATGAGCACAGAATTTGGTGGGGTCCCGATAACGGTTGCAATACCACCGGCATTCGCTGAAAAAGCGATCCCGAGCATAACGCTCAGCGCAAAATTCCTGTCGCCTTTGGTGAACCCGTCGGCATCATGAATCAACAGGCTGATCACAGACAGGGCTATGGGCAGCATAACCACGGTGCTGGCAGTGTTACTGATCCACATACTTAGGGAAGCTGTGGCTATCATAAAACCCAGTACAACCTTGTTTGGTGTCGTCCCGGTAAGCCTGATAATATTTAGGGCTATGCGTTTATGGAGGTTTACCTTTTCCAGTGCTAGGGCCAGCACGAAACCGCCGAAAAAAAGGAAAATAATAGGGCTGCCGTAATTAGCGCCAACTTCATCTATTCCCATAACCCTGAGGATGGGAAAAAGCAGCAGCGGCAATAAGGCGGTAACCGAAATGGATACGGCCTCTGTGATCCACCAGCATACCATCCAGAGGGCAACGGCAATTACCCTGTCGCCACTGTCAGACACCAGGTCGAAAGGCAGTAGTAAAATCAGGGAGAACAAGACCGGTCCGAGCAGCAGTCCTACTTTTTTGCTAAGGCCCATAAACGCAATTTGGCGCCTAAACTAACGTATTTCCCTTAGGTAATAAAATATTAATACAATCCGCGTCGAGCTGCATGGGGTTTGCACTCCACTTCAACCATTCGTTTCGCGACAGGCGTCAGCTACCAAGGGCTATCAGGTTCAAATTGGTGTCTGCCATTCCATAAAACATTTTAATGCCATCATTGCTGTCGTACCCGGCAATGAATAAAAGCTTGCCGTTTATTTCAAGTAATTCGGGCAGGTATTCGCCATTGTAGCTCAATTCTTTGGTCTGGTTCCCGTTGGTATCAAATTTTCGCAAATACCCGTTTGTAGAGATTACGAATGAGTCCCCAAGGGAAAACAATGCCTGTACAGGTTTCGTTTCCTGATAATATATTCGTTTAATCAGGAGTCCTGTGCTGTTCGTTACCAGCAGTTCCCCGTTGCCATAAAGTACAAGATTGCCATTTGCCAGTTTTACCAGATGGTACGAGCCATTAAGGTTGTTGGGAGAAGTAATTTGTTGGCCCATCTCCGAATCTGAGAGCAGCACTTCAGAAGTAAGGTTCAGCGACGCATCAAAGAATGCCAGCGCAGGTTTAAAACCGGTAATTTGCGGAGCTGTGGCACTCATTGTAAATACCCCGCAGAAAGCTACATACCCTCCCTCCACGGCGATCATATCAGCTATCATGGACGAAGAATCTCCAAGGGCATGCAGGTCAATAAGGAAGGTATCGCCGCTACTGTTCCTATGCTCAATAGTTGCCTTGTAGGTGCCTGATTCCCCGGAGGTTCCGAAATAAAGGTAATTGCTGCCAACCGGCAGGTAGCCGTAACTATGCTTATTGGAAGGGTTAATATTATTGATAAAGCCCCAACTGCTGTTATAAGTGAGTTCCTGGCTGCCATAGAGGCCGGCTAGCGTTCGCGGGAAATGGAAATTCATGTTTCCGCCTGTCAGGAAGTTTGAAAAGGCACTGTTGGCGTTATAGGGTTTATCTGCTATATAATTGCTGGTTTCCGCGTAGGTTGCGTCAAGCCCCCTGTAATAGTATTTAGATCCTCCAGTCCCACTAAGGTCCTCCCTCAGCTCCAGGACATAGGGCAAGCCGTTCTGGGGGTTTATTCCAGCATCCAGCGGCATATAGGAATATCCTTCCGGGACGATGGGATAAATGTAAAACGAGGCCGCCGGATTTACCAGTACAGACAGCATAAATGTTCCTGATTCTTCGCTGCTGTTGGTTACGGTAAGGGTAATTGCATACTCACCGCCTTCCATGTATACTACTTGCGGGCTGGGTTCCGAACTTTTGATGCCATTGCCAAAATCGTACGTATAGGTAGCCGCACCCTTCGAACAATTGCTGATCTGAAGCTTTTCCCCAACCAGGATTTGCTGTTGGGTTATGGTAAAGCAGGCTTTAAGGGCTATATCCGCATGGTTATCGGGGTCCTCGTTGCCGTCTATAGGCTCCGTTTTGGAACAGGATAAAAACAGGAGTATTAAAGAAAAAGCAGGGTAGAGGTGTTTCATAGCGGCAGATTTGGGGTCTCTTACTATAAAACGTTTTTTCCGGCTGGATATTTTAGATTTTAACATTAAATCAGCCAAAAGACAGGCATCTATCTATCTGATAATTAGTAAGGTTAGCATTTATAATAGAATATGCCCAGGTTCATTTCTGGATTATGCAGATCAGTGATTCCCCTTCCCTGACCACTTTGATGAGACCTGCTTTTCCAAGAGCCTTGATACCTTTGTCCCAGGCCTTGTTGCTTAAACCTGTTTTTTCTTTAAGCTGGTTAAGGGGCATGCTCCCTGCGGCTTTGAGATTGTCGACTATCACCTTTTCATTTGGGCTCAGTTCCAGCGGTTTTTTCTCTGGCCGCATCTGAGGAAAGAACAGTACTTCCTGAATGGAAGAATTATTGGTAAGCAGCATCACCAGCCGGTCGATCCCGATCCCGATTCCCGAAGTTGGGGGCATACCGAATTCAAGGGCACGCAGGAAATCCTGGTCAATAAACATGGCCTCATCATCGCCTTTTTCGGAGAGTTTTAGCTGTTCTTCGAATCGCTCCCGCTGGTCTATGGGGTCGTTAAGCTCGGAATATGCATTGGCAATTTCCTTTCCGTTAATTATCAACTCAAAACGTTCAGTCAGGGCCGGGTTGCTACGATGTTCCTTGGTGAGCGGACTCATTTCTTTGGGATAGTCTGTTATAAATGTGGGTTGTATGTACCGGGCCTCACACTTTTCACTGAAAATCTCATCGATTAATTTACCAACACCCATACTTTCGTCCACTTCCAGGCCCAGTTCACGGGCAACGTGCCGCAATTGGGTTTCGTCCATCCCTGCAACTTCGAATCCTGTGTGTTCCCGGATGGCATCCAGCAGGCTTACCCGGGGGTAGGGTGCCTTAAAATCTATGTCATGCCCGCCTGCTTTCACCTTTGTTGTACCGATGGTGTCCAGCGCCACTTTTTCGAGCAGTTGTTCCGTGGTTTCCATCATCCAGAAGTAATCCTTGTAGGCAACATACAGTTCCATCACTGTAAATTCAGGATTGTGGGTTCGATCCATTCCTTCATTCCTGAAATCCTTTGAAAACTCGTATACCCCGTCGAACCCTCCAACTATTAACCGTTTCAGGTATAGCTCATTGGCAATCCTGAGGTATAGCGGTATATTCAGGGCGTTATGGTGCGTTAGGAAGGGCTTTGCAGCGGCGCCTCCGGGGATTGGCTGTAAAATGGGGGTTTCTACTTCCAGGTAACCCATACTGTTAAAAAAGTCGCGAATACTGTTGGTGATCTTTGTCCGCCTGATAAATGTTTCCTTAACCCCGGGATTTACAGCAAGGTCTACATAGCGCTGGCGGTAACGCTGTTCCGGATCGTTGAATTCATCATAAACCCTTCCTTCCGCATCTTTCTTCGGCAGCGGAAGGGGGCGCAACGCTTTGCTGAGAAGTATAAATTCTTTTACCAGGATTGTGATTTCACCAACCTGTGTGATAAATAGGGTACCACGGACACCTATGATATCGCCTATATCCAGGAGTTTCTTATATATTTCATTGTATTTGGTCTTGTCTTCCCCCGTACAAACTTCGTCCCGGTTGAAATACACCTGAATACGCCCGCTACTGTCCTGCAATTCTGCAAATGAGGCCTTCCCCTGGATACGACGCGACATAAGCCGGCCTGCTACCATTACCTCCTTTCCCTCTTCATAGGATTGGCGGATGCTCTCTGCAGTGGCATTTACGGGATACAGGGCAGCGGGATAAGGGTTGATCCCCAGATCCCTTAGCTTATCCAGTTTTTCCCTTCTTACGATTTCTTGTTCGGAAAGTTGCATCTTATAACGTTAAGGCTGCAAATATAGGGAGTATGGAAGAATGTATCAATGTCAGGAAATGCGAATATGCCGACCTGTTCACATTGCCATACTTAAAGTGTAACAATCCCGGGAATGCTGCGTCTGATAGATATATGGGTTCCGATTCAATAACCTGGATATAAATATACGCATATGAGTTTCTGGAGGGTACTTCTGGCCATCATATTTCCACCGCTTTCAGTGATCGGAAGAGGCTGCGGGTCTTTCCTGATCGTATTGCTGCTTACCCTTTGCGGCTGGGTCCCTGGGGTTATAGCGGCCCTGGTGATCCTTAACAATCCCAACGGATAGTTGTATCTTTGCCTTTATGAACAAACAGGTAATTGTAAGGGACCTGGGCAGGAAGGCATATAAGGAAACCTGGGATTACCAGGAAGAACTTTTTAAAGGGATCGTCGACCTGAAAATCAGAAACCGGCGGGAAGGAACTCAGGACACCACCCCAAACCATTTTCTTTTTGTGGAACACCCTCATGTCTTCACTCTTGGAAAAAGCGGGTCCCTCGCGAACCTGCTGGCCACTGAGGCCCAATTGAAGGAATACGGGGCAGAATTTTACAGGATTAACCGCGGGGGCGATATCACATATCATGGCCCGGGGCAGATTGTTGGTTATCCTATTCTGGACCTCGATAATTTTTTCACGGACATACACAAATACCTCCGTTTTCTTGAAGAAATGGTTATCCGTACTTTGGCGGAATATGGCCTGAAAGGGGAGAGATCTCCGGGTGAAACCGGGGTATGGCTGGATGTGGGCTCTCCATTTGCCAGGAAGATTTGCGCGATGGGGGTTCGGGCAAGCAGATGGGTGACCATGCATGGATTTGCCCTGAATGTCAATGCAAACCTGGGTTATTTTGACCTGATGGTTCCCTGTGGTATCGCCGATAAAGGGGTCTGCTCTATGAACGCGGAACTTGGCCGTAAGGAAATCCCTCTCGGGGAGGTCAGGCAGAAATTACTCGCTCATTTTGAAGCCTTGTTTGAGGCAGAACTACGATATGAAAAAACCGGGGTTTAGGCCCGGTTTTTTTGTTAAAGATCTTCGCAATCCACGTTGTTGTCCATGAATATCCGCGTCCCGTAATTCGAAGACAGGTTACAGACTTCCACCGGGACGATCCTAAAATCGTTCCGTCGCATGACAAGCAGGTTGAGGTTAATAAGGTTCCCTATTTCTTTGGGCACGGCATCCAGGTTATTCCTGTTGGCATTAATATAGGTCAGGCTGGAGGCATTGCCCAATTCCTGTGGGATGGTTACCAGATTATTCCGGGAAACAATGAGGGTGGTAAGTTTAGCCAGGCTGCCAATTTCTTTAGGGAGTGATGTTAATTCTCCATTATCTATTACCAGTTCGGTAAGATTAGACAATTGGCCAATTTCGGCAGGCAGGGTCGTCATCTCATTAGCGCTAAGGTTCAGGAATTCAAGATTGCTTAATTGCCCAATGGAGGTGGGTATTTCTGTGATGTCGTTACCTTCAAGGTCAAGGCTTTTCAGGTTGCCGAGCAGGCCTATCGCAGTTGGCAGGGCCTCTATGGAGTTCGCACTTAAATCCAAAGTTTCCAGTTGAGCCAATTGGCCAATTTCATTCGGCAGGGAGGTTAGTTTGTTGCCGTTGGCAGACAACCTCCGGAGCTCGGTTAACAACCCTATTTCTGCAGGGAGCAAAGTAATTCGTGTATTGTTGAGACTGAGGGTATTAAGGTTTTTGAGCTGGCCTATTTCGGTAGGGATTTCTTCCAATCTGTTATTAATCAGGTTCAGAACTTCCAGGTAACAAAGCTGGCCGATCTCCGAAGGAAGCACTTCTAATCCTACCTGGCTGAGGCTTAATTCTACAACGCGACCATTATTGGCCGTTACCCCCCCCCATGTACTCATACTGGTATCATCGGGGTTCCATCCGGTCGAGTTGTCGGGATTAAGTTCAAGAATTTTTAACAGGATATCCCTGTCTGAAATTCCCTGGGTAACACTTACCGTATATTGGGCGGTTGAATTGTCCTCTGCTGTAACGGTATAGGTTACAGGAGCGGAAAAGTCCTGAGGGCTGTTCGGACTTATAAATGACCCGGGTGATAGTTCGAAACTCGGCAGCACCGAATTCAATGGCGTATTTGAAGCCACTACTATTTCTATGGTCTTCGCATCTTCGTTGATAACATTCGCAATTTCGCCTGAACAGCTATCCGCGCTTTCAATCAGTTGAAAACTCAGGATTTGTTTGTCAGTTCTTAAGGCAGGGATCTCCACTTGCTCTTCCGGAGTGGGATCCGAATCATCATTGCTACAGCTGCAAAATAATAGAAGTGCAAGAATTACAAAAGAAGGGTAGAGTTTTTTCATGATTTGGGGTTACATTTTCCACCTGTAGGAAAATTATCATTAAACCAAAGTTAAATAAAGAAAAAATTAGCCCATTTGCAGAGTTGTGTACGGTGCCAAAATTGTTGTGAAGGTCAGCTGGAATGTTGTGAAATCAGCCCTGTGTGCATTTCATCGATTTTCGATAAAATGCATAAAAAAACCGGGGAATTACCCCCGGTCCTTCGTCGATAGACAGTTGTTATTCCGAGAACTGAGTGAGTACCATGCTCCCGATAAGTTTGCCATTTTTATTGTAGGTTTCCTGTTTTACCATCCCCACACCCTCCGCCAGCCAAAGTCGGTTTGGAAAGGTGCTATTTGCCATCATCATTTTGCTTTTGGTTTCGCTCGAAATCACAAAGCAATCAAAAGTTCCGGCAGGTGTGGTTACGCTTTCCCTGTTTTCTACCTTGCGGTTTACTGTTTCCACATTCATATTCATGTTTACTCCCCCCATGCTCATTTTGACATTAACATTGGCATCGGCAAGATTCTGCCCCACAACAAGGTCATTTGGCAGTTCAAGATCTGTACCTGTAACCTCCATTTCCATATCCTCGAATTGTTTCATCATATCATTGGAGAGCAGGGATTCGTAGTCTATGCGGACGGTATTTCCAGAACAACTAAGGGTATAATCACTTGAAAGCACTTCTTCGCCTTTCGCATCCGAATAGGACATGTTCATGGTGGCACTGGTCGTTCCGCCATTGTTTGAAGCATCGGAGATCGTATACTTCAATGTACCTTCTTCTTTGCCTTTTTTATCGTAGGAGGTGTACTGGAAGCTGGTTCCTTCCGTCATCGGGTAATAGCGACTGCAATTCTGTCCGCTCACTGTAAAACTGGCTGCAAACAACAAAACAATGCTGAAAAATATGTTTTTCATCTGATGGTGGTTTTAAAATTAATAGTGTTGGTTAAAAGCGACTTAGTTCTTTATGAATTCCACCCGCCGGTTTTGCGCCTTTCCATCGGAGGTTCCGTTATCTGAGACGGGTTCGGTTTCCCCTTTTCCCTCGGTCGCAAGTCTTCCTGCATCAATCTGGTAGACCGATACCAGTGCGTTTTTCACCGCTTCGGCCCGCTTTTGGGATAATTCGAGGTTGGAAGCATTGTCCCCGTCAGCGTCGGTATGGCCCACAATTTTCAATTTCATGGCCTGTTCTTCCTGCAAAGCCTGGGAAATTTGCCGGATAATACCCATTGATTGGGGCTGAATCCTTGCCGAGCCGGAATCGAACAAAATCCCGTTTGTGGAAACGGATCCCTCTGAGAGTAGTTTCCTCCGAAGATCTATCCCGCCTTCAGCTACCTTCAGGTTGGTTATGAACACATCTTCCTTCCCGTCTTTAAGTCCATTGAGATTGAATTTCAAAGTGGTCAATTGGCCACTTTCAGGAATAAACCTTGGAATATCAACATATTTATCTTCATTGACCCACAGGCGAAATCGCTGGCCATTTACAGCAATGGAAATATGAGGCTGGTTAAGAACGGCTTCCCTGATGTCGGCTTTAATCCCGCTGTTAATGTCACTGCCTTTTCCGGCGGCATAGTTCCGGACGCGTATATCGAACGCCCCGTACTGCCCTATTGGCAAAAACGTATGCACGTATTGGCTGCCTGCATCAAATCCGGGATCGTTGCTGATATTGACCGTGAGGCCAGCGGAAGAGGAAGTCTGTTTGTCAATCCCTTTTGTGAGCAGATCGAATTCAATGGTATAATCTTCCGGCAGTTTGGGAACGTCAGGTATATAGAGGATTCCATACCCCTGTAAGAGCTTGAGCCATTTTTGAGGTTCATTGTTGATGGTTACCACCTCCCCGCTGCCATTGGTATTCCATTTGGAAGGGAAATCCCCAATAAAGTCATTGGAATAATCATCATAGAATAGCATCTTGTCCCCCGGGACATAATCAAATTTGCTGTATACCTGCATGGTTTTTTCACCTGCCGGCCCTGCCGGTGATCCGTCCGACCCGGAAGTGGATGGGCTTTTTTGCCCATTTCCCGATGGTGGGGACGGGGTATTTACCTGTGGTTCAGGGGTGCTTTCCTTGCTCCCCGGTTCCAGGATGCTGTCGAGAGCAGCATCGGTTTTTTTTGCCGTTTCCCTATCCACCCGGTTTTCAACGGTACGTTCCGCTGCGCGCTCGGCCCTTTTCCCAAGCTTTTTAAGCAATTGCGCCTGCAGATCGCCGGCATTGAACATGAATAGGGTTACAAGCAGGAAATAGAGGGGTTTTCCTAATGATTTCATCTTTTTGGGTGATTTTGGATTTGACATTTAAAATACAAAAAATTGTTGGCTTGGGAAAGTACAAAATTGCCCTTGAAAATGAATCGGAATTGTATCAATGGTAAGTTGGGATGTATTATTGGAAGATAGTGTTACTGGTTCAGACCATATACAATAATCGATTCGTCCTGACCTTTTACTACCAGTTCAGGTTTACGGTCATTATCCAGATCTGCCAGCTCGGCAGCCGAACTGCCCATCACCGGAAACCCTGGGAGTAGTTCGGCTTTGCTGTTGAACAAATAGGTCCTGCGGCTCTGGATGTCTGTTACACTTACATAAATGGTGTCGTATAAATAAAATATACGGGGAGCTGTGTAAACACCATAATCCAGCACCACTTCCGTGCCTTTGATTTTAAGGACATTTTCATTCATGATGGCCATCGACTTACTGGTAGCTTCCATTCCGTGGTCCTGGTTGAGGTCGAAGCCCGTTACCGTTACCTTACCCTTCTCATCGATCATATAAAGATTACCCGACTTATCGGTGAGAGCAAACTGGTTTTTATAAGAATACACTTCGTTTTCTGAAAAATCGATCTTTTCGGCCACCCTGATCCGGTTTTTGCCCACCCGGTCGAGGATCTGCAGTTCTCCGTTTTCCAGCCTGAAGACGAGGTAATCCCTATTTCCGAAACGGATATGTTGAGGGGAAGGGAGAACCGGGCTCCCGGCTTTGGTATAGGTAAACCCCCTGACTATCTTACCCTGGCGGTCGTACATATACACGTCATTTCCCTGGCTTACAACAAAGCGGTAATTCTTATTGTTATCATAGTCGAACACCGACAAAGGATTGAGGTTACCCTCCCGATATGACATCTTGAATGGCGCGACTTCTTTCCCGTTTCTATCAAGGATAATAAACTGGTTATCTGTGGTGAAGGCGAGCTGCAGTCGGCCATTCCTGTATAGATCTACCTGCGATATACTGCCCTGCACCCTGCTGCCTAATAATTTCTTCCAGAGTACTTTCCCTTCCGTTGAAATCAGATATAAATTGTTCTCTTCATCCTGCACCACGATCTCTTTCTTATTCGTCCTGTGGTTAATTACCACCTTAGGATCTATCGCCAAAGGGGCATCCAGTTTAACCGTATACCCGGTGTTAACTGCCTTATTGCCTGAATCTGCATCAATTCTGCGCACCAGGAGGGTTGTATGGGCGAACGACCCTTCAGACACCAGTTGGGCGGCTATGCTGTATCCGGTAAGTTCGGTTTCCCGAAATTCATCAAAGGCATCATTCTTAAGGCTTTTGCCCAATATATCCTCCAATCCCTCTTTTCCTGCCACCATAAGGATGTTCGATTCGTCTGCCAGCGACTTTCTAGCTTCCGTATAAACAGGTGACTTCTCGAAGGTGCTTCCAAGGGTATAATGGTCTATTATACTGGTGAGTGCGTCCTGTTCAGACGAGAAAATCAGCGCATTCTCCAGCACGGTGTAATAAGCGGCCTTGAAATCAGTGAGGAGCGGTGCGAAATGACGGATGAGGAGATCCGGTTCTGCCAGGGTATGTATATCGTGATTCTGATAAGCTTCTGTAACTGTAGTATGTTCGCCCAGGTATCGCGAGATGTTTTCTGATCCAATGGTGTTAACAAGTACACTTTTTCCGGGCCGGTCAAAAATAATCCCTATTTCTTCAACAGCCCGGAAGAGAGAATCCGAGGTGGTTGTATCAGCTACATAAACCTGCCTGTTGGCAAGGAAACGGCTGTAGTCTTCCATGGCATAAGCTATTATTGCCCTGCTGCTTTCCGGCGCAAAGGAAGGGGTTATAAGCGGCAGGGGCCTGGTATTTTGGAATAGGCCAACGAAATTGGGAAGGCTGTCAGATGGTAGCGCAATCCCGTTCAGGCTAAGAAAATCCTGATTTGATCCAATATCCAGGGAAACCCAGTTGGCAAAGCGACTGAGTTTTTTTTGCGATCCGGGCTGCAGGAAGTCTCCCAGTGCAAGGCTGGCGGGATATACCCTTAAATAAATGGTAGCATTCCTATCAGTACTTGCCGTGGCGTGAAGCGATGCGAAATCCGCGTCATCAGCGAAGCCTTTGGGAACAGCCCAGGCCTGCCTGATCAGGGAGTCCGAAGAACTGAGCAGCAGGTGATCACCCTCAACAATACCGTACAGGGTCTGACCCTCTATGGTATATTTCTCCAATGCCATGTTTTTATAAGTATATGTTTCCCCGTAAAAATTTTCAGCCTTACCGGGGTTGAACAATTCTTCCCTGTAAGGGGCTGCCAGAAGGAAATCAACGGAATCGCCTGCTTTTTGGTAAAAGGCCAGAATAGCCCCGGAATTCGATTGCAGGTATTGCATGGACGCCATCTTCCCGGCAACTTTTTTATAGACGGTGGAAGCCTGTAAGGCCTCAATAAAGTGGTTGTTTTTCAGGTCGCTGTTAAAGGCGCTGAGGTTATTTATTTTAATCAGGGCGAAACTGTTTTCGGGCAGGTAATCCATACCGTCGGTGGCGGATTGCTTATCCGGGGTACACCCGGTGAGCAGTATCAAAAGGAATAGCAGGAAGAATAATCTGTTCATAGAGAACGTATGGTTATACATATAATCCTTTATATATCTAATGCCAGCTGTCCTGGCAACAGGCGGAAACTTTTCCGGTGATAAGGGCTGGACCCGTATCTGCGTATGGCTTCGCGGTGTTCCCGCGTGGGATACCCTTTATTTTGAACCCAGTTATACATGGGGAATTCACAATGTATGCCTTTCATGAATTCATCGCGGGACGTTTTTGCAAGGATCGAAGCCGCGGCAATACTCATGTATTTTCCATCGCCTTTAATAATACATTCGTAAGGGATATTACCAAAGGGCTTAAAACGGTTACCGTCAACAATAATATAAGATGGCAAATCCCTGAGTTTTTTAAGGGCTCCGTGCATGGCTTCTATGGAGGCGTTCAGGATATTAACCCGGTCTATAACTTCCGGGTAAATGTGGCAAACTCCAAAGCTGATTGCCGCACTTTCAATAATTGGTTTCAGTGTTTCACGGTCTCTGGCCGACAACAGTTTGGAGTCATTAAGGCCGCATGCTTCGAAATCCCGTGGCAGAATTACAGCGGCAGCGGTAACAGGGCCTGCCAGACATCCCCGGCCGGCTTCATCCGTACCGGCTTCAAAGGGGTTATGGTAATAAAGGCTTAACAAGGATGCGGTAATTTAAACGCGAAGATACTTCATCGGGTTCGAAATATCCAACCGCAGCTGACAATGCCTGCCAAACTGTTCGCGGAAGCGGAAACTTTCACTTTTCATTATGAACAAAAAAAGTACCTTTGTTCGCCTAAGCTCATCGCATGAAGTATTTGCTGCTATTGTTTATAGTATGCGCAGCCGGGTCTGTATGCGCCCAGGAAGATTCACTTCCCCCCCCAGCAGAGGCCGATACCAGCCTGGTCCGCAAAATTAAGCCTAGAATGCAGCCCCCTTCCGGCAAAGATCTCCCAAAGGAAATTACCATCCGGGATTATAAGATCATCAATTATTTACGGGACACCACATTCTTAGACACAACCCTTACTATTGGCAAGGAATACAGGTATAATTATTTAAGGAGGGATAATTTTGAACTTATGCCCTTTGCGAATGTGGGACAGCCATACAACCGCCTGGGGGTAGATCTGGACAGATTCGGCATGTATCCCCGGATGGGTGCAGACAGCAAGCATTTTAACTATCTGGAAGTGCAGGACATCCCTTATTATAATGTTCCTACCCCCATGACAGAGCTCTTTTTTAAAACCACTTTTGAACAGGGACAGCTGCTCGATGCCACCCTCACCTTCAACACTTCGGAGCGGTTTAATTATTCCATTGCCTATAAAGGCTTCAGGTCTCTTGGCAAGTACCAGTTCAGCCAGGCCGAATCGGGTAATTTCCGGACAACGGCCAATTACACCGGGCGAAATAACCGCTACCGGTTAAGAGCCCATATTGCTGCCCAGGACATCGAAACTGAGGAGAACGGGGGGCTGGCGGAAAAGGAATTACAGTTCGAATCAGAGGATCCGGAGTTTACCGACAGGTCGAGGATCGACGTGGTCTTTACCAACGCGGAAGGTAAACTTCTGGGCAAGCGCTATTTCCTGGATCAGGAGTATGCCCTGGCCGCAAGTATCAGGGACAGTAGCGGAAACCGGTCGAGCTCCATAGCTCTTGGCCATGAGTTTTCTTATGAAACCAAATATTATCAATTTATCCAGAGAGCTCAGAACGATTACTTCGGAGAAGTTTTTTTGAGCCCGGTTAACGACAAAGCTCATCTGAAGGCCATGTACAACCGTTTACATGCCCGTTTTTCGAACAGTACCCTTGGAACCCTTACTGGGTTTGCGGGTTTTTACGACTATACCTACTTTTTCAACAGTATCCTTATTACAGACGAGCAGCAAATAGATAACCAGTTGGAGGGCCAGGAGATCAGTGTGGGGGGCGAGTACTCAAAGCAACTTGGAGGGTTTCAAATAAACGGCGACCTTGCCTATACAGTAGCCGGCGACCTCACGGATTACCTCCTGAATGGCAGGGCAGCCTACCGCCTTAATGAGAATCACCACTTATGGGCATCCATTCACAGTTCGTCTCGTATGCCCGAATTTAATACCCTTTTATATCAATCGGAATACACGAACTTTAACTGGCAAAATAATGATTCCTTTGAATCCCGGAAAGTCAATAGCCTGCAGTTTGGCCTGGAGTCTGTGTTGTTGGGTGAGCTAAGCCTGAAATACAGCACGGTTGATAACTATACGTATTTTGCTTCGGAAGCCACCGCCGAACAGATAGATGCCGGACAGGAAAATGCATTTGTCAGGCCATTCCAGGAGGGCAATAGTGTAAATCACCTGAAAATTAAATACAATAAGGAGTTCAGGATGGGAAAATGGGCGCTGAACAATACAGTTATGTACCAGAATGTATCCCAGACAGCCCGGGTCCTTAACGTCCCGGACCTGGTTACCAGGAACACCCTTTACTTTTCGAGCGACATTTTTAAGAAGGCGATGTACCTGCAAACCGGGGTTACTTTCAAGTACTTTACGAGTTATACCATGGACGCCTACAACCCGCTGCTGTCTGAATTTTATATCCAGAACAGGGAGGAACTTGGCGGATATCCCATGCTCGACTTTTTTATCAATGCTAAGGTTCGGCAAACGCGCATCTACCTTAAGGCCGAGCATTTCAACTCTTCCTTTACGGGAAATTCCTTTTATGCGGCACCGAATTACCCCTACAGGGATTTCGTGATCCGGTTCGGGCTGGTCTGGAATTTCTTTTCCTGACATAGGCAATCGGGCTGGCATTAGCGGCACTTACCACCATCATTAAAAGCCGGATTGGGCGGGCAGTGGTTCTTTTTCAGGCACTTATAATGACAGGAAAATAGCTTGAAATTTTTTTTTCGTTTTCGATTTGTGGATGCAAGAAAATGGTTCTATATTTGCACCCGCTTTGAAAGGCAAGATGTTTTGGAGTTTGAAAAAAACATAGAGGTGTCGTGTAAAATGGCACCTTCCTTTTGGGCCCGGATTAGGGTGCTGGCCTTGGGGTCAGCGATAAACGGGAAAAGTTCATTGAAATATTGGTAGACAGCGTTTATTATGCTGATGGTGGGGCTTTCGGGCTCTGCTTTAGG
>CAYSVQ010000111.1:0-2004 GCA_964434565.1 uncultured Flavobacteriaceae bacterium | reverse complement strand
CTCCTTCCTCGTTAAAAAAGCTAAGGAACACTCCAGAGATCAGCAAAGTGATCTGCCTCGAAACCCCATACAATTTTAGCGCAGTAGGGCAGTTTTATGAAGATTTCAGAGCAGTAAGTGATGAAGAAGCTATACAAATACTAAACGAAACCAACCGGAAATCCGGGATAGGCTAATAATTAAAATTTTTAGGGATTAATTCAATACAAATAATCATGAAAAGATTAGAGAACAAAGTCGCACTAATCACCGGGGGCGCCGGTGGAATTGGATTGGAAACAGCCAGGATCTTTCTTAATGAAGGTGCCAAAGTATTTTTAACCGACCTGGAGGAGGAAAATCTCAAAAAAGCTGCTGAAAGCCTGAAAAGCGACAAGGTAGCCTGGTGCGCTGCCGATGTTTCAAAAGCTGAGGACACTAAGAAATACCTGGAGAAATGCCTTAATGATTTCAGCAAGATCGATATCTTCTTCAGTAATGCCGGGATTGAGGGCAAAACCAGTCCCATTGCCGAATATCCCGAAGAAGTTTTTGACCGGGTTATAGCTGTAAATCTCAAAGGAGTATGGTTGGGGTGCCAACAAGTTATTCCGAGGATGGAAAATGGAGGTAGTGTGATCATCACCAGCTCGGTGGCAGGATTAAAAGGTTTCCCTAATCTGGGTGCTTATGTAGCTTCTAAACATGGTATTATTGGTATTATGCGAACTGCTGCCCTGGAGTTTGCTGAACGAAAAATAAGGGTAAATTCCATACATCCCGGGCCCGTAGACAACCGTATGATGCGTTCTATAGAAGATCAACTCGCTCCGGAGAATCCGGAAGAAGTCAAGGGTGGTTTCGAAAATGCCATTCCTTTTGGTCGCTATGCCGAATCAAAGGAAATAGGACAACTGGCTCTTTTTCTTGCCAGCGATGAAAGCAAATACATGACCGGAACCCAACAGGTTATTGACGGCGGAATGTTTATCAAATAAAGCAAAGTCTAATTTGTTAAGCCTATTTTTTTTAAAATTTGTGACAACAACAAGGATGCAAAGGCGAAGACAGCAATTAACAGGAATTGCTCTCCATTTAAAGCTACCAGGGATAGGGCCTCCTGCATAATAGGAATATAATAGACCACCACCATTATTGCAAGTGAAAATACGAGCGCAACCCACACCCATGGATTTTTGGTCACTTCATTTACCAGGAAGGAAGCTTTTCGACGGGGCAGGTTAAAAACGTTAAGCAATTGTGCCAAGACAAGGGTATAAAAGGCCATATTATTAACTTCCAGCGCAGGATAAGCTTTTCCTATATGAGCATAGACCACAATCCCTATTACTGCAGAAGTAATACTCAATCCATACAAGACAGTGGAGGTCCACAGTCTGCGGGTGAGAATGGGTTCCTGCGGGTCACGGGGTGGCTGCTTCATCACCTCTGGGTCACCTTTTCCAACCCCCAGGGCAAGGGCCGGAAAAACGTCTGTAACCAGGTTTAAAAACAGAATTTGCAGAGGTAACAGTGGCAAGGGCAGGTTGCTGAAAGAGGCGAGGGCCACAGAAATTATCTCAGCAAGGTTGCAGGAAAGCAAAAAGACCACAAACTGCCTGATATTTTCAAAGATGGTTCGTCCCTGCCGTATAGCGAGTTCGGTGGATGTAAATTTATCGTCCATCAGGATCACATCGGCTACTTCCTTGGCAGCCTCTGTCCCCCGAATTCCCATGGCTATTCCAATATCTGCTTTCTTAAGGGCCGGTGCGTCATTCACTCCATCCCCAAGCATACCAACTATTGCTTTATTTTTCTGGTAGAATTCCACCAGGTCCAGTTTTTGCTTCGGAACCATCCTGGCAAATATCGCGGCTTCCATAACTTTTTTTTCCTGTTCGGGGGTAAAGGCTTCAAATTCTTCCAATTCCCGACACATAATCACATTGGTTCCTGGGGCATCTTCTTCAATTAAACCTATTTCCTCGCCTCTTTCAGCAACCTGCCCTTGCCACTGTTACC
>CAYSVQ010000110.1:0-9560 GCA_964434565.1 uncultured Flavobacteriaceae bacterium | reverse complement strand
TTCCCAAAATGAAACCTGAAATGCTGGCTAAGACGCTACTGCAGGAGTTCGGCATCTTCACAGTGGCAATCAACAGTGCGCATGTAAAGGGATGCAGGATAACCCCTAATGTTTTTACCACCACGGCAGAACTGGATCGTTTCATCAAAGCCATGAAGACCCTCGTTCGAAGATAAACGGCAGCTTATTCCTTATATATTTTTATCGCAGAGTGGATTTTCGTAACTTCAGAAGGGCGTCATCAGCGGCCGATTTACCAGAATACCTAATTGGGCATTTTTTACGACTCATCTTCGTAAAATTTGGACTTAAGGTTACACATTATTCAGTAACTAAATATTTTTTATATGACTCCTCTAATGTTTATAGGCGTCCTGACAGGATTGTTCCTGCTGGCCGGTATCCGGATTGTTTTTGAATACAAGCGTGCCCTGAAATTCCGTTTTGGTAAATATGTTGGCCTGCTGCAACCAGGGTTTCGATGGATTATTCCTGTGATTGAAACCATACAGGTAGTAGATATCCGGGTTATTACTATTAACATAGTTTCCCAGGAAGTTATGACAGAAGACAACGTTCCCTGCAGCATTGATGGGGTGGTTTTTTTCCGCATAAGCGATCCCATAAAAGCAGTGCTGGAAGTAGAAGAATTCAAATTTGCAATTACCCAGTTGTCGCAGGCCGCTTTAAGGGATGTTTGCGGGAAGGTGGAACTCGACACCATTCTTTCAAAACGCGAGGAAATGGGTCAGAATATTAAACAAATTGTAGAAGTTCAAACCGGCGGTTGGGGAATTGAGATTATCGATGTTAAAATAAAAGATATACAATTACCCGAAAACATGCGCCGGATGATGGCCAACCAGGCCGAAGCCGAACGGTCTCGCAGGGCTCGTATAATTTTAGCCCTGGCCGAGGAACAGGCAGCCGGTAAATTACTCGAAGCAGGTAAACTGATAGACCAGTCGCCCTCCGCTATTAAACTCAGGTTGTACCAGACGCTGTCCAATATCGCGGCAGAGAAAAATTCAACCATCATCTTTCCCTTCCCTGAAGAAGTGCTTCCCCGGAGGCAACCGAAGGCAAATAAGCCGAAAAGGAAGTAATTTACATCAGGTAGTCCTGTGGCCCCGAAAGGGACCGTAGGGATAATTCGTTCCTCGCCGGGCAATCCTGACCGATGTCATGGTTTTTTTAGTGTAAGGTCTTTACTTTCAGTATAATAATAAAGAAGTAAAGCCATGCAAGTCAAGAAAAACCCAAAGTTGGATCTGGACAGTTACCGGGGCCTGTTCTTTGTCGCCGGCCTTGCTGTTGTGCTCTTCCTTACCTGGAGGGCACTGGAGTATAAGACTTATCCTGTTACAGTCGCCTATGAAGACCTGATTGTTGTGGAGGATGAGGTAAGGGAAGAAATCCCTGTAACCAAGGTCCTTCCGACCACCCCTCCGCCTCCGCCCCCGGCGGCACCAGAAGTAATAGAGATTGTTGAGGATACAAGGGAGATAGAGGAGACCCTTATAGAAAGTACCGAGACTAGTCAGGAAGCCGTAATCCAAGACGTGGCCCTTGCAGTTAAAGATATCGAAGTAGGGGAGGAAGAAGAGGAAATTATAGTCCCTTTCGCCGTAATTGAGAGCGTTCCCATATTCCCGGGCTGCGAAGGTGGCACGGAAACCCAGCGCAGGACATGTTTTCAGGAGAAAATTCAGGAGCATGTGCAAACCCATTTTACCTATCCCGAAATAGCCAGGGAAATGAGGATACAGGGGAAAGTGTTTATACTGTTTTATATTGACTCGAACGGCGATGTTACCGGCTTAAAGTCAAGAGGCCCGGACAGGCTGTTACAGGCAGAAGCGGAAAGGATAATCGCTTCCCTGCCCCAAATGATACCGGGTAAGCAGAGGGGCAAACCGGTGAAGGTTCCCTATAGCATTCCGATTACTTTTAAGATTATGTAAACGCTGCCTTATCCGCTAAAAATCGAAACCAAAGCCAGCCTGGATCATATTCCCTTCTTTGGAGTGAAAAAATCCCGCATTTAAGGTCAGGTAATTAATTCCACTGAGCCAGACGCCGCCTCCATACGAATTATGCCATCTGCCGGAATCCTCCCCGGGCTGCCAAACCCGGCCATAGTCAAAACCTGCGTAGGTACCGAGGGTAACAGGAACCACAGGGGTGATGAATTTCTTTAGTCTTACGCGCAGGTCTGATGATTGATAGAAGGCAGTTTTCCCTGCAAAGCGTTCATCCCGGAATCCCCGCAATCCGGTGTTTCCGCCAAGGGATGGGGCGTGATAAAAGAAATACTCTTCCCCAAAGTTGGTTTTAACCCTGGCAGTGGAGGCAAGCACCATATTTCCCGAGGGAATTATTTTATGGCTGAAACCGGCAAACAGATTGAGGTAGCCGAATTGGTTGCCGCTTAAACCCGGATTCCATTTATAGCCGGTATGGAGGCCGAATGAAAGGGACTTAGTTGGAAAATCTTCAGCGTCATCGTTTTTGTAAATCAGGGAGAGTTCTCCACCAAGGTAAGACTGAGTAGAGAACACTGCTTCCTCCAGGTTTTCTGTTGTGAAATACCGTTCAGCAAGTTCATAGAGCCGGAATGACTCATATAGCGCTTTTATACGGAGGGTGTGAAAGGCGATCCCTGCCCCCAGGCGTGTAATCTGCATTCTGGATCGGTGGAAGTCCCTTCCGAACTGATCCTCCAGATTCACGGATTCGTTACCCATTCCAAAGAAATTTTGCGAAAAACGGTCGGAAGTATAATAACCGTCTGCTTCAAAATTCCATTTTGGAAAAATATTTGCGAAAGTGCCCGAATATTTCAGTTCTGATGCCCTGAACCGGAAGAAATAGTTGGCGGCAAACCGGTGCTGTTGCCTGAAGGGGTTCCCGTTTAAACCGTTTAAGGTATAGGTGTTTGTAGCCCCCAGGAAAATACCGTCATCTGTTCTGAAGCCAAGGCCGGGGATGAGTACATTATGGTTTTCTTTAAAAAATCGCCAGTGGTAGGTATTGGTTTGGTATAGGTTGGTAAGCTGCCGGGCTGGTACTTCCGCCCCGAAATGTAACTTTTCATGTTTCCAGTCGTATATCTTAAGTTTTTTACTTTCCTGAATATCGTAGTGATCTTCCCCGTAACCGCCAACCAGCCGGATAAATGTTGAGGCATTTTCCTCGCCCCCGACCTTGAAGATATCAGCGTCTCCAAGCCCGTAAATCCAAAGTTCCTTTGTGATATCCCCCTCAAAAATCCGGTCAAACATCAACTCGTTGGTTTTATCGGTAAGCAACCTCCTGATTACTACACGGGTCTTTCCTTCCGGCAGTCTGGTGATCTCAAAAAGGTCGTCTTTTTCAGTACCATGCAGGGCTACTACTTTATCGAGAAACCGGCTGTAAGCCACCGCATATTCGGGCAAATTTTCAAGTCGTGCCTTCAAATACTGTTTTATGTCATGTGAAATACTATCCTGTGCTGCTTCGGGCAGTTTCGCAAATGCATTATCGATCTCGGTATCTCCAATTGCCTGCTGAATAAACCTTGCTTCTGCTTCCCAGACCTTACTGTCATATGCTGTCAGCAAGGCCCTGTCGAGCTTGTAGCCACCAATATTGAACCATTTTATATTCTCAACCTCAGGGCCGTATGATTGCCACCTCCGGCTTGCCGGAAAAAAAAGTTTCAGCATCGGCATCGCAAAACCGTCGAATTTCGGAAAGGCATTGTCGCGATCCCTGGGAACCGGATGGAAGAGCTTATCTCCATTGGTTTTTTCATATTCTATCCATCGCCACTGATCCTGATGCCTGTCCCAGTCGCCAATGAGCATATCAAAAATCCTGGCACGGATGAAGTCTCGCTGGTTGATTGTATTCGACTCATCCTCCCTTATCAACTCCAGCATATCCGTAGTACTTTCAAAGTCCTTTACACGCCCCCGGGAGTCCAGGGTACGCCTGTAGCCTTTAAAATCGGCCTGTTCGTCAGAGGGGCGTTCTTCAATAAAGTATAGTTCATCGCCAAATTCGGCATTCAGGTCGCCGAGCGCATTTTGTTTAGGCACGTAAAGAAGTTCCGGGCTTGAATGATTTATTCCGGCCGCCCTGGCTAGCGGGCTTATAGCCAGCTGCAAATAAGGATGAGCCGTGGTAAAGAAATCCGAAACAATATCTTCTGTCCAGGTGTCCTCATAGGCATCTTCCGTATAGGCAACCCCTTTAACCTGGAATTTGAGGAATTTCAGTGCACTTTTTCTTAGTGATCGCATGGCGTATTCTTTCCCTTCATCATCTTCCAGTCGCAGGGAATAAGACTGATGTCCCCCGCCTTCCTTAGTCACCTTTAGCCCGCCATAAAGAGTGTCTAACGAAACCACAGGTGCTTTAACCGGCAGGCCAAAATATTTACGGTATCGGTGCCCCCAAATAAATTCATGGAAAGCAGACCTGTTAAGGAAATCCTGATCCTGCAGGATGGATGTTTCCATAACACTTTCCGACGGGGGATCAGGGATTGCTTCCTTGTATTCTTTAAAGGCCATGCCTGGTAGTACGGGATAGCTGAAAGTACTACCTGCTATTCCGTAAAAGGTTACTTCCGCACTACCGTCAGAAAAATAGTCGAGCCTGGCAAACCCCTTCTCCCCATAGGTGAATAATCCTTTATAATCCAGGGTCCCGCCAACTGTACTGATGTGATCCTCCGCAAGCCGGGTAGCCGATTTTCGGCCCATGGAGCCGGCGATGATCTGTTGTATCCCTCCGCCGGTTAAGAATTGCATGCTTTCTTCATGGCCGGAAACGAGAACAATACGGTCTGAGGCTTTTGCCAGGGCGGTAACCAATATCCTCAGATAGCGATAGCGCCTGGCGTTAAGTAGTTCGGGTGAAAAAGCCCCCAGTTCGCCAATTAAATGCCATACAGAACCCAATACGGGTAATGGCAATAAATGCGTTTTCAGCGGTTCCTTTCCGGCATATTGGCCGTTACTGAAGGCAGGATGGTGCATTGCAATTACTATATTTTTGCCCTGCCCATCGTTAATATACCCCTCCAATTCCTCCACAAACCGCCTTCTGGTTAGTATGTTAGTACATTTTTTATTTATGTCTTTCACCCGTGACCAGTTGGAAGTAAACCAATGCGAATCTATCAGGATCATATCGAGCCGGTCATTAATAACCCGATGTTCAATCGGGCAGCCATTTTCTGGTAGTACTGCAGCTACCTGTATCTCCTCATCCTTCAGGTATTGTTCGGTCTTTTCCAGTGACTCCAGCGATTTCCCCTTCCATTCGTTATTACCGGGCAGGAATATTATTTCGCCTTTAAAAGATCTGCGGAGTCCCAGTTGGGTTTCTATAAGCTTTTTGTCACGGTCCCCATGGCCTTCACCTTCCGAAAGGTAGTCACCTGGCAGTAGCAGTGTACTCTCTTTATTGGCCTGCTGCAATTGAAATTCAAGCAACTCCAGAATCTGTTTGTTTTCAGAGTCAACCGAATTGCCAAATCCACCGGCGATAAAAATGGAATATTCGGGATTTTGCCTTTCTTCGGGGTTTTTGATCGCGGCAATTCCCGCCTGGGGTTCGTAGGTGGCACAACCGTGTAAAATTAAAAAGGCAACTGCCTGTAAGGTACAGCAGGTTTTCAGGCTAATAGCTGAAATCAATAGTTTATGGGGAGTTGGGATCAGAAAATTTAATAGACACGGCATGTAATATACTGTATTGCATCCAAAGAGAAATTATAACTTAAGTTGAGTAAATCTGGCTTTCAGGGAAGCTGACTGCACCCCTGAAGCCATTACATAAGTGAATCTCCGGACAGGAAGATCCCCACAAGGATTATGATAAGAAAAAAGACTATAATTCCAATTGCTATTAGCGTTATCCTGTTATTTTTCAGGAGATATTTGCCGGTACTGTCTTTATCATCCTTGATGAATTCGAAATCTTCTTTTCCTTGTTTTTCAGACACAGCGAAAAAAGTTATTTAAGTTATTAGGGCAAAGCATTCAAAATTAAGGCCGGTAGCAGCTGCCAATTAATTCATTAAACATTATTATTAACCTTAACAGAAGCTGGCTGCCGGCATTATTTTACCAGGGGCGTATAGAAAAATTTCACTTTGCCCAGATCTTCATCCGTGATACTTCCCTTAGGCATGTTGAGCTGATCTACTATTTTTGATCTCTGGGTTTCCGGGTATTTAGAAAGCAGGGCATCGGATAATAGAATGTATTCGTCTTCCTTTATGTCATTCTTTAACAATTTATGAGCTATAATCACATCTTCACCAATGAGTTTTATCCGTTTTCCAACCGCGACCTGTCCAATTTCTTTGCCAAAATGAAGGATAATTTTTAAACCCAGGATTTCCGGGATTTTTTCTGATCCTTCTACTTCGCTGTATCTGGCCCGTAAGGCGATCAGCTGCTTGTAGAATTGAAGGTGAAAATGCCTGCATTGGGCTATAAGTTCGTCAAGGCCCGGGAGATTCCCGCTACCATAGAAGAAGACTGCATCTCCTTCAATCTCTGAGATTTTTAATCCAATGTCGTTGGAGTATACGATTTTATTAAGCAGGGAAGGGATGACTTTGGCCCCGAGTTCAAAGTCGGCCTGACTCATAAAACTTGTAAATCCACTGATATCCGGGATGCAAAGCAGGGTTTCTTTTGCTATCATGTTTCGGTAATTTTTAATTATGCAGAAATTTAAGCCAAAGTCCTTATAATGGATGGCTCGATGCCGAAAACGTCAAGGAATTATCCGTTACAGCAAAGAACAAAGCTTAAATTATGCGTTCTTCACGGTCGATAATGGTACGTATGCCGTCGGAGGAGGAAATGATATCGATTCGAGTTAATGCCTTGAAACAAAATTAATTGAATTTTAATGGATTTAAGATAGTTACCCGTTCTGGGTAGCTCGTTTGGTTGGTTGTTTGCAAATGGTTCTGGCATAACTTTATGTCCAGGACCATTTTTTTAACGGTTGTGTTTGCCTTTTGGCAAAGCTTGATGAAAAGCCCTATCTTATGGGAAAAATCAAGTTATATGGTTGCTCAATTTACCGATGCCTGGGCTAAAATGCTCGATAAGCTGCAGAACTGGCTGGATATCATGGTCATCAGCCTTCCCAATTTCCTGATTGCCCTGATCATTTTTATTATCTCGCTGATACTCTCCAAATATATCAGCAACCTAAGCCTGCGGTTGCTTGATAGGAGCAAACTTCAGCGCTCCATGAAAAATCTTATCTCCAAAGTTGTATCCATAATAGTTGTTCTTTTCGGGATCTTTCTTGTACTGGGGATTCTCGATCTTAGTAAAACCCTGAACACCATCCTGGCAGGTGCGGGGGTTGTGGGCCTTGCTGTTGGCCTTGCCCTGCAGGGGGCATTATCAAATGTTTATTCCGGCATTGTTTTATCCTACGTTAAATTTATAAAGTTTGGCGACTGGATTCAAAGCAACGGCCATGAGGGTGAAGTGGTAGATATCGACCTGCGCTCGGTAACCCTTAAACAACCGGATAATAACATGGTGTATATCCCGAATAAACTGGTAGTGGAAAATCCCCTCAAAAACTTTTCTTCAACTGCACAGTCCAGGGTAATTTTAACCTGTGGCGTGGCCTACAGTACCGATCTTCGTTTTGCGATGAAAGTAGTACAGGAAACCATTGCTGATAATTTTGAGGCAGTCAGGGCAGAAGAGGTTCTCTTTTTGTACAGGGAATTTGGCGACAGTTCCATTAATTTTGAAACCAGGTTCTGGATTGATTCCACATCCCCCCTTGAATTGGCGAAGGCGAAGAGCATTGCCATCATTGCAATAAAGGCGGCCTTCGACAAAAACAACATCACCATTCCGTTCCCGATCCGTACACTGGATTTTCCCATGCCCCTCACGATAAGCGGTAATAAAGGGGATAAGGAAGCCTGACAGAACGCAGCTATCCCAATTCTACTGCTGCCTTCGGTACATTACAATGGCAATAGGGTTATTAATTGTATGTATTACAGCAGGAAACTGCATCCTAATTTGGTACTTATGATTAATGTATTACAGATTATCAAATATCACTGATCGGAGAACCATCGAAACAGAACTTGGGATTCCATTTAAATATCCCAATTTATACCATCCAAAGCCAATAGTAAATGGTTTGGAGGAAACAAGTATCCCGGTGGTGACCATGTCTGAGAGCAATATTATTAACTATGCTATTTGGGGGATACTGCCGGAGAATTACAGTGAAGAATGGAATTTGTTCCAAAATGTATTTAATACCCTTAACCTGGGTGAAGATGCACTGGACAGCAATCTCTGGTATTCCCAATCCCTTGAAAACAGACGATGCCTTATTATCGCATCGGGTTTCTTCACTTTTTATCTGCATTACGGTGAGATGTATCCTTATTATGTATACTCTAAATGCGGAGCGCCCCTTTGCCTCGGGGGAATCTATAACCAGTTGGATGACGGTTTCATCACCTGTGCGCTTATCATCGTAAATTCAAATCCATTTATCCGCAGGATTCAGAATTTAGACCGTGGAATGCCATTAGTCGTACACCCTTCCTTTCGCAAAAATTGGCTGGATCCAAATATCAGTCGGGAAGCAATAGTAAAAAATATCTGCAATCCCGGGTATAGTGAGCTTGTAGCCCATCCTATCGATAAGGATTTTTACAAGGGCGGAAGTAAGGGGAAAAATATTCTGGCCCCGGCAGATTATAAAAATATTCCTTCGGGATGCTGAAGGCATGTACCTGTGAGATTATAGCTCTCCCGAATGTTGTAGTAAAAGCGTAACAGGGGCTGCAATAACCGGTTTCCGAATAGAAGGTCAGGTTTTGCGTTAAATATTGGCCTTTTAGGGATAAGATACCGCAAAATCTAGGCATATATTGGTTGCGAAGTTCCTTTAGAAATAATTAGTAACCTTTAAATATAATTACCATGTTAAAATGGACAGTAATTTTTGTAGTTCTTGCCATAGTTGCCGCGATTTTTGGCTTTGGCGGGATCGCTGCCGGAGCAGCAAGCATTGCCAAGATTTTATTCTTTATCTTTTTAGTACTCGTGGTGCTTTCATTGATCTTCGGTAGAAGTAAAACCCTTTAAATTATAAATCTAAAACACATTAAAATGAAAAAGTTAACATTCCTGTTTGCACTAATTTTTGCCCTTTCATTCGCTTTTACAGGATGCCGTGAAGATAAAACGGCCGGGGATAGGATGGATGAGGGTATTGAAAATATTGAGGAAGGAGCTGAAGAAATTGGCGACGAAATTGAAGAAGGTGCCGAAGAATTGGAAGATGAAATTGATGATAATCCTTAATTAATTACCTGGATTGAATCTTTGGTTAGCAGAACTGCCCGTGGGCAGTTCTTTGTTTTTCACCCCATAGCCTTTTTATAAGCTTCAAATTTTCGGGGCCCTTCCAGCAGGATACGCACTACCTGCAGAGTGCCGTCCTGCCTGGTGTCTATTTGCCATTTTATTAGGGTGATCTCACCGTTT
>CAYSVQ010000109.1:0-3509 GCA_964434565.1 uncultured Flavobacteriaceae bacterium | reverse complement strand
GTTACCCCTTCCTGGTTCAATTGTTTAAAAAGTTCCATAATCTCTTCCCCTTGTTTGGAGTTCAAATTTCCGGTAGGTTCATCGGCCAGGATGAGCCTGGGTTTGGAAATCAGGGCCCGCGCCACCCCAACCAGCTGTTGTTGTCCGCCGCTTAACTGAGTGGGGAAAAGGTCTTTCTTGCCTACCATCTGAAAACGGTCGAGCATATCGGCCACCATAGCCCTGCGTTCAGAGCCACTGTGTTTTTTGTACAGCAACGGCATTTCCAGGTTTTCATACACGGTCAGCTCGTCGATCAGATGATACGCCTGGAACACGAAACCGATGTATTGCTTATACAAGTTTACCCGATGTTTTTCCTTCAGGCTGTGAACAGGTTCATCGAGGAAGCTGTATGCCCCTTCGTCAAAGTCGTCGAGCATGCCAATAACATTCAATAAGGTAGATTTCCCGGATCCTGACGGTCCCATGATCGAAATAAAATCCCCCTCCTCCACTTCCAGGTTGATATCCTTCAGCAAAAACACCATTTGCCCGCCCTGTTGTACCCATTTAAAGATGTTGTTAAGTTTTAATAGCATGATTCGTTTTTTATTATGATTCTTCCGTTCAGTTGCCCTTCTTCATACCTCGAACCTCATAAAGGTGTATATGCGTTTGCGTGTATGTGCGCATACGGGTCTCCGCCTCTGGTGGGCCGTAGGAGGGTTTATTTGTACAATTGCCCTCTTACTTAATTGTACGCACTTCCAACTTCATACTTCCGCCAACTGCCACTGCGTATTGCAACTTATCTCAGTTCAAGCTTACTCTACTTGGTACCTCGTGCCTCGTAAATTCGTACTCTTCATTCCGTTCTCAAGCTATTCACGGGATTGGCATTTGCCGCTTTGAAAGTTTGAAAACTGATAGTTAATGCGCTGATTATAAGGACGATCAGCCCCACTCCGACATACAGCGACCATTCGATATCCACTTTGTATTGATAGTTTTCCATCCATTTGTTTATGCTCCAGAAGGATATTGGGGTGGCGATAACAAAAGCGAAACTCACCAGTAACAGTATATCTTTTGAAAGCAGGGCGATTAGTTGTGCCCCCGAAGATCCGAGTACCTTCCGTATGCCTATTTCTTTTGTCCTTTGGGCGGTGGTAAATATTACAAGTCCAAAAAGTCCAAGACAACTAATAATCAGACACAGCCCGGTTGCCCATTTTAACAAGCGTATGATATTTTGCTCCGTTTTATAAAAGGCCGCAATGGACTCATCAAAAAAAGTGTAGTTAAACTCATCTTCCGGATATAGCTCTTTGTAAAATTTTTCGATACTGCCCAGAGCCCTTTCCCATGCCCCAGTATCCCTTCCCCTCAGGGGTAAGGAAACATGCATGGTATAGCTATTTTCAAGGGAGTTGGAAAAAGCTAGCGGTTTAATAGGTTCCTGTGTGGATTTGGTATGGAAGTCTGCGACTACTCCCACGATGGGAATAAATTGGCCGTCTAATTCGAGATGTTTTCCGATGGCGTCCCCGGCCTTTTGGAATCCCAGCCATTTTGCATAAGTCTCATTAATGACGAATTCCATGGTCTCATTACTCCTCTGTAAGCCACCTCCGGCAACCAAACTCATATGATAGATACTAAAATAATTACTGTCTGCAAATTTGGTTTCCACCATGGTTTCCAAAACCTTCCCCTCTTCTGAATATTTCATGGTCCTGGTGGTAGTGCGGCTAGAAGCGGGGGGAGAACTTCCAAGACTTAGGTTCGATATTTCGGGGATTTGCCGTAATTTTTCAAGCAATACATACCTCCTGTCATCCTTTTCCATGGAGAAAACATTTCTTTCCAAATCAACAAATACGATTGCATCTTTCCGATATCCCAGGTCCTTATTCAGCGAGTAATGAATCTGATTGCCCATGGCCAGGGTACCGACCAGCAAAACCTGGGTGATCACAAATTGTGTGACCGTAAGCGTTCTTCTCAACCATGCCTTGCGGGATTTACTACTGCCTTTAAATGGCTGGTTCTTAAGCACTGCAACGGGTTTGAATGCTGAGAGCACCCATGCGGGATAAAACCCGGAGAGCAGGCTCAGGGTACATAATAAAGCAAGCAGGAATAGCCATACATGCGGCTGATTGAGGGAGTCCAGCGTTACTCCCGGGGGGATAAAATCCTGAAATAGTTGTATCAACAACGGGAAGAGCATAATAGATAACATCACAGCCAGTAAGGTGCAAATAAAGGTTTCGCTTAAAAACTGGAATACCAGCGTACCCCTATTTCCTCCCAATGTTTTTCTGATGCCTACTTCTTTAGCCCTTTGACCCGCCTGAGCAGTGGAAAGATTGATAAAATTGATGCACCCAAGTCCCAATAGGAATGTGGCAACAGCAAGCAGGGATAGGAGGATCGATTTATTTACCGGAACCCGCCCGGAGCCTTCAAAAATGCCATAAACCGGGTTAAAATGGATATTCACCAGGGGTTGGAGGAAATGCGTGGTGCCATCTTTAATTTCGTTGGCTTCCCTTTCTCGATATCTGTTTCTAAGTTCGGCTAACTGGCTTTCTGCCTGTTGAATATTTGCTCCCCTGGCCAGTTTAACAAAGAGTTGAGAATGGCTGTCAAAGTTTCCCCAGTCATCCCAACTACGTTGTGTTTTTAAGCCGGTGGTTTCTATGGTTGCCCTGGATATAAATTCCTTAAACGTAAAATCTGTAACTTCCTCTAGGTCCTTTACAATCCCGCTAACAACCGTGTTAATACTGTCTTCATAGATTATGCTTCTGCCTATCATTTCGTTTGGTTGCAATCCGGAAAAGTATGCCCTGGCCCGACTCTCCGTAAGGACTACCCGCGAGGGGTCCTTCAAAGCCGATTGAGACGATCCGGCAACCCATTGGTACTGAAATATATCGAAATATGCTTCATCAGCATAAATGATATCCTTTTGCCTTTGAATTAACACAGGCGATTGATCCTGAACCTGGGGCACGGAGACCCTTAAATCGTAATTGGTCATGAAGTGAGTCGCATTTTCCACACCAACAACTTCCTTTATGTGGTTTGCCGTGGGCACCGGTACCCCTGCATTGTGAACAGTAAGGTCTGGAAATTCAATTTTGGATACCACTCTGAATATGCTGTCCTTGTCCTTTTGAAATTGTTCAAAACTAAATTCGTATTGCACGATGAGGTATATTACCAATGCTGCGCTGATGCCTATAGCCAAACCAACGATATTGATACATGTATACACCTTATTCCTTATAAGGTTCCTCCATGCGATTTTTAAATAGTTCTTATACATCATTTTAAGGTTCAATATTCATGGTTGCGCTACTTCGCACTTCCTACCTCCTACTCGTACTTTATACGTCATTCCGTTTTCAGGCTATTCACGGGATTTGCATTGGCCGCTTTGATGCCCTGGTAGCTCACTGTTAAAATTGAAATTGCTGCAGCCAGGAAGGCCGAGAGTGCCAGGATCCACCAGCCGA
>CAYSVQ010000108.1:0-21332 GCA_964434565.1 uncultured Flavobacteriaceae bacterium | reverse complement strand
TAATCCATACCGAAACGAGTTCGGTACAGGCTTTTTCCCTGTAAAGGGAAAGGAGCTTTTATAAGTAGGTTGTTAACCGATCGAATGGTGGCTTAGGCTCTCGAAGCCACCCATGTAAAAAATATTTAAACATACGAGGGTTGGGGCAAAGAATCATTTTGATTTAAAACTTATGTTGTGTTATAATATTTTTAAGTCTTTGTTTGAGATCTTCCCCGGCATCATAAACCATTTGTTCATTACTGGGAAAGGGAACGGCAGCCAGGTTCAAAAGGGCAACAAGGTCATTGTCGAGGGCCCTTTTATCTCCATTGTAATTTGCATAACTGTGGAGGAATACAAATTCGCTTGAAAGGGGATAGGAATTCAGGGTTTGCCTGCTGTTAAGGTCAACATAACTTACCTGCCCTGTAACCTGTGCCGCTTTGTGTTGGGTAAACTGGTAGAAACTGCATTGCACCGTCTTAAAGCGGTCTACCTTGATTTCGTTGCCCAGGCTGTCCTTAACGAGGTTTCCGTTAGTATCTTCCAGATAGGTATATCCGTCTTTAATTTGTTTTTCTTTAACGAATTGTTTTTCCTGCACCTGTTCGGGTGAGATGCGTATATCCTTGAAGGCTACCAACATTTCGTAATCGTATGGAATTTCCCTGAGTGGGTTGGCATGGTATTGTGTCCAGAAATCATCCAGGCCGTAGGTATTAAAGTTCAAAAGTTCGGACTCCAGCCGCTCGGGTACTATCTGCTGTGTTTCATTTACCAATTGTACTTTAACATAGTCAAGCCCACGCTGGTAGGCTTCTTCCATTTTTTGCCTTGTGTCTGAGTAACCGGAGTTGATTTTCTCCAGGTAGGCAAAATCGTCATAGGCCTCTCGGTAGTCCTGCTTCTTGATTGCATTTCCCAATAATTGGGAGGCATTGTCATACAAATAATCAGAAAGCACCGCCTTAGATTTCAGGATTTCCTCATCGTAATTTTTGAATACGAAAACAGCCTGCCTGTTTTCTTCTGTGATATGCAGTGGCAACAATGGACTGATGCGCTCCTGAATTTGCTTCAGGCCGTTATAACCTTCGTAAATTGCTTCGTAATTGGCCGGGTTACCATCTTTGGCCAGAAAAGCGATTTGCTGAAGCTCTCTTTCGGTATTTTTTCGAAACGCCTCTTCGAGGATAACGATATAGGGTTGATGGTTCTTTTTGGTCTTATTGTCGGCAAGGTTATTTATCGCCGAATAAATGGCATGGGAATAATTGCCCGTATTTACGGCTTCCTGGGTTTTTTTTACCCCCCCACACGCTATCAGCAATGCCAGGGCGACAGAAATAAGTACTGCTTTTTTCATGATGTTTCGGGTTATGGTTATTATGGCTAAATCCAATAGCTGTGCCAAAACGGTCATAAACCATAACGAAACAGGATAAGCAATCGTATATTTTCGATGAGTTACCGCTTTTATTTCCTGTTTTTTTCGGGCGGGTGTGCGGGCAGGAGTTTGGCAGATACTTCCCCGAAGCCAATTCGTAACCCGTTCTTTATGCAGTACCCACGCATAGTAACGGTATCATTATCTTCTACGTAAGTTCGGGTAGCTCCGTTTTTCAGGACGAGAGGCTTGGTTCCCTGCCAGGCCAGTTCCAACATGGAGCCATAAGCATCCGGGGATGGCCCCGAAATGGTGCCGCTTCCCATCATATCGCCGCTGTTTACCTTGCAGCCATTTACAGTATGATGGGCAAGCTGCTGGGCCATAGACCAGTACAGATACCGGAAATTGGATTTGGAAATTGTAGTTGGGGCACTATCTTCCGGGACGAGGTCTACCTCCAGATGAATGTCGAAGCTGGTTTTGCCAGAATGCCGCAGATAGGGCATGGGTTCGGGCTGCTGTTTCGGACCCGGTGTCCGGAAAGGTTCCAGGGCATCCAGGGTAACGATCCAAGGTGAGATGGAAGATGCGAAGTTCTTAGATAGGAAAGGTCCAAGAGGAACATATTCCCATTTCTGTATGTCCCGGGCACTCCAATCGTTAAATAACACCATTCCGAAAATGTATTCCTCGGCCTCTTTAACCGGAATTGGCTCTCCAAGGGCATTCGCATCCGTAGTAATAAATGCCATTTCGAGTTCAAAGTCTACCAGTTGCGATGGCCCGAAAACAGGATTCTCACTTCCTTTGGGGAGCGTTTGTCCGTAAGGCCTTCGGATGGGGGTACCACTGGGTACAATAGTAGAACTCCGGCCATGATATCCAACCGGGATATGCAGCCAGTTTGGCAAAAGGGCATTGTCCGGGTCACGGAACATTTGTCCAATGTTAGTGGCGTGCTCCTTGCTCGAATAGAAGTCTGTATAATCACCAATCTGTACCGGCAGCTGCATTTCTATTTCGTCCATCCTGAAAAGAACAATGCTCTTATGTTCCTCATTACCCTGTAATTCGGAATTTCCTTTTTCAAATAATTCGCTGATTCGGTTCCTTACCAGGCGCCATGTTTTTTTTCCATCCGAAATAAAATCATTAAGGCTGTCCTGCAGGAAGATGTCGTCGGTGAGAGGGATATTGTTGAAATACCCCAACTGGTGCAATGCGCCCAGATCTATGGCGTAGTCCCCGATCCTCGTCCCTATGGTAATCACATCATCTCTGGTAAGGAATACACCAAAAGGGATGTTCTGAATAGGAAAATCTGAATCGGCCGCAACAGGGATCCAGCTTTTCCGGGAAGGGTCGTTTGATATCAGGGGCATAGGATAGTTGTTAATTCTTATTTAATAAATTCCTGATCAAATATATTATTTTCTTCCAATTAACGATTGTCAATTTGTACTTTTACCCCCTCATTTAACAGTATATCATGGGGATGCAACGCGATAAGGAAATATTTGATTTAATAGAAGCCGAAAGGGAGCGGCAGATCAATGGCCTGGAACTTATAGCTTCGGAAAATTTCACTAGTCCGCAGGTAATGGAAGCGGCCGGATCCGTATTGACGAACAAGTACGCGGAAGGATATCCCGGACGGCGGTATTACGGGGGCTGTGAGGTGGTAGACAAAGTGGAACAACTGGCAATAGACAGGGCCAGGACACTTTTCGGCGCTGCCTACGCGAATGTTCAGCCTCATTCCGGATCACAGGCCAATTCCGCGGTGTATTTTGCCTGTGTTAAACCGGGCGATACCATTCTGGGGTTCGACCTTTCACACGGCGGGCATCTTACACACGGTTCTCCTGTGAACTTTTCGGGAACCCTCTATAAACCTGTTTTTTATGGGGTTGATAAGGAAAGTGGGTACCTGGATTACAACAAGATAGCTGACATTGCGAAGAAAGAAAAACCAAAAATGATCATCGCAGGTGCCTCAGCATATTCAAGGGATATGGATTTTAAAACTTTCAGGGATATCGCCGATAAGGCAGGGGCTATCCTGGTGGCCGATATTGCCCACCCTGCAGGACTAATCGCCAAGGGTATCATGAACGACCCCATCCCTCATTGCCATATTGTAACAACAACTACTCATAAGACCCTAAGAGGTCCCAGGGGCGGACTCATCCTGATGGGTGAGGATTTTGAGAACCCCTTCGGGCAGCGCCTTAAGAACGGGAATTTAAAAATGATGTCCAATCTGCTGGATATGGCAGTTTTTCCGGGTAATCAAGGTGGTCCGCTGGAGCATATCATAGCTGCCAAGGCCATTGCGTTTGGCGAAGCACTATCCGACGATTTCCTTCACTACATGTTACAGGTAAAGAAGAATGCAGCGGCGATGGCAGCGGCCTTTGTTAAGAAGGATTACCATATCATCTCTGGCGGGACAGACAACCATATGATGCTGATCGATCTTCGCAGCAAGGGACTTACTGGAAAAGAAGCGGAGAATGCCCTTGTAAAAGCCGACATTACTGCTAATAAGAACATGGTACCCTTTGATGATAAATCACCTTTCGTTACTTCAGGGATCCGATTGGGAACAGCGGCTATAACTACCAGAGGCCTTAAGGAAAATGATATGGCAACTATTGTAGATCTTATCGATGCCGTTTTAAGCGACCCTGAAAATGAACCCGGACTTGCCGGGATCAAGGGAAGGGTAAATGCCATGATGAAGGGGAAAGCTTTGTTTAACGCCGGTTAACGGCGGGGGATTAGGGCGAAAGCCCTACTGGTTAAGCATGTGTAGGTCACCTGAAATTATGCATCTGCGCTCCAGATCATAGATCCTTGCATCAGGAACTGAATCAAAATAAAGGGCCCAGTAACCATAATAATCCATGGCACTGTTAGCCGTTTTTTTAACCGTTCCCAAAAGCGCGTGGGCACTGGGTATCTCTTCTTCAAAAACAGGCAGATATATCTCATAGGGGGTTTCCGTTAGCCCCATTGTCAGATGCACATAATGTGCAGCAAGCGTTTGCAGGATTTGCCCTAATTGTTCTCCGATACTTTGTGCATATAATTTTTTGATCACAAGTACTGTATCCTTAAGTTGAAGGGATAATTCTTCCACATCCACTTCAATGGAGTTTGATTCCCTTAAAGCTATAAATGCTTCATTAAAAGCAGAATTTGGGGTTCCTAGTGCCGAAAGGGCAGTGGACGCTTCTCCCCAGTTACCGTGTTCCAGATAATACAAGGTCTCCACCAGGTTAAAATTGCATTCCATTTCAATAACAAGGTTCCGGGGCCTGTTATATTGGTCGCCCCCAGACATCCCGGTACTGCAATTGCAAATGCTTACTTTTGCAAAATACTCTTTTTCCAGGCTGCGGCTAAAGACTTCCAGACCTTTTAAATAATGATTGGAATCCAGTTGAAGCTTTAAATGTTTCCTGAAGTTTTCCCCTTGCATCATTGAGTATTCCTTAAAATTAGGTATAGTTTTACTCAAAGTTAGTTTTAAAAAGGAAGACATCGTTATATAAAAACCATAGATTTGTTATGGTTTTTATGCAAAAACCGGGGGTTTTAGATGTAGTTTGTCGAAATTTTACCTCTAAGCAGTGTTCAATTAAATAAAACCCCTGTTCCTGGATTCGGTAATCAAAGCCTGGTCATTTTGCTTCTCAACTCCAAAAAGGGCTTTCAATTGCCGTTTGCGATTTTCAATGGTCGGCAGCGAAAGCGATATATACCGCGTCATGTCTTTGGTCTTGGTACCTATAGATAGATAATAGAGGATTTTCTTGTCATTCTCATCCAGACTAAGGTCATTGGCCATTTTTTTGCGGATGGCAGCCAGTGCCTTTTGGGTATAGTAGGGAGGGGAAGTCATTACTGCTTTCACCATTGCCTGGAGCGAAAGCTGGTCGATCTCGGTCTTCACCATGTAGCCTTCGGGGTCTACGGATGTCATGATGCTGTTGATGCGATAATTATCACTAAAGGAAGACATAAATACAATTTTTGAGGTGGGAGAGACCTTTCTGGCAAAAATCCCGAGGTCTTCCCCGGTTTTAGCCGGCCCTTCGGCGTTCTGAGACAATTGAATATCGAGCAGGAGAATGTCATAGGGGAAGAGTTTCACCGCGTCACTAATCTTTTGCCTGGCACCTTCAAAGGTTTTATCGGTGTCCATCTTAACCTTGAAACCGTCAAATTCACTGTCCTCAAGGATAAATTTGTATCCCATGGTGGTCATTTCATGATCATCTACCGCTAAAATCCGAACTGTTTTCATATCGTCTTAATCACCCTATACTTCCTGTAATTTCACTTTCCTGGCAGCCTCCGGACTGAAATCAAAGCCGCTGTCGAGGTAGGGGATGCGAATCTTTACCGCGGTGCCCCGGCCAACGGTACTACTGATTTCCCAGCTACCGTTCAATTTCCTGACCCTCGAACTTATATTCTTATGTCCAATGCCCTTTTTGCCGCTGCTGGCATTAAACCCGCTGCCGTTGTCGGCAATAGTAACCACTATGTTCCTGGTATTGCCATGAAGGTTCAGGGTAATGGTGTCGGCCCCGGAATGTTTAATGCTATTTTGAAGGCACTCCTGAACAATCCTGTAAAGGTTGATCTTCACATCGCCCTTAAGCGTGTCCCAGTCGATGTCTTCATCGTAGGTCATTTCATGTTGTATCCCCGCAGCCTCGCCAATATTTTTAAGCAGATCCTGCAGGGAAATCACAAAGTTATGGAATTTACGGTAGGAAGCTGCACTGAGCTCATGGGAAATGGTACGGATCTCTTCCTGAATCACCTGTAATTTACTAATTGCCTGGGCACGTAGCTCCACAGCCGCTTCATCCATTTTTTTGTTCAGGGCGAGAAGGATCATCCGAACCCCGTTCATTTCTCCCAGAACGCCGTCGTGCAGTTCTTCGGAGATCCTTTTTTGTTCAGATTGTTTGCCTTCCTCCAGTTTCTGGTTCTGGGCAAGCATCAGGTTAAAGATTTCCTGGTTGCTTTCCTGCTGTTCCTGAAGGAATCTGAGTCTTTGGTTCCTGATGCGCTGGATAACAATGACAAACACTGAAAAGGCGAGCAGGAAAACCCCTCCGGCAATGCCAATCCATAGTTGGCGCTGTTTTGCCAGTAATTCGTTCTGGGCAATAAACTGGTCTGTTTCGAAACGGATGCGGGCAAACTTGTTGCGGATGGCACGTTCTTCGCGCTGCAGGCTGTCGTCGAGCCGTATGTAAGCCTGGGTGTGGGCCACCGCACGCTCAGGGTCCAGGCCTACCATTAGTTCAATGGTCTCGAGCAACCTTTTGTTGTTCTTGCTCCGGAGGGCATACTCCATGGCGAGATTGGCATGTGCCAGGGCATGAACTGTATCCCGCTGGTCCTTATAGTATTCGGCCCCGTTATAATGCGCCCGTGCAATACCCTGCCAGTCCTCAATACTGTCTAGGATCCGGATGGCTTTCCTGAATGTTTCCGTAAGGTCGGCCTTTTCATCCAGTTTATGCCGGCTGTATGCGAGGTTATTTAATGCCCTTGCGTATAATTTCGGCGATTTTTCCACCAAAGCGGAATTTGCGGTAACCTTTTCAAAATAGCGCGTGGCCAACTTGTGTTCCCCCATATCCTGATAAACTACCCCGATATTATTTTCCAATGAGAAACCGAAGGTATTTTGCTCTTCTATTTTCTGATGGTAGTTTCGCGCCTCTTGGTAATATTCAATCGCCCGGTCATATTCTTCCAGTTCCTTGGTAATAGAACCCAGGTTATTGTAACAAAGGTAGAGCTGCATATTCTTCTCCAGGGGCTTAAACAATTCTATGGCTTTAATGGTGCTTAGCTCACTGCCAGTATAATCTTTTACCTCTGCCTGGATAACGGCCATATTGTACAGCATCCTGGCCGAAAGAAAATCATTCCCTTTTTGCTCAAACAATTCATTTGCCGCAAAAAAATGGTAAAAAGCGCTATCTAGTTTTGAATAGGAGGCAAGGAATTCGGCGCGATCCCAGTGCGCTTCGGCAAGGGCTACAGTGTCATTCCGGGCGAGGAGCATGGCCTGCCTGTTGGTTTCCCGGAATAATGAGGAATCCGGTAATTGCAAATAAGCCAGAGACAGGCGGGCATAATACCGGGTTTTAAGAGAGTCTATTTTTGTACTTTTCGCCTTAGTCAGGGCTTCCTGCAGGTAGTCTTTTCTTACTGCAAGCGGGATATCCGAATTCTGCCCTTGCTCTATCAGTAAAAAAACACTGTCTGCCAGCGAATCCCTTCCGGCCAGATCCGATGCAGATCCTTTTTCCTGACCACAACTAAACAATGCAAGGCAGGGAATAAGCAATAGAAAAATTTTAGGGCAGCAACTTTTTAACATGGCAACCGCTTTCATTAAACCAAAGTTACAATTAAAAAAAAAGCCCCAGACGAAAGTCTGAGGCTGGGAGATAGCTTTTTTTATTTAGTTGCTTCGTTTATCAAGAGGGACATCATCCCCATCGGTACTTCTCTTATCAAGAGGTACGTCATCTCCATCTGTTCCATTAATGTTTTCATACAAGGACGCTTCACTTGAATCCGCTTCACAGGAAACAAGACCTGCACTCATAAATACTACCAGGGCCAAAATGCTGAATACCTTTTTCATTTCTATTTAAATTTAGTGGGTTAAACTTAGTTGTCTGTCGCTAAACTAGTAAGGGCCAGGCCAGTAAATTGTGTGTAAAACAAAGATTTAGTGTATACCCCTCCTTTGTGAGCAGACGTACGGTTTTTGAGAGGATTTTCCTAATTTAAGGTAGTGATGGTATTTTTAGACAGCACTTTTTTTAAGCCGTCTATGTTCTCCTTATAGGTTTTGGAAAAAGGCAGTTGCATTTTCCCGGTTTTCAGGGAGCAGATAGATTTGCCGTAGTTAATGCGGGAAACGTAATTGATATTCAGGATATAGGATTGGTGTACCCTGACAAAATTTTCGGGCAGTTGGTTCTCAAAGGTTTTGAGGGTCTTGAATGCGCTGATTGTACTCCCGTCCTTCATGACAAAATCCGTACTGTTGTTATCCGCCTTCAGGTACAAAATCTCATCGGTATCCAGATAGTGGAAATCCTTATACGATTTCAGGCAGAGGGTATGCGACATTTCCTTGGGCAACTGTTTCTTAAGGCGCAGGATAGTCTTACGGATATCGAATTCATTGAAGGGCATCAGCCAGTAGTCAAAGAAATTATTCTTGATGGCCTCGTAGGCATAGTCCTTGCTTTTGGAAAGCCCTATAACCACGGGAATCTCTTTCATATACTGATGCAGTTCCTTGACCATGTGAAAGTATTCGAAAGCCTGATCATTCAGGTTAACGAATACAATATCAGGGAGGTGCTTCAGGATGGCATTCAGTCCGTCTGAACTATTGCTGGCTTGCCCGGCGCACACAAAATCCCCGTAGTCTTCCAGATAGTGCTGTAATTGCAGGTTGGAAGCCGCATCAGAATCGATAATAGTGTAACTGTAGTCCATGCCTAATATACATGGGGACAAATTAGTGAACCTAATTGAAAAAGTATTATATGCCAACCATAGAATAATTATGGTTTCTATATATATTTTGTTGAAAATGAGGCACTTTGGTGAAAATTCTTACAAAGGAGTTACAAATAAAACGTTTTCGTTCAAAATGATTCAATCATTAACGACCGATATGGCTCCACCGGCTCTTTTAAAATCATATGTTCCGGAGGCCGGATCACGGTCGTTGTTCCAGATTGGGTGAAGATGTAATCGGTGAATGCCGGCGATAGTAAAATCAGCCGGGTTCATATCCGGCTTTTCATAAACAAGTTGCTAATCTCATCGGAAATTCGCATTGGCCGAAGCGTAGCTGCATCAAGTAAGCACCAGGTAGTCTTTGAACCAAGCACAAGGCTGTTATTTTCGTGATGGAACATCTCCACAACCCTGGTTGAAAGGGGGCCCCGGGTGTCGGCGATAAAAGTACGGACGCGGATAGTTTCACCCAGAAGGGCAGGTGCTTTGTATTCGATCTCATGCCTGCGCACTACCCAAACGGCGGTGTTGATCAATTCCGGCGGTGCGACACTCAACCAGTGATCCCTTGCGATCTCCTGTATCCAATGCACGTAGCGTACATTGTTCACATGCTGCAGTTCATCGAGGTCTGCACTCGTCACCTGTATAATCCTGGTAAATACTTCCATTCAGCAGTTTTAAACGATGGTTAAAACTATGCATTTTAAGTTCAAGTGCAAGGGCGAGTGAAAGATCAGGAAAGTAGGTTAAAAAATTAAACCTGCCGGCAGGTTCAAAACTCAAAAACTAAAGAAAATTGAAAAACAAAAGCAAAAAAGGATTTTACGTGCAAGCCTGCCGGCTGAAGGCGGGTGCAAGTGCAAGCGCAAATTCAATTTATGCACCCAAACATCAAATATACATATCACCCACTTCAGGTAAATTCCAAAATACAAACCTGTCCGCCTCCTCTGGCGAATTCCAGGTTTCATATAAACCCTGCTACGTCAAGGCTTCGACCCGCCAAGTCGGGGACCCGGGCAGGCGAATACACAAATAATTAAATACACCAACTTCCGCCCACTGCTACTGCTCCAGTGTACTTAATTTAACCCGCCTGCAGCCAGCAAGCTGGAGCAGTCCCGCCCAAGGCCCATCACAGGCGGGGACCCGGAGAAGCGGGCAGGCAAATCAACCCTCCCTCTATCGCCTTCTTAAGTACTTTCAGTGCAAGGTTCAGTCCCTTGGCATAATCTGTATTTCGAATAGTTTATCCCAGTATTTCCCCGTCACAAAAAAGGTCTTGCGGCCCCGGTGATAGGCTACCCCGTTAAGGACATCGAGTTCCTGGTGCTTGGTTACCCGATCTTTCAGGCCCCCAAAATTTACAACCCCTTCAATTGCTCCACTCGCGGCATCTATAATCATCATGCTTTCCTTTTGCCAGACATTGGCGTAAATCTTTCCGTCTACATATTCCAGTTCATTGGCCTTATTAAAAACCGAGGTATTGGTGACCGTTTGTATATAACCGGATTCCGTCATGGTCTCCGGGTCCAGAATCCAGATTTTCTCCGTTCCATCGCTCTTGTAAATCACGTTCCCATCATTGCAAAGGCCCCATCCTTCCTTGCTTTGTCCGTATTTAAAACTTCCTGTCCGCTCCAGGTTTTCAGCATTGTAAACAAAACCGGTGCCGTTCTGCCAGGTCAGCTGGTAGAGTTTTCCATCTAAAAGGGTAATCCCCTCACCAAAGTAATCTTCTTCAAGTTTTGTTTCCTGAAGGATTTCCCCACTGGCAAAATCCACTTTCCGGATCGAGGAAGCCCCCCGTTTTCCGGTACTTTCATATAAGGTATCACCTTGAAATTCGAGTCCCTGTGTAAACGCTTTGTTATCATGGGGAAATTCGTTTATAATCTCATACGTATACACCATGGGCGCCGTTTCGGCAAGCACCTTGATGTCTGTGGGCACTTCAACAGAGTCCCCCTCAAAGACCACTTTTGCCACCAGCGTTTTTATTCCCAGTTTTTCAACAGCAAGGGTAATTGTTTGGTTATCGTATGGCAATCTTATACCGTCGATAAAATATTCCACAGATTCTATCTTCTCATCTTTTTTGTTAAGCAGGGAAACACGGATACTCTGGTTCACCCGGAATTCATCCTTCTCCAGTTGTATACTAAAAAGCCTGGATGGATTCGCTTCTCCGCCACAGGCCAGAAAGAAAAGCAGGATACCGCTGCTGGCTAAAAATCTTAAAGGGGTCATGTCTATATATTTTAACTGAAGGCTAAAAAAGCCTCCGGATCCCGGTCCGGGCTAAATTAAGAATGTATTATGATTGCCCCAAATTTAAAAGATTGTATATTTGCACGTGGCAAGTCCTACACGACCAGCTCCTGCAGAATCCCCCAGGGTGGGAACGCAGCAAGGGTATGTGGTCGCAGCGGTGCGATGTAGGTAGCTTGCCATTTTTTTATGCCTTATTTCCACATTCCGACACCTGAGGTGTCCATAGAATACCTTTATCCTTTTCACTAAACCCGTCGATCCCACATATTAAACCTGCCAGGTTGGCACGGGTTCGAAATATTTGTTTATTTGCAACATATGCAAAACAAAGTGGTCTTAATTACGGGGGCATCTTCGGGTATAGGCAAGGCCATTGGCCTGTTCCTGTCTTCAAAGGGGTTGAAGGTGTACGGTACTACCAGGGATCCGGGCCGCTACCCGCAGTTTAGAGATTTCGTACTCCTGCAGCTCGAAGTTCGAGACCCGCTCAGTATTCAAAAAACGGTAGCCACCATTTTGGAAAAGGAAGGCAGGCTCGATATCCTCATCAACAACGCGGGGGTTGGCATTAGTGGTCCGGTAGAAGAAATTCCCAGGGAAGAAGTTCTGAAGATTATGGAAATAAACCTGCTGGGCCCGGTTGCCGTGATGAACGCGGTGCTGCCGATTATGAGGCGTCAGCGTTCCGGCCTTATTATTAACATTACTTCTATTGCCGGTTATATGGGTTTGCCCTTTAGAGGTTATTATTCCGCTTCCAAAGGTGCGCTTGAATTGCTTACCGAAACCGTTCGCATGGAAACCAGCCGAAGTGGCATCCGGATTACCAGCCTTGCACCCGGCGATTTTGCAACAAATATTGCCGCAGGTCGCTATCATGCTCCCGTGTTGGAAAATTCGCCTTACAGGGTAACCTATAAAGAGTCACTTGGGAGGATGAACAAGGATGTCGCAAAAGGGGAGGACCCTGCAAGGGTGGCTGAAAAGATCTACAGAATCATCCGAACAAGGAAGCCAAAAGTACATTACACAGTGGGCAGTCCGATACAGCGCTTTTCTTTAATCTTAAAAAGGTTTTTGCCCGATAAACTCTATGAGAAACTATTATTGAACCATTATAAATTGTAGTTTTGCCATGACCGGCAGAACCGGAAATTAAGCCGTAATCCGGCACTTTAATCAAATAAATTCGTATGAAATTTTTTATCGACACTGCAAATCTGGACCAAATTCGTGAAGCTGCGGCACTGGGTGTGCTGGATGGGGTTACCACCAATCCTTCCCTCATGGCAAAAGAAGGAATCACAGGGAAAAACAATATTCTGAAACATTACGTGGATATCTGTAAAATAACGGACGGAGATGTTTCCGCTGAAGTTATTGCCACTGATTTCAAAAAGATAATCTCTGAAGGCGAAGAACTTGCCGACCTTCATGAGCAGATTGTAGTAAAAGTACCCATGATTAAAGATGGTGTTAAAGCCCTGAAGTATTTTTCTGATAAAGGGATCCGCACCAATTGTACCCTTATTTTTTCAGCTGGCCAGGCCCTGCTTGCCGCGAAGGCCGGGGCCAATTATGTATCCCCTTTTATAGGAAGGTTGGATGACATATCCACAGACGGCCTCAATCTTATTTCCGAAATCAGGCTGATTTACGACAATTATGAATTTGAGACCGAAATCCTTGCCGCATCCATCCGCCATACCATGCATATAATAGACTGTGCCAAACTCGGGGCTGATGTTATGACAGGGCCGCTTTCAGCGATTACCGGATTGCTTAGTCATCCGCTTACGGATATTGGGCTTGAGAAGTTTTTGGCCGACTATAAAAAAGGGAATTAAAGACAAGATTTCGGTTGCCAGCCGAGCCATATGACGTCTGCAGAGGCACATTTTTCATTTGTAATTAACCACAGGAATCTGCAGGTACCGGAGTTCTTACCAATCATGGTTTATAAGTCCGGGAGCGTTTTAAATTATGTGCTTCAGAAAGATGTATAGAGATTGGCAAAGGCGTTAACGATAAGGCTGTCCTTAGTAATAATCGCTTTGTTCATAGGATAAACGATCAGCGAATTGGTTAGTTCCTCGAAGTTATCGGCCCTGTATTGGGTAGCATAATCCAACCCTTTGGATTCTATAAGGCCTTTCCACCGCGCTTCATCGGTGTTAAAGCTGATCCCTACAAAGGTATAGCCCATTTTATTTTCCGAGAGCTTCTGAATACGCCGGATTGTGTTCTCGAAATGCCCTCGCTGGGTGGCTGACCAAAAATAGAAGACCACATTTTTATCTTTCGCGATCTCCCTCAGGGAGATCTTATTGCCATCTGTAGATTGCAGTATTAAATCGGGTAGTATATTGTTGGGCTGTATATTCATTACAGCCTTATAGAGAGTGTCGATCTCAGCGATATGACGGTTATTCCCGGAGAGTTCATGAAAAGTTTCTATGAATTTCCTGTTGTTGGCTTCATTGTCCTGCACCCTTAGCAGGTAATCCATGGCTACATGCCGGAATACTATATCCCTCAATTCCTTTTCCGTAATAAGGCTGTCTATTAGCCCAAGCTTGTGCATATTGCTATGCAGATAACTATCAATGGTCTGGTCATGCGAATCGCACTTATCCAAACATTGCATGTAGGTGAGGTGCCCCAGGTGATAATTGATAAATTTATAGTACGGCCTGAAATAGGTTAACTGTTTATTGTTCAAATCCAGGCTGGCCCTGTAATCATAAAAATCAGGGCTAAGGTCTGGTACGGAAAGCATACCCTTAACCTTCCTGTGGTAAAAGGGAAACATTTCCTTGTAGATATAATAGTTGTAGTCTATGCTGGCCTGTGCAACTTCCCGGGCATCCTGTGTTAGTTCGGAGTCGGCCATCACTTCCTGCAGCAGGGTAATCTTATTTTGCCGGAGTGAATCTATTTTCCGGCTGAAGGCGGCCGGATCGAGGTGGTAAAAGGAACTTATCAGGGACTCTTCTTCCTCGCTCGTCAGAAACATTTCAATCAGAAAGTTATTAACTGCCTGCCCAGTCCCGGCAAATACAAGCGATTCATCGAAATCGGTGGTATTTAGTCTTACCATAAGACTGTCGCCATTCTTCAGATATACGTATTGGTATTCAGGGGCATGCTTAAAGTTGTGCAGGCCTTCTTCAATATCATTAAGTTTAAATAAAAAGCGGTTATTTTCGTCAAGTCTTGCCGAATCAATTGGGATGTCGTCCTTAAAGAGCACTACATAATCACTGGTTGGATTTACTATCTCCCCGGCGAAGTAAACAGAACGGGGATTTTTTTCCTTATTACCGCAACCAGAAGTAATAAGCAGAAGGCAAAATAGAAATCTTATCATACAAGAATTCAAGCGTATTTCGTAACAAAACTAACAAAACCCTTGGGGTAGCCCTGTTAATGACCCGTTAAATCTTGATCGTCCTACCAGCGGCAAGCGCAATAAGATTGCTAATGCCGATTATTGGCACACCCATTTAATTTTAGTAATTTTGCAAAAATTTTATCTACTGCTATGCTTTCAGTTTCCAGTTTATCGGTCCAGTTTGGAAAAAGGATACTTTTTGATGAGGTGTCTGTAAACTTTACCCAGGGTAATTGTTACGGGATCATTGGAGCCAACGGGGCTGGAAAGTCTACTTTTCTTAAAATTTTGGCCGGTAAAAGTGATCCTACTTCGGGGCATGTACATCTGGAACCGGGAAAACGTATGTCGGTCCTTGAACAGGAACACAATGCGTATGACGGATATGCTGTACTGGAAACAGTAATCATGGGAAATAAACCCCTATTTGCCATTAAAAGCGAGATGGACCGGCTGTATGCGGATTACAGTGATGATAATGCAGAAAGGATAGGGGAACTGCAGGTGGAATTCGAAGAGATGAATGGCTGGAATGCCGAAAGTGATGCCGCGGCGCTGCTTTCGAACCTCGGGATCCCGGAGGCTTATCATTTCACGCAAATGGCAGACCTTGATTCCAAGATGAAGGTAAGGGTTCTGCTGGCACAGGCACTTTTTGGGAACCCCGATGTACTGATCATGGATGAACCAACCAACGACCTCGATTATGAGACTATCAGCTGGCTGGAAAATTTTCTGTCAGGTTATGACAATACGGTCATTGTGGTATCGCACGACCGCCATTTCCTCGATGAAGTCTGTACCCATGTTGCCGATATAGATTTTGGCAAGATCAACCTATATTCAGGAAACTATTCTTTTTGGTACGAAAGCAGTCAGCTGGCTCTCCGCCAGCGGGCCCAGCAAAATAAAAAGGCAGAGGAGAAAGCAAAGGAACTGCAGGAATTTATTCAGCGCTTTAGTGCAAACGTAGCCAAAAGCAAACAGGCCACCTCCCGGAAAAAAATGCTCGAGAAGCTGAAAATTGAAGATATCAAGCCTTCGAGCAGGAGGTATCCGGCCATAATTTTCGACAGAGAGCGGGAAGCCGGCGATCAGATTTTGCATATCACAAACCTTACGGCCGTGAGTGAGGATGGCGACCCCTTATTTGCAAATGTCGGCATCAACCTGGCCAAGGGCGACAAAGTTGCCGTGATCTCCAGGGATTCGAGGGCAACCACAGCTTTTTATGAGATTATTACCGCCAACAGAAAAGCGCAAAGAGGCAGCTTTCAATGGGGGGTAACCACATCACAGGCCTACCTTCCGGCTGATAATTCCGAATTTTTCAAGGAACCCATTAACCTGGTCGACTGGCTCAGGCAGTGGGCCAAGACCGAAGAAGAGAAGGAAGAGGTACACTTACGTGGTTTTCTGGGCAAGATGTTGTTTAGCGGGGAAGAAGCCCTGAAGAAATGCACTGTGCTTTCGGGAGGTGAAAAAGTTCGCTGTATGCTGAGCAGAATGATGCTCATGCGCGCCAATGTGCTTTTGCTGGACGAACCTACGAACCATCTGGATCTGGAAAGTATTACTGCATTCAATAACTCTCTGAACCAATTCAAAGGAACCGTGTTGTTTACAACTCACGACCACCACTTTGCACAGACCGTGGCAAACAGGATTATCGAATTAACCCCCAAAGGTAATATTGACCGTTATTTGACGTTTGATGAATATATGTCCGACAAGTCTATAAAGGAGCAGCGCGACAAGATGTACGCCGTACCCGTTTAGAGCCTTTCGGCACCCAAATCTTAACGTCATGAACACCGAACGCCTGGCAGTCCTGCTTCTGGGCCTGTTGTTGTTATCTTGCAGCAAGTCGGAAGACAGCAGCGGCACACCTGTTGTGGATTCAGGGGTTGCCTCCAAATACACCATGCTGCTCGAACAGGGCGGAATGATCAAAAGCACCGGATTTAACGCGGACGCCATATCCCTCGGCCCAGGCAGTGAAGATATTACCGGACTCCCTGTTGATTTCCCTGAAATTACCTACAGGGAAGGAAATTCCTTCAGCTTCCTTCGCGTCCTCCCGGACTGCAACCCGGAAATCAGGCACCTAACCGGCTCAGGTTCCCTTCTTTATCCCGACGAACTCTTCGCAGGCGTTGCGGCATGCGAACGTCGTTACATTTCCCTTGCTCATTCTGCGGAATATGTTTTTATTGGATACAGCAGCCCGGGGACAGGTATTAAGGAGACCCTTTACGATATCAGGATATTGGCCCTGGATAACAGTAATCCATCCCTGGGCGGGATTGCACTGGAGAATGAACCGATACAGTTATTCTGGTCGGCGCCGAGGTTGTTCGCGCTCGAATATACTATTGAAAGCGGGATGTACACCCTGGTGGCCTACAACATTCAAAATGCGGAATCCGAAGGGCAGCTTGATTTGGGTACAGGTGTCATAAAAGTCCTTAAAAATCCGGCAGGCCAGTTGCTTGTAAGCTATCAGGGCCGGCATCTGCTGGTGGATGCCGCAAGCCTCCAAATAATCGGAAGGGTCTTGTACAACGATGGTAAGGATCCGCGTTACGGAGATTCTCCTGCAACCTACTTTGACCCATCAGGGATTCTTTATTATGCCATGCCAACAGATTTTAACAATACCACCTTTGCTCATATTGCAGGTGTTTATGATTTTGCCAAATACACCGCTTACCTGTACTATTTTGAGAATTACCTGAATGCGGAGGACATCGCGCGTTATGATATCAAAGACACAAAATCTGTTGCATTCGACCATCATAACGGCCTCTTGCTTATAGGGTACGAAAAGGAAGGCAGTACAGGAAAAGGTGGCCTTCTCAGGGTAAAACCGGTTCCGGAACCCAAATTCATAGACCAGACAGACCTGGATGGAGTGCCACTGCACCTGATTGTACAATAAGAATCCTTTCAACCCGAATATATCCCAGGAAATAACTTCACCTGAATGCCGGTTATTATACGGTTGCATGCAACCCTGAAATTGCATAGCAAAGGAGCGCATACTGGCCGTTCAAGGCGATAGGCTATTTTCAAAAATTCATTATAGCGCCCTTCAGGCATTGAAATATTTACTGTTCCAGATGGCAGAGTTAAAATTCTTGCCCAGAGCGAAGCCGTAAAAAATCACTACCGCGGCTATGGATTTAAACATAAAAAAGAATATTATCCAGAATTCAGCTGCGGAGGCCGTTTTGGAGAAAAGCCCTTCAGGGATCATCAGGGTGGTCAGATAACTTAGAAAAAGGACCAAAACGGTAAGGTTAACAATGTTCTTAAATGGCCATACCAGCCATTTCCTAAGTGGATGCAGGTTGGTTCCCCACTTGTGTATCAGGTAGTAATACCCATTGCCAATCGGCGCAAAAAGTAAAGGATCGTCTTTGTCTTTGAGTTTAAACAGTCTGGAAGGAGCCAGGATCTTAAATCCTTTTAATTCGGTACCGTGTTCCTTTTCCAGCCTTTTTATAACTGCCAGGGCTTCCGGTGGGATGTTGCCCTTAAAATACCTGGTATCGAGGAACCTCAGGCGATAATCAATACAAATTTCCCTTATTTGTGCCAGGTGGTAAATACGCTGGCGTTCGAGGAGATCGAATTCGAATGAATTAACGGCAGCAGGGTTATCCCCCTGCAGGTTGTTTTGAATGCGACACTCATGGGAGGAGTCCCTTTCGAGGATCTCCGCCACTTCACGCAGAATCTTTTCCGCTGATTTCCGGCGGGTGGCCTCATAAAGCCTGGCCTCTATATTGGTTCTTTTAAGTAGCATTCTCTTTTTCTTTTAGCAATCCTATCAAATTTAATCAATAGGAATTTCGAATCCTATCCCGGTCCGGTCAAATGGCTTGTTAATTTTTTGTTAAAGACACATTTAAATAATTTTTTGAAAATCATTTAAAACAGGTTGATTTTGTATATTGACGACAAAATCGGACAGTTCGTCTGCGTATTCAACATAAACCTTCGTAAGCTTTTAAATGGATTGCACCGCAAGCCCGTACACCCTTCTTCTCTTTATTTTTTCCGGGCTGGCAATGGCCCAGTATGAGCCTTCATCTTTTGAAGTACCTGATTCCGATTCGATGACCATAACAGGGGCACTCGGTTCCGGGCAACACGCGACTTTGCTGTCGGTTGTAAATGCCGCCGGAATGGCCGAGCTATTAAACAAGCGTGGGCCATTTACCGTGTTCGCCCCTTCCGAAAAAGCAATATGGGAATGGGCGGGCGACGACTTAGGTGAGAAGTTGTTGCCTGAAAACCTGCAAGAACTGAGGACTATGCTATCCTACCATATTATTGCAGGGAAGCTTACGGCTTCAGGAATACTAAGGGCTCTGTGCAGCGGAGCTGGTTCCGCGACCTTCACTACAGTTCAGGGAAATGAGATCCTTGCAAGCATCGAAGGAATTGAGATAGTACTTACCGATTGTTCAGGGAATTCGGCCAGGATTACCACTGCAGATACTTACGGTCAAAATGGGGTGATCCATTTTATAGATAAGGTAATTGTCCCGAGGTAGGGATTATAATCTGAAATTAACGCAATTCGGCCCCGAGTACCTGCTCAAATTGACTTTGCAACTTGTTCATTACTTTATCAATCTGCTCATCTGTCAGGGTTTTTTTAAGATCCTGCAACAGGAAACTCACAGCGTATGATTTCTTGTTTACGGGTAGGTTTTTACCATGGTATACATCAAACAGATTTACCCGGGTAAGGAGTTTCTTTTCGGTATTAAAAGCAAGGTCGTGAATTTGCTTGAAACTTACCTCCTTGTCGAGCAAGAGGGCAAAATCCCTCCTTACCTCTGGATATTTTGGGACTTCTTTATAGACCATCCTGCCGGCTGAAGCAAGGTTCACCAGGGCGGCCCACTCGAACTCGGCATACAATACTTCCGCCTTTATCTCGAACGCTCCGGTGATATTTTGGTTAAGTACTCCAAACCGTACAAGGTTTTGTTTCCCCGCATTAAAAGACAGGCCTTCGGCGAAAATGCGGTCTTCCGCGGGCATCGGTTCAAATGACCGTATTGAGAGCCGCAGCAAAACCTGTTCAATGATTGCCTTAAAATAAAAGAAATCTGATTTTATCTGTTCTGTATTCCAGTTCTCGTCGGCCCTGTTACCGCTTACAAGCAGTGCCAGTTGTTTTTTTTCTTTATATCCGCTCTGTTCTTTATGATAAATTGATCCGAATTCGAAGAATTTCAGATCTTGTTTTCGCCTGTTTACGTTGTGCCGGGCTGCCTCCAGAACAGAACCTAAAAGCGACCGGCGCATTGCCGATAATTCTGTACTCAGCGGATTGAGTATACGTACGGGTTCACCCGCTGCGCTAACTTTAAAAATCTTGTCGTATTCAGGATTGGTCAGGCTGTTTGAGAGGGTTTCGTAATATCCTTGTGATACCAGGAGATCCCCGATTATATTTTCCAGCTTGTAATCTTCAAATTTGGAAGTTGTAGCTACGGAAGCATTCAGTTTTTCATTGGTATCTACATTGTTGTATCCATACACCCTGAGTATTTCTTCAATAACATCCACTTCCCGTTGTACATCGATCCTGTAAAAAGGGATTATAAGCCCCAGGCCGGATTCTGTAACGTTTTTTACCTGTATATCCAGGGATGCAAGGATGGATTTGATGGTATCTTTTGGAATTTCCTGTCCAATGAGGTTATTTATCTTCTCGAAAGTCAGGAATACCTGGTAATCCTCTTTGCGTTTCGGGTAAAGGTCTACTATATCGGAACTAATGGTTCCCCCGCAAAGTTCCCGTATAAGCAGCGTTGCCCGCTTAAGCGCATACTCCACATTATTGATATCTACCCCCCTTTCAAAACGGAACGAGGCATCGGTATTAAGGCCATGCCTTTTTGCCGTTTTCCTTACCGAAACGGGATCGAAATACGCACTTTCGAGAAATATGGCCTTGGTATTTTCGGTAACGCCGGTATTTATACCGCCGAACACCCCGGCGATACACATGGGTTTCTCGGTATCACAGATCATCAGGTCTTCTTCGTGCATTATGCGTTCCTCTCCGTCGAGTGTCATAAAGCTGCTGCCCGGCTCGGCGGTCCGTACTACTATTTTATTCCCATAGATCCTATCGGCATCGAAAGCATGCAACGGCTGCCCCAATTCGTGGAGCACGTAGTTGGTAGCGTCCACAACATTGTTAATTGGCTTTAAGCCAATGGCTTTCAGGCGGTTTTGGAGCCAGTATGGCGAAGGCTGTACGATGAGGTTGTTGATGGTAACCCCGCAATACCTGGGGGCAAGGGAGTTGTCTTCGACCTTAACATCGATCCTTAGCGAACGGTTTTCGGTATTGAAATTGCTAACCGACGGGGTATGTAATTGTGGGCGGATTTTCCGTTGCAATAAGCCGGCCTTAAGGTCGCGCGCAACGCCGTAATGGCTCATCGCATCGGCCCGGTTAGGGGTAAGCCCTATTTCAAAAACCTGATCGGTTTCTATATTAAAAATCCCGGAGCAGGGGGTTCCCGGCTTCAGGTGTTCTTCGAGTACCAAAATCCCATCATGGCTGTCGCCCAGGCCCAGTTCGTCCTCCGCACAGATCATTCCCTGGCTTTCCTGCCCGCGAATTTTCCCCTTCTTAATCGTTGTTTCTTCCCCATTCCTGTT
>CAYSVQ010000107.1:0-10567 GCA_964434565.1 uncultured Flavobacteriaceae bacterium | reverse complement strand
TTGATAACGACATTTTTGGCACCCGCTATACAGTGGGCTTCGATACCGCCCTTAATACGGTAGTTGAGGCCATAGATAAAATAAGGGATACCGCCAGCTCGCATAACCGCCTTTTCTTTGTGGAGGTGATGGGCCGCGATGTTGGGCATATAGCCCTCAATGCAGGTGTGGGAGCAGGGGCCGAAGAGATCCTTATCCCTGAGCTGAACCTGGGGCTGGATCGGCTCCTCGAATCGCTGAAAAAAAGCAAGAAATCGGGCAAACTCTCCAGTATTGTGGTAGTGGCCGAAGGAGATAAGACCGGGAAAAACGTGTTCCAGCTCAAGGAGTATGTAGAGGAACACCTGCCCATCTACGATGTTCGCGTTTCCGTTTTAGGCCATATTCAAAGGGGCGGAACCCCTTCCTGTTTTGACAGGGTCCTGGCAAGCCGGATGGGTGTAAAGGCCGTGGAAGCCCTGCTGGAAGGAAAAACCAACCTGATGGTAGGCATCATGGACAACAAGATAACGCTCACGCCTATAAGCCAGGCCATCAAAGGGCACACCAAAATAGATAAGGAACTGATACGGGTAGCAGATATAATGTCTACCTGAAAACATAATTTAATTTACCTTAAAAAATAAACAATGGCGAAAGTAAAAATTGGGATTAACGGATTTGGAAGGATAGGCCGCCTGGTCTTCAGGGACGCGGTAAAACGGCCTGATGTGGAAGTGGTAGCCATCAACGACCTGCTTGAACTGGATCATTTGGCGTATTTGTTGAAGTACGATTCCGTGCACGGTCGTTTTGACGGCACCGTGGAGATCAGCGGAAACGACCTCGTTGTTAACGGGAAGAAAGTAAGGATCACCGCAGAGAAGGACCCTGCCAACCTTAAATGGGATGCTGTAGGGGCCGATATAGTAGCCGAATGCACCGGGATCTTCACAACGCTCGATACCGCTCAGAAACATATAGACGGCGGGGCTAAAAAAGTAGTAATTTCCGCACCCTCAAAGGACGCCCCCATGTTTGTTATGGGCGTTAACCATAAGTCGGTAAAAGCATCAGACACTATAGTGTCTAATGCCTCCTGTACCACCAACTGCCTGGCTCCTCTGGCCAAGGTACTTAACGACCATTTTGGTATAGCAGAAGCGTTGATGACCACCGTCCACGCTACCACAGCCACTCAACTAACGGTTGACGGGCCTTCGAAGAAGGATTTCCGTGGCGGACGCAGTGCCTTGCTCAATATCATTCCGGCATCAACCGGTGCTGCGGTGGCAGTAACCAAGGTTATCCCGGAACTTAAGGGAAAACTTACCGGGATGGCCTTCAGGGTGCCAACGGCAGACGTATCGGTAGTTGATCTTACTGTGCGGCTTAGTAAGGACACCTCTTACGAGGAAATTAAAAAGGTATTTAAGGCCGCCTCTGAGGGGGAATTAAAGGGCATCCTGGGCTACACGGAAGAAGATGTGGTATCGCAGGATTTCATCGGCGACACCAGGACCTCCATTTTCGATGCCGGAGCGGGGATCGAACTGAATTCCAAATTTTTCAAGGTAGTTTCATGGTACGATAACGAAGCCGGGTATTCCAGTAAAATGGTTGATCTGGCCGTGTATGTTTCTGGCCTGAAATAAGATCATAAGCATCCATAAATCAGGGGGAATCCTTAGGGTAAGTATTATTTATTGACCTGTTATAGGGTTTCTTTTTGTAATTGCGCAGCAAATGGTAGTGATAACAGACAGTGGGGCAACCAAAGCCGATTGGATAGCATTAGATGAAAAAGGGAATCAGTTATTCCTTACCCAGACCCTGGGCCTGAGCCCTGAAGTGCTTTCCGCAGACGTTATAGTGGAACGGCTGGCTAATAATTTTGAGTTATCCAAAAACAGCCATAAAGTAGAGCGGCTTCATTTCTACGGGGCGGGATGCGGCACTGACCGGATGAAGAAATTCCTCAAAAAGATCTTTAAGGATTTTTTCCCGAATGCCGCGATCGAAGTGAAGGAAGACACCTACGCCGCGATATATTCCACCACAAAGATTGGTCACCATGGAATAGTATGCATCCTCGGAACCGGCTCTAACTGCAGTTATTACGACGGCCACCAGCTCATACAAAAGGTAATTTCCCTTGGTTATATCCCTATGGACGACGGCAGTGGTAATTTCTTTGGCCGCAAGCTGATCAGGGACTATTATTTTCACAAGATCCCCCAGGACCTGGCACTTAAATTCTCCAAGGGGTACAACCTGGATGCAGACGTTATTAAGGAGAACCTTTATAAAAAACCCAACCCGAATACCTACCTGGCAACATTTGCCCGTTTTCTTATAGAGAACAAGGACCACCCTTATAGCAAGGGGGTGATAGACAAGGGGTTCCAGCAGTTCGTCAATAACTATATCATGCAATACGAACTGGCTACCAAGGTCCCAATCCACTTTGTTGGAAGCATCGCTTACTATCTGCGGGAGGAATTGGCGGCGGTGATAGATCGTAACGACCTCGTGTTAGGGGTGATCCGCCAGCGACCGATCGAAGGGCTTATGGAATTCCATAAAGATACTATCTGACGGCGATCATCGAGATTTCGACATTGACAAATTTGGGAAGGTTGGCTACTTCCACAGTTTCCCTGGCAGGTGCCGTATCGGCGTTAAAAAACCGACCGTAAACCTCGTTTATTTCGGCAAAGCGATGCATGTCTTTTATAAAAATTGTTGATTTCACCACATTTTCAAAAGTGAGGCCGGCTGCAAGCAGGATGGCTTCCAGGTTTTGCATAACCTGTTGGGTTTCTTCCCCGATATCACCTTCAACCAGTTTACCGTTCAGGGGATCAAGAGCGATCTGCCCGGAAATATAAAGCGTATCCCCGCTCATTACCGCCTGGTTGTATGGGCCGATTGGTGCCGGAGCTCCCTGTGTACTTATTATTTTTTTCATGTTGTTCGTTTATGTGTGGATGCGAGTATATGTGTATGTGCCTTTCCGCTTGCCCGGGTCCCCGCCTTTGGTGGGCGTTTGGAGGGACTGCGCCAAGCCTTTTGGCTGCAGGGGGGTGTATGCGTGAATTCGTAGAACAAATTAGTGAAAGTTTTATTTACAGAACCCGGAACCCGGGACAAAGTAGGCAGTAATCAGTAGGCAGTTGGTAGTTGGCAGTTGGCAGAGTACGAAGTATCCCACTCCTTGAACTTTGAACCTTAGAACCCAACCTTGAACCCCAACCCCTGCTTGTTTACTGCAGTCGAAAAGATTAATTTGAAGTGGGGAGGGGATTGGCGTTCCCCCCTGACTACCCGTGTCTTAATTTTGTTACAAAGACCTCTGATCACCATATTTTACAATGAAATTATTAACTAAAAACGATCAACGCTAATCAGGGAAGGTCAATAGTGCTCCCCGAACCCGGAACCCGGATCAAAGTAGGATGTAAGCCGTAGGCTCTTAGTTGGGAGAGTACGAAGTACCCCGCTCCTTGAACTTTGAACCCTAGAACCCAACCTTGAACCCCAACCCCTGCTTGTTTACTGCAGACGAAAAGATTAATTTGAAGTGGGGAGGGGTAAGCATTCCCCTTAACTACCCCAGTTTTAATTTTTTATCATAAAGCAGTTATTACCATATTTTACAATGAAATCAATAACCATAAAAAGGGCAACCTTATTCAGGTATGCTCAAACCTTGATCCTTGATCCTTGAACTTTGAACCCTTACCTCCTCAGCGGCGGCTGGCTCCTGTTCTCCCATTTCAGGTCGCTCAGGATAGAGCTCTTTATCCCAATAAAGAAATACCAGCGCTCAAAGGTCCCGAATGGTGTCCAGTTAAAGTTCATCCTGAAACTTTTCAGGTCGCGTTCAAAACGCAGCTGGGTTACGGTAAACCCCTGTCGCTTGACGTCGTACCCCGATGATACCCCTATTTTCCACCTGGGAGCTGGTTCAATATCCCCCGAGAACATCAGTGAATGGTTGCTGATGTCGTTCTGCCTGTTGCTGTTGCTGTAGGTTACAGCGTACTGCATTCGTAAATTCCAGGCGATTTTGTTGTTGTATATCGGATTTTTCACGTCGTCGGGGTCCCTGTCCTCAAAGGCACTTTCGTTAAAATTGCTGGCCCTCCCGAAAAGGTCGTCTGTTCGGCCCCCGCTGGCGGCAACATATGTATCGCCGTCGTAGGGGTTGTCTTCCTCAATTTCCGATTCCTGAGTGCTGAAGTCCTTGCTGCTAAGCGAGTAACTCAGGTTCGCCCGTGCCGAAGTAAGCCGGAAGAGTCCGCCCCCGTTGTTGATGTTAAAGGTGTTAATCCGGGTCCCATTGTTGTCTATAGCGTAGGGATCCAGGCTGGCCCCGAAGTTGATCGACATCTTGTTGTTCAGGATATTGGTTCCCCCGGTAAGGTTCAGGGGGCTTAATTTCAGGGAATCGGCCTCGAAATTATAGCTGGTGGAAAGGTTCAGGCTGTTCAGCAGCATGATTTTCCTGGGTTCGGTTTTGGTGGAGTCCCGGTCCTTTACCTTGGCTTCAAGTGTATTCTGTAGCGAGAACCCCAGGGCACTTGCTGTTCCCAGCCCCGGAGCGCCGTATATAGTATTCTGGAACCTGCTGTATGTTACTGTCTGCCCGGTTACGGTGTTGAGGTATTCGTCGTAATATTGATCAAAGGAAGGGGAGTAGCCGTAGCTGATCGTAGGGCGCATCACATGCCGGATGGCCTGTAACTTTTTGTTTTCCCCGAAAAGAAAAGTCCCGTAGATGGTGGTCCCCACACTGCTACTTAAATTGTACCTGTTGTAACGGTCGAAGCCGCCGAGGGTATCGATAACTACCCTTCCCGTTTCGGAATCAAAACGCTGGCCGTAGGTTTCCAAAGCCCAGACATCCTCATAGCTCCCTCCCATACTGACACTAAAGTGCTTGGCCACTTTAAAATTGGTCGAAATCGGGATTCGGTGCCTCGCGCCGGTTTTGGCATCGTCGAACATCCTGGCAGTAAGAAAGTCTTCATCGGTGGTGCGGATACTGTTTCGCGCATTCAGGTCGTACTGAAAATTGATGTTCTGCAGCGCGCCTTTTTTAATCCCATCGCGCTTCGCGAAAGGAAAGATCCGCTCCATACTGGCCTGGAGGGTAGGCAGGGTAACATCCACCGTATTAGTGTTGGTGTTCTGGTTATGGGTCGCGGTGAGGCTCATATTCACCGAGGGGTAGGCCGGAAAAGTCTTGGAATAGGAAATAGAAGACGACAGGTTGTTTACCTGGGTATTAGGCAGGTTTTGCTGCACCAGTGAATTCCGGTAATACGAGCTGCTTCCAAGGTTTACAGATGCCGAGAGCCGGGAATTCGGGTTCGATTTGGCATCTTGCGCATGGCTGATCTGTATGTTGTAGATAGTGGTCCTGCTGTAATCGTCGAAACCCCGCTGGCTGGTGATCAGGTTTTCATATCGCAGATTCACATTCCCCCGGAACCGGTATCTTTTGGCATAGACAGATTGCGCCCTTATCCCATAGCTTCCGTTGGTATACATGTCTCCCGTAAAAGTGACGTCTGCATAATCGCTGACAGGCAAATAATAGCCCGCGTTCTGCAGGAAGTAACCCCTGTTGGGGTCGTTCCCAAAGGTGGGCATCATTATCCCTGCCGTACGGCCCACGGTAAGCGGAAAATATGCAAAAGGCAGGGCAATTGGGGTGGGCACATCCACGATATACAAATTGCTATACCCTGCTATTACCTTTTTTTTCGGGACGAATTTGGCCTTACGCACGCGGATATAATAGTCCGGGTCTATGGTGTCCTTGGAAGTGGTAAGTTTCCCTTCGCTCAGGAAATAAACCGAATCGTTTTCCTTTTTGGTGATCTGCGCGTAGACTTTCATAGCGTCGCTGCCAAGGGTACCCAGGCCAGCCTGCTGTTCGGTTCGCGAATTCCAGATAAGCGCTTTCTCCGTATCGAAATTGAATCGTATGGAATCGGGGATCACCACATTGTCGCCCTGTTTAAAATAGGGGAGCTGGGTATAATTTCCCAGGGAATCCTTTATCCGCCCCGCGTATACTTCATTGCGGATATAATCCATTACAATGATCCCGGCCTTTAATTCGGTATCCTGGTAATAAATCTCGGCCTCATTGTACAGGTATATTTTCTGGTCTTTCTGGCTCAGTTTTACATAATCCTTTGCCTTGTATTTGATCTGGGCGGGCAGGGCGGACTTCGCCGGCTGTACCGAATCGGTTTCAACAGAATCTGACGCACTGATGCCTGTACCAAGGGATGCGGGCAGGGGAGGGGCTGTTAGGCTGTCGCCCACAGCCTTTATGGGCAGCGGGGTAATCAGATCTTCCTGTGCCCACAGGTAAACCGAGCCAAAGAGGAGCAGCGATAGGAAAAGTAACTGATGTTTATTTGATTGCAACGCTTTAAATCCTATTTTTGTAACAATTTGGCACGGTTCCGGGTGGTCAAACTTACATATATTTTTCATTCCGCTGCCTGCTCATTACGATAAATTTAACCACGGCCGGGCCTTAGAAATACTGGAGGAATTATGCATATGAATAGGTTTTTTAGTCTTCTGTTTTTACTTGCCTCAGGGCTGTTATCCGCCTTTGAAAAAGGGACCGATAACCCTCCCGACTCCGTGCCGTTTGTGGTGGTCCTTGACGCCGGGCACGGGGGTCACGACCCAGGCAATCTCGGTAATGGCTATATGGAAAAAAATATCGCCCTGAACATTGTCCTTGAAGTGGGGAAATGGCTGGAAAAGCAGCCCGATATAAAAGTGATTTACACCCGGAAAGACGATTCCTTTATAGATCTCCACCTGCGCGGCAAAATAGCCAACGAGGCCAATGCCGACCTTTTTGTTTCCGTGCATTGCGATTCCCATTCTTCCGATGCCCACGGGGCCGGGACCTTCGTTTTGGGGCTGCATGCAAACGAACAGAACTTCGAAATTGCAAAAAAGGAGAACTCGGTAATATACCTGGAGGATAATTATGAAAGCCGCTATGCCGAATACGATATAAACTCCCCCGAATCCATTATTGGCCTGACCATTATGCAGGAAGAGTTCCTGGACCAGAGTATTCTCCTGGCCAAGCTTATGCAGGATGAATTTTCAGGCAGGCTCAAACGGAACGACAGGAAAGTTAAGCAGGCGGGGTTTATCGTGTTGCACCAGACATTTATGCCCAGTGTGCTTATTGAGACCGGCTTCCTGACCAATAAAAATGAAGGCAGTTACCTGAACTCTTCCAGGGGTCAATTGGAAATGGGGAAAGCCATAGCCGATGCTATCCTGGCCTATAAACAAAATGTAAGGAGCCAGCCAGTGAACCTGATCGCTTCCACCGCTCCTCCCTCTTCCGGGCCGGATAAAAGTGTGGCTGTAGTGGAACCACCCAGCGAAAAATCACCCGAAGCAACACCCCCGCCCGCCAAAATCGAAGCTGTTGTAAAAGAAGAGATCCCTGAAAAGAAGAAGGAAGTAGCTCAAACAGAAGTCGAAATTAAAACCCCTCAAACCATCACGGACCATACCCCGGCTTCCCCGCCAGTTGTCGCTTCAGGGGAACAGGCCGGTAAGGATCTGGCCATGGCCGGTGAAGTCACGGAGAGTTCAGGGTCCATGGTAACTGAAGGGACGAAACCGGTTAAAGCAGAAACGGAGGCGGTAAAGGAAGAAACGGAGGTGGTTGCGGCTGCCGTGGAGTTCAGGGTACAACTGATGGCCAGTTCTAAAGACATTCCTTTGCGCCCCGACGAGTTTAATGGCCTTAATAAGCTTTCAAAGGAACCATACAGTAACCTCTTCCGCTATTTGTATGGCAGCACGGCCTCCTACAAGGAAGCGAAATTGCTGAAGGCCAACGCAGATATGAAGGGATATACCACTTCTTTTATCGTTGCATATAAAGACGGGGTGCGTATCCCGGTGAAGGAAGCCATGAAATACTCACAGGATTAATAGGCAGCTTTCTAAAAATTATTTCTAATTTTGTTAGGAACCCAAAATAAATCCGCTTGAAAATATCCAGGGAAATTAAAACAGGGATTATCGTAATAGGCGGAATTCTACTATTCATTTTAGGTTTCAGTTACTTAAAATCCGCCCCTCTTTTCGATGATAGTACTATTCTATACGCGGTTTACCCCAATGTAGGCGGTTTGCAAAGCGGTACCCAGGTTTCCATCAATGGCCTGGGAGTGGGGAAAGTACAGAATATCAGGTTTAAAGATGAAACGGGTAACCTGATCGTCACTTTTTCCGTAAGTAATGATTTCAGGTTTTCCCGGAACAGCACAGCAGAATTGTACGATACCGGCATTATCGGCGGCAAAGGTATCCAGATAAAACCTGTTTTCGACGGGGCCCGGCAGGCAAAATCAGGCGATACCCTGGCCTCCAGTTCCAGGCCCGGCCTTACCGAACTTGTACAGCAGAAGCTTACCCCCCTTCAGGCAAAAGTGGAAGCGGCCGTAGCCAATGCGGATTCCCTGCTGATGAATGTTAATGATGTACTCGACGACCAGACCAGGCAGAGCCTTCGCGAGAGCATCAGCGGGATGAGTGCCATGGTTGGCAGCTTCAGGCAAAGCGCGGCAGCCCTTAATGCCTTGCTCGAGAACAACAAGACCGAACTGGACAGTTCCATTTCGAACATCAGCAACATCACTTCCAACTTCTCCAAAATTTCAGATTCAATAGCCACGGTCGGCCTTAGCAGGACCATGATGAACCTGGATTCTACTGTTCAGAACCTGGACCGGCTGCTTTCAAGAATAGAAAGCGGGGAAGGCTCCCTGGGCAAGCTGGTTCATAATGATGACCTTTACAACAACCTGTCTGAAGCATCACGGGAGCTCGATCTGTTGCTGCAGGACTTCCGCCTGAATCCCAAGCGCTATGTAAATGTTTCCGTCTTTGGTAAAAAACAAAAGGATTATTCCCTCCCCGAAGAAGACCCTGCTACAAATACAGATAACAAGTAATGCCTTATCTGCCCAATATCCTCTTTACCCTGCTTCTAATAGCAAGTATCTGGTTTTTTGCCAGGAACATCGGCAGGCTCAGGAGGAATATCGGCCTGGGAAGAGATAAAGACGTTTCAGATAACCGAGTGAAGCGCTGGAGAAATATGGCCCGGATTGCCCTGGGGCAGTCAAAAATGGTTGTAAGGCCCGTTGCGGGAATCATGCACATCTTTGTATACCTGGGGTTTATCATCATCAATATTGAAGTGCTGGAGATCATTATCGACGGTATTTTCGGGACCCACAGGATATTCGCTTTTATGGGTGGGTTTTACGACCTGCTTATCGGCTCCTTTGAGATCCTCGCCCTTCTGGTGATCATTGCCGTAGTGGTATTCTGGCTACGCCGGAACATCCTCAGGCTACGCCGCTTTATTAAACCCGAAATGGAAGGCTGGCCCAAGAAAGACGCTAACTGGATACTTTATATAGAGCTGGTACTGATGATCTTTTTCCTCACAATGAACGCGGCCGATTACCAGTTGCAGCTACATGAAGTGGATTATTATACGCAGGCAGGGGCCTACCCGGTAAGCCGGCACCTGGCCGGTTTTATGGAAGGCCTTACGATCCCTGTACTCATAGGGATTGAACGCGCTGCCTGGTGGCTCCATATTCTGGGCATCCTCTTTTTCCTGAACTACCTGTATTATTCCAAACACCTGCATATCCTGCTGGCTTTTCCCAACACCTATTTCGCCGGGCTGAACCCTATGGGGCAATTCAGGAACCTCGATGCGGTAACCCGGGAAGTACGTTTGATGATGGATCCGGCCGCCGACCCCTATGCGGCCCCGGAAGAAGTATCGGCCCCTGCGGAGAAGTTTGGGGCTTCGGATGTTACAGATCTCAGCTGGGTACAGCTGCTGGCCGCCTATACCTGCACAGAATGCGGCAGGTGTACGGCCGAATGTCCGGCAAACCAGACAGGGAAGAAACTCTCTCCGCGAAAGATCATGATGGACACCCGCGACCGATTGGAGGAGGTGGGAAGGAATATCGACGAGAAAAAGGCTCCCGATAGCAAACAATTGCTACATGATTATATCAGCCCGGAGGAACTGTGGGCCTGTACAACATGCAATGCCTGTGTACAGGCCTGTCCTGTAAGCATAGACCCGTTATCGATCATTATGGATATGCGGTATTACCTGGTGATGGAACAATCTGCCGCGCCACAGGAACTGAATGTGATGATGACAAATATCGAAAACAACGCGGCCCCCTGGCCATTCAATCAGATGGACCGTTTAAACTGGGCCGGGGAATCTTAAATTTACACTATGTCTGAAGAATTGAAGGTACCTACCATGGCCGAATACGCCGCTGCCGGAAAACAGCCGGAAGTACTGTTTTGGGTGGGTTGTGCCGGTAGCTTTGACGACAGGGCGAAAAAAATCACAAGGGCTTTTGTAAAAATCCTCGCCAGGGCAGGAGTTGATTTTGCCGTATTGGGTACCGAGGAAAGTTGTACCGGCGACCCGGCCAAACGCGCCGGCAACGAATTTCTTTTCCAG
>CAYSVQ010000106.1:0-54471 GCA_964434565.1 uncultured Flavobacteriaceae bacterium | reverse complement strand
GCCGGACCTCAAGGGGTGGCAGGTATAGATGGTGCTACCGGACCACAGGGAGAAAAAGGAGATACAGGAGATACTGGTCAGCAAGGGCCGGCAGGAATAGACGGTGCTGTTGGACCAATGGGGCCGCAAGGGCCACAAGGTGAAGTTGGACCAATTGGACCACAAGGAGAAAAAGGAGATACGGGAGATACCGGTCCGCAAGGGCCTCTGGGTGAAGCCGGACCTCAAGGGGTGGCAGGTGCGGATGGAGCTGATGGCGCAACCGGACCAATGGGGCCGCAAGGGCCACAAGGTGAAGTTGGGCCTCAGGGTACGGCAGGTGCAGATGGAACTGATGGTGCTACCGGACCGCAGGGAGAAAAAGGAGATACCGGTGATACCGGTCCGCAAGGTCCGGCAGGTGCAGATGGTGTTGACGGTGCTGTTGGACCAATTGGACTCCAAGGGCCACAAGGTGACGTTGGGCCTCAGGGAGAAAAAGGAGATACGGGAGATACCGGACCGCAAGGTCCGGCAGGTGCAGATGGAGCTGATGGCGCAACCGGACCAATGGGGCCCCAAGGACCACAAGGTGAAGTTGGGCCTCAGGGTACGGCAGGTGCAGATGGAACTGACGGTGCAGTTGGACCGCAGGGAGAAAAAGGAGATACAGGTGATACCGGTCCGCAAGGGCCACAAGGGGAAGCCGGACCTCAAGGGCCCGCAGGTGCAGATGGAGCTGATGGTGCTACCGGACCACAAGGAGAAAAAGGAGATACGGGTGATACCGGTCCGCAAGGGCCGGCAGGAATAGACGGTGCCGTAGGACCAGTTGGACCCCAAGGGCCACAAGGTGAAGTAGGGCTTCAGGGTACGGCAGGTACAAATGGAACTGATGGTGCAACTGGACCGCAGGGAGAAAAAGGAGATACGGGAGATACCGGTCCCCAAGGGCCACAAGGTGAAGCTGGACCAATTGGACCCCAAGGGGCACAAGGTGAAGTTGGGCCTCAAGGGGTGGCAGGCTTAGACGGTGCCGATGGCGCGGTTGGGCCAATGGGGCCACAAGGACCTCCGGGTGCCGCCGCCAATCCTTCCTGGGAACTTACAGGTAATGGGGGAACGAACGCCACTGCTAATTTTGTTGGTACCACAGATGCCGTGGATGTGATAATGAAAGCCAATAATACCGAAAAACTGAGGTTGGTACAAGACAGGGGTCAGGTATTGGTTAACAGGGCGACCGTTTTTAACAGCCATCCACTGGTTGTGAGGGCGAACGGGGTAGATATCCTGGCATTCGAGGATAATACCGGTACGCCAAGGTGGCACTGGAACCTATTGGCCGACGGCCTGAACTTTGTTGAATCGAACGTTGCGGATTACCGGCTATTCCTTGAAGACGGCGGAGACGTTGGGATTGATACCAATGATCCGACTGAAAGGCTGGACGTTAATGGAGGTGCCCGGATCCGGGCAATGGAGGCGGCTGACGAAAACGACGACATCCTGGCCGCTAATGCGTCAGGGGTTTTGCAGCGTTCTAAAATCAACTATGGCGGCAGGTGGACAAATACAAACAACAGTACAAACCTGAATAACAACAACACCGAAGCCCCTATATTTGGCAATGAAGATTACAAGGACGATGGCAACAACCTCTTCCAGGTAAGCGGCAATAGCCTTATTGTAAGGGAAAATGGCCGTTACGACATTCGTGCTAACCTCTCGCTGGAAGGTGAAGATGGGGGTGGCAACTCGGAACAACGTACCAGTGTGAATGCCAGGATCTATATAAACGGAAGCCCGGTGGGTGCGCTTGCCTCTACCGGCTATATTCGCTTTGCAAACGGGCACGAACAATCCAGCCTGCATTTAAATGAAATTCTGAAGTTAAATGCAAATGATGTGATCAGCATCCGAACCTTCAGGGAAGCAAACAACGGGGAGGTTCATTTTAGCGGAACAGCCGAATCAAGTTTTATGATCAACAAAATCCGATAAGCCATGAAGCACTGTACTGCCATGCTTTTAATGCTCATATCCCCCTTCCTTCCGGCACAGGACGCCGTTCAAAATTACGGTGGGGTACAATTGCATGAACATGCCACCGTTGGTTTCCATACCAACTTTAAAAACGATGGTAGTTTTGATCAGAATATGGGGTTGGCAGGTTTTTACAGCGACGATAACCAGTTAACTGTTTCCGGTGCCTTCGCCCCTGTTTTCCACGATTTGGAAATCTCAGTGGAAAACGGCTTGCAACTGGAAACTGCGCTTCATGTTACCAACAATAGTAACCTTATAACCGGTGACATCCGGACACCGCGTACAGGCGCTGCCATTTACACCAACTTTATGGATGACTCCTTCTATACAGGAGAGAGCAGCGTTTCTAAAATTAACGGCTATGCAGCAATTACGAATAAGGAATCCTTTATTTTCCCTGTTGGCGATGAAGATAGACTAAGGCCACTTACCGTTGAGTCTATAGCCATAAACCCGACAGCAAAATGCTCATACTTTTTCGAGGATCCCAATAACCCCAAAAGCCTCAATACCGGCTTCAGTACCAGTAAACTATCGAGCCCTTATATGTCTGTCAGCAGCAAGGAATTTTGGCGGCTTGAAGGCGATGTACCCTCGAGGATAACCCTGACCTGGGACGAATACAGCAATATAGCTGCTCTTTGTGAATATACCAGTGACCTAAATGTCATGGGCTGGAGCAAGGCAGAAGATAAATGGGTTAAGCTTGGGAATACTGGCGTGGAAGGTAACCGCGCTTATGGATCCGTAACCTCGGAAACTTTTGTGCCCAACGAATATGAGATCCTCACAATAGGAGGTAACGAGGATGATTTACAGACTTATCATACGCTGGAACTCGACAATTATTACCTGACGCCAAACGGCGACGGGCGAAACGACCTGCTGCGCCTGGAGGGTATAGAAAGGTCGCCAAACAATACGCTTCAGATATTTAACCGCTATGGTTTAATGGTTTACAAAAAAGATAATTATAGCAATGACTTCGACGGGCGGTCTAACATGAACCTGGTGGTGGAACGCAATGCCGGACTTGAAAACGGGGTTTATTTCTATATTATTACCTTCCACGACCTCCGCCAGAAACATCAGGGGTATATGTATATTTCCAACTAGAAGTCCTATTAGCCTGTGGCCAGTTGATTTTTCGCCCTTTGTAACACGTACGAAAAAGGATATATTCGTAGCATAAATGTTGGCCTGCGGCCATCGTTATTAATAACAGTGATCCCATTATCATGCAAAGAAGGTCCTTTGTTCAAAAAAGCAGCCTTTCGGGTCTGGCTATCAGCCTGCTCCCCGGGCTCACAAGTTTTCAGGATACCCATTACAGTGCAGAAGAACTTATGGGGAAAGCCGATATTTCCCTTTACGGAAAAGATATCAACCTGCGCAAGGCAGCGCACGACGCCTTTGTTGATATGAAAAAAACAGCATCTCAGGATGGTATTGACCTTAAGATTGTTTCCAGTTATCGCAGCTTTGTAAGGCAACAGGCCATTTTCGAGCGAAAGTACCTCGCATACACCGAAGACGATGGTATGGAACCGCTTGAAGCCGTTGACAAAATTATCGAATACTCTACCATCCCCGGAACAAGCAGGCATCATTGGGGTACCGATATAGATATTACTGACGGTTACCAGAAAGCTGAAGGTGATGTTCTTGTTACCGAAAAATTTGAAGCCGGAGGCCCATTTGAACAGCTTAAAAACTGGATGGACGAAAACGCCCTGAAGTTCAACTACCATCTGGTGTATACAAACTTCCCTAAACGAAGGGGATTTAAATACGAACCCTGGCATTACAGTTTCGCCCCGCTTTCTATTCCCATGCTTGACAGCTTCAGGAAGAAAAATATCCTCTCACTGCTTCAAAAGGAAGATTTCCTGGGTAGTGAGCATTTTACAACAGGCTTTATCAGGAGTTACATCCAGGACCATATTTTAGATATCAATCCTTCCCTGCTCTAAGTTTTTTTTTGGTAATTTCAGTGTAGCATCCAACTTAAGAATTTGATGAGAAGTGGGAACTGGAAACTACGCATTTTTATAGGTATTGCCATAGTTGGTTTTGCCCTTATCCAGAGGTGCAACAACCGGGAGGCCAATCCGTATACGGGAAGGATTCAGAATATAGATATGACTACCGAGCAGGAAATAGCCATTGGTCTGCAAACCGCACCGGAAATCGCTGCCCAATTCGGCGGCCTGTATTCGGACGAAAGGCTTCAAACCCTCGTTGATGCCGTGGGAAACAAGCTTGTTCAGCGCAGTATTGCCAGGGAAACCCCTTACCGCTATGAATTTCACCTCCTGGCCGATGAAAGCACCATTAACGCCTTTGCCCTCCCTGGCGGACAGGTATTCATTACCTACGCCCTCTTTTCTAAGCTTAGTGAGGCCCAGTTGGCCGGGGTACTCGGCCATGAGATTGGCCATGTAATCGGCAGGCATTCGGCTGAAAGAATCGCCGACAGCAATTTCTGGAGAACAGTAAGTGTGGGAGCCTCGGTGGGCGCCGATGCGGGTGGGCTGGTAAGCAGCATTGGCCAGAATACACTTCTTAAAAATGGAAGGGATGATGAGTTGGAAAGCGACAAGTTGGGCGTCCTTACCATGATCCGCGCCGGATATGATCCGGAAGAAATGATTCGGGTCATGGAGATCCTGAAAGAGGCGGCAGGCCCAAACAGGGTTCCCGAATTTCAGAGTACCCATCCGGATCCGGAAAACAGAATTGAGAATATCAGGGAAGCCATAGCGGAATATGGGGGAAATAGCTTAGCCAAATAACTATCCCATAATTAGGTGTTTCCATTTCTTTTTGTATATTTACTTCCCTCTCAAATCTTTTTTTTGCCACAGATTTAACCCTTATAGCTTTCATATTTACTCTTAAATAGAACTATATGGGAACAATTTTACACTTTAGGAATCTCTACATACAGGCCTTTGAAAACTGCAAACCCGAATTCGTAGTATTACTTTTGAAGATATACTCCTTTTTCTGCGCAGTGCTCCTGTCTATGGCGATTTACGCATTTTTTTACAGGGCTTTTACAGGATTTGATTTTTAATTTCAGGCAACGCGACTCTTTTACAGAACACTGAATCCATATTGCTGAAAATAAAAAAACCCTTCGGTTTTCCGAGGGGTTTTTTGATTGATGAATAAGCTCCTTTTAACTGTTCAATGCTGTTTCGATTACCTGAAGCGCAGCTGTGGCCCTGGACATTTCAGCGGTTTTTTTTGCAGTATATCCTTTATCACTTTTAATCTTTAAATTGGCACCATGTGCAATTAAAAGTTCAAGGATCTCGGCCTTATTGTAGCGGGCAGCCACAATGGCCGGTGTCATACCCAGGGATTTCTGGTTTACATCTTCACCCAGGGCGATCAGTTTGCGTACAGTTTCCAAATCCCCGTTAACAATCGCTTTGCAGAAAGAATTAAGGCCGTCGTTCTTTATAATAAAGCTAATTTCTTCAGGCTGGTTAGGCACTTTGTTGTTTCCGGCATAAATGCCGCTAACTGCCAGTAGCAGAACGGCAGCAGTAGTCAGGATTGTTTTTTTCATGATGAATGTTGTTTAAATTGATGAATTAAGTTATGATTCTATGAAAAGACGCAAGCCGTTCAAAATTGTTTCAATAATTAACAGAGCTATAACGCAACTTTAACATGTTAAAAGAATCATGTTAATTTTTTAACATTTATTCCGGAATTGTGTGCTTACCACAAAATGACCTATTAATAAATAGTAGAGCTTATAAATTCCTTCTATTTTTGTGCATTGCAATACCTGGTAAAATGAACAAAAAAGTACTCCTGATGATCCTGGATGGCTGGGGAAAATCACCGGACCCAAGTGTATCGGCCATTGAAAATGCAAATACCCCATTTATCGATTCCCTGTATAAGAACTATCCCAATGCCAACTTGCTTACCCATGGCATGCATGTAGGACTTCCCGAGGGGCAGATGGGAAATAGTGAAGTAGGCCATATGAACCTTGGGGCAGGCCGAATCGTTTATCAGGATCTGGCAAAAATAAATCTTGCTGTAATGGAAAATACCCTCAAAGATGAGCAGGTTTTGAAGGAAGCTTTCCTATATGCAAGGGACAACAATAAGAAGGTGCATTTTCTGGGCTTAGTAAGTGATGGCGGAGTGCATAGCCATGTTTCACATCTGAAGGGCCTCATTGTTGCGTGTAACAGTTACGGGGTTAAACAGGCATATGTACATGCATTTACAGATGGCAGGGATGTTGACCCCCGAAGCGGTAAAAATTTCCTTCTCGACCTGCAGGTTTTTTGTGAGGGAAAAAACACCTGTCTGGCTTCGGTAATAGGCAGGTATTATGCAATGGACCGGGATAAGCGATGGGAGCGGGTTAAACTTGCGTATGACCTGTTCGTAAACGGAGAAGGTGAAAAAACCACAGATCTGCTCTCCAGTATACAGAAAAACTATGATGCAGGGGTTACGGATGAATTCCTTAACCCAATTGTTGTAACAGATGAACATGGGACCCCGCTATCTACAATAACCCAGGGCGATGTAGTTATATTTTTTAATTTCAGAACAGACAGGGGCCGGGAGCTAACCCATGTTCTCAGTCAGGAAGATATGCATGAGTTTAACATGCACAAATTAGACTTGTATTATGTTACCATGACCAATTATGACGATTCCTTCAAAGGGATCAGGGTGGTTTATGGCAAAGATAACCTGCAGCAAACGCTGGGGGAAGTACTATCCGGAGCAGGGAAAAAACAAATTCGTATCGCTGAAACTGAAAAATACCCGCATGTTACTTTCTTTTTCAATGGAGGAAGGGAAATTCCCTTTGAAGGGGAGAGGCGTATCATGTGCCCCTCTCCCAAAGTGGCGACATACGACCTGAAACCGGAGATGAGCGCATACGAGGTTAAAGATGCCATTATCGCCGAACTGGAAAAGGAAGTTGTGGACTTCGTGTGCCTTAACTTTGCAAACCCCGATATGGTAGGCCATACTGGCGACATGATGGCGGCCATTAAAGCTTGTGAAACCGTAGATGCGTGTGCCAATGAAGTTATCACCACGGCGCTGGCACACGGTTACAGCACCCTGGTTATTGCCGACCACGGAAACTGCGATACTATGATAAATCCCGATGGTTCACCCAATACTGCGCATACCACCAATCCCGTACCCCTGATTATAGTGGACAAGGATATAAAATCGGTTAAAGAAGGGGTTCTTGGAGACATAGCCCCCACCATTCTAAAAATGATGGGAATCCCACAACCTGCACTAATGACAAGACAACCTCTGATCTGAGTAGCATCAGGATTAACTGTTGGTTTACCGCCACCTTCCTAGCCGTGCATGATCCGTCATTACCGGATTTTTTCAACAGATTGTATTACATTTGCAGCCTATGGTAAAGATCAAGACTGCGGAAGAAATTGAATTAATGCGCGAGAGTGCTCTCCTGGTTTCCCAAACCCTGGGCATGCTGTCTTCTGAAATAAAACCAGGTACCACAGGATTGTATCTCGACAAACTTGCTGAAAGTTTTATACGCGACCACGGTGCAGAACCTGGATTCCTTGGGATGTATGATTTTCCAAATACCCTTAACTTAAGTCCGAATGCACAGATTGTACACGGCATTCCCAATAACGAGCCCTTAGCGGATGGTGATATACTTTCTGTTGATTGTGGAGTTCTGAAAAATGGTTATTACGGAGACCATGCCTTTACTTTTGAAATCGGGGAAGTAGCAACCGAAACCAAAAAATTATTACAAGTTACAAAGGAAGCCCTATACCTTGGTATCCGCGAATTTCGTTTAGGTAACCGGGTAGGCGATGTGGCATTTGCCATTCAGCAGCATTGTGAGTGGCATGGTTACGGAGTGGTTCGTGAACTGGTTGGGCACGGGCTGGGGAAAAAACTACATGAAGGCCCGGAAATGCCCAATTACGGAAAACGTGGCAGGGGAAAGAAATTTGCTGAGGGAATGGTCGTGGCAATAGAACCCATGATCAATATGGGAACAAGGAATATAAGGCAACTAAAGGATGGCTGGACCATTCTGACTGCCGACGGAAAGCCGAGCGCACATTTTGAGCATAATGTGGCGATTGTAAATGGTAAGCCCGAGTTGTTGTCCACCTTCAGGTATATCTATGAAGCTCTGGGTATAAGTAGTGTAGAAGAAGAAGAATTCCGGTCAAAAGCACTCTTGTTATAATGTGGTGAAAAAGTTCTTTTGCCTCCGGGCTAGATCCAGAATGTTTTCAGGCAGCCAGGCCAATGCCATTGAATTATAATATTAAGGCCATGTTTAAAATATAATATTGGGCAGGCCGCATTAATAAATCCTAAGTTAACGGTCTTGAAGAAGGCTTTCCGTTTTGTTTTGAATTTGCTCCCCAGGCCATGGCTCATCCGACTTAGTTACCTAGCCCGGCCGGTATTGTCTGTCCTTCTCACTGGTAATAGGCACCAGGACCCTATAGACGGGAAACAATTTAGAAGCTTTCTCCCATACGGCTATGAAAAGCCCCGTGAAAATGTACTCTCTCCCTCTACCCTCTCGCTTGAACGCCACAGGCTGTTATGGTTATATCTCGAACGGGAAACCGATTTCTTTACCGCCGAACACAAGGTGCTTCATTTTGCCCCGGAACAGGCATTCTATAGTCGCTTCAAAAAGTTGGGAAACCTTGAATACACAACAACAGACCTTAATTCGCCCCTTGCCGATATAAAGGCCGACATTTGCAACCTCCCATTTACCGACGAAAGTTTTGACATCATCCTTTGCAACCATGTATTGGAACATATCCCCGATGATTTAAAGGCTATGAAAGAATTGTACCGGATTATGAAACCGGGTGGTTGGGGCATCTTTCAGGTACCGCAGGATCTGAATCTTGAAACAACCTTTGAGGATAACCGTATTACTGACCGCCGCGAACGGGCCAGGATCTTTGGGCAATATGACCACGTCCGTAATTACGGCAAAGATTATTTTAATAAATTAAGGGGGGTTGGGTTTAAGGTGATGGAAGTGGATTATAGCGCTAGGCTCACCCAGGTGGAAGTAGAGCGATACCGCCTGGCCAAAGGCGAAATCCTGCCCCTTGTATCGCGCTAATCATTTCAAAACCAGCTCCTCAAAACCTGTAGTCATAAATTCCTTTGTCATCCCTTCCTCATCGAGGTAAATGATATAAGCCTCCAGCTCCTTTTGCTCAACAAGCAGTTTTATGGATTCATCAAGGTCCATGGCCATAAAGGCAGTGGCATAGGCGTCTGCCACCGCACAGGAATTAGCGAGTACGCTGGCGGCGAGCACATTGGAGTTTTTTGTAAAACCTGAGATAGGGTCTATGGTATGTACATACTTTCTGCCGCTAACGGAATCTATCCGGAACTTCCGGTAATTTCCTGAAGAAGCAAGTGCCCTGTCTTTTAATTGCACCCGGACCTTTAAAGTTCGGCCTTCTTCAACCTGGGGATCATCAATGCCCACCACCCAGGGTTTTTCCTTTAAGAGGTTCCTGCCCTTTCCTACCAGTTCCCCACCAACTTCTACCAGATAATGCGCCACCCCATTTCGGTCCAGGACAGCTGCTAGTCTGTCTATGGTATATCCCTTGGCAACGGCATTAAAATCCAAAACAATTCCGGAATGTTGCTTCCCGATTGTAAAATCGGACCTGATCTCCAGTTTTTCAAAACCAACATATTCCAGCAAACTATCCACTGTGGTGGTATCCATGACCATTGAAAGGCCCGGGCCAAAACCCCAGGCATTTACAAGGACACCAACCGTTGGATCAAAATAGCCGCCGGTTTTGGCATGTACTTCCCCTGAAATGGCCATGACTTCCCGGAACATGGTATCAATAACCACGGTACTGTCGCCGCTGTTGATTCGCGATATGTCGGATTCAGGGATATAGGTAGACATGGACGCATTTACGGCCCTGAAAACCGAATCGAATTGCTGTTGCAGGTCCAGGGGCTGCCCGGTGAGGTATATGATGTTGTAAGTAGTACCCAGAGCTTCTCCGGAATTAAAATTCCTATGGATCCCTTCGGAACAGGAGCTTAGTACTAAAAGTGAAAACAGGAGATATCCCGTATATTTCATATCAAATCTCAATTAATCCGTCATATTCAACAATGTAGTCTTCATTCAGATACACCGGACGGGTGCGGTCCCGGGCATTTGACAGCCCAACGCCCGCATACCATGTCTTCGCTTCGAATTTCCGCGCATGCTCTTTCACTTTCTGCATCAGACTGTTATCATAATCTCTTGGATCTGCCGGGTAAATTACATTCCTTACCACAATAAAATGAAGTTCCTTTTCCTTCAGGCAAACGAACTGGGGATTGCGTTTTGGTTTGCTGTTCACTCCCATAAATTCATAGCCTTCCGCCTCGAGCTCACGACCGACAATGTTCATTGCAAGATTGTGCAGTTCCTGATCTGTTAAGGGTTGCATAGCATTTCAGTTAAAAAACCGATATTGAATTAATATCGGTTCAAGTCTTATATGCACTTCCGGCCGTAGGTTAGATTTTACGGGGAGAAAGGGGAGTATTAACCGCCAAAATCGTCGAAGCGGATATGTTCGTCTGGAATTCCATAATCCTCGCCCATTTTCTGAACCGCCTTGTTCATCAGGGGTGGACCACAGAAATACAGTTCTATATCCTCCGGGGATTCATGGAGACTCAGGTAGTTATCAATGACACAGTTATGGATGAACCCTACAAACCCGTCGCCCAGGGCATCCAGGTTTTCCTTTACCTTCCAGTTGTCTTCCGGCTGCGGTTCTGAAAGTGCCATATAAAATTTAAAGTTGGGGAATTCCTTTTCCAGTTTTTTAAAATGATCAATGTAAAAGAGTTCCCGCTTGGAGCGACCACCATACCAGTAGCTGACCTTCCGGTTGGTTTTAAGAGTCCTGAAAAGATGGTACAGGTGCGAGCGCATGGGGGCCATTCCGGCACCGCCGCCTACATATAGCATTTCAGAATCGGATTCATTTATAAAGAATTCTCCGTAAGGCCCCGAAATTATCACTTTATCGCCGGGTTTCTGGGCAAAAATAAAAGAGGATGCTATGCCCGGGTTTACTTCCATCCATCCATTCTTTGAACGGTCCCATGGCGGGGTGGCGATCCTGACATTGAGCATAATCTCTCTGCCCTCCGCCGGATAGGAAGCCATGGAATACGCCCTCTCTACAGTTTCGACATTTTTCATCACCAGGGGCCATAAGTTGAATTTATCCCATTCGGCCTGAAACTTATCGGGGGTTTCATGCTCCTCTGGGTGAGCCGTAATATCGATATCCTGGTACTTTATCTCGCAGGGCGGGATTTCGATCTGAATATATCCCCCGGCCTTATAATTCATATCTTCAGGGATTTCCACGACAAATTCCTTGATAAAGGATGCCACGTTAAAGTTTCTCACTACTGTAGCATCCCACTTCTTGATCCCGAAGACCTCTTCAGGAATGGTGATCTCCATATCCTGCTTCACCTTAACCTGGCAGGCAAGCCGGGCACCTTCTCTCAGCTCTTTTTTAGAAAAATGGGGTGTTTCTGTGGGAAGGGCCTCGCCCCCCCCATCAAGAACGTGGCATTCGCATTGAATGCAGGTACCACCACCACCGCAGGCCGAAGGAAGAAAAATCTTTTTATCCCCAAGGGTAGACAACAGCGAGCTTCCTGATGCAACCTGAAGCTTTTTTTCCCCATTAATGGTAATGGTTACCGGTCCCGAAGGAGAAAGCTTTTCCTTGGTAAACAATAAAAGCGTTACCAGGAGCAATAAAAGGATCATAAAGGCTACCACAGTAATCAGGATGGTCCCAAGGGTACTTGTTGCTAATATCATGCTTATTCTTTTATGGCTTGATTGAAGGAAACGGTTTGCCCATCTGCCTCATCTTTGGTATTAATTTCATCCTTTTCCTGATCCTGGGTAACCTGGGGAGCAGGGGAGGCTGCCTCTTCATCGCCTCCGGTAAGCATCCCGCCGAAGCTCATAAACCCAATGGCCATCAGGCCGGTTATAATAAAGGTAATCCCAAGGCCTCTTAATGGTGGTGGTACATTGGAGTATCGTATTTTCTCACGGATTGCCGCTATGGTCAGAATGGCAAGGAACCATCCGATCCCCGAACTTACGCCATAATTGAAAGCAAGGCCAAGGGAAGGGATCTCGCGGGCCTGCATAAACAACGAACCTCCTAGGATGGCACAGTTTACGGCGATAAGTGGTAAAAATATTCCCAGGGAATTATACAGGCCGGGCGAAAATTTTTCAACCACTATCTCCACCAACTGTACCATGGTGGCAATGGTTGCTATAAAAAGAATAAAAGACAGGAAACTAAGGTTGTACTCTGCAAATTCAGGTCCCAGCCATGAAAGCGCACCTTCCTGCAGAAGGTACTGGTCTAGCAACCAGTTAAGCGGAACCGTTACCGCCAGAACAAATATCACCGCGGCACCAAGGCCAACGGCCGTGGTTACCTTTTTGGAAACCGCGAGGTAGGAACACATTCCGAGGAAGGTGGCAAATACCATATTATCTATGAATATGGACTTAAAAAACAACTCTACATGCTCTAACATATCTTTCCTTTAAAGGTCTTCATTTAGTTTTCTTCGATCAATGTACGGTTCCTCGAACGTTGTATCCAGATAATGATTCCCACAACAATCAGGGCCATCGGAGACAACAACATAAATCCGTTATTCTCGTATCCGATAGAATAGAGTCCGGTTTTTGTTATTGGATCGCCCAGGACAGGGAAACCCAGTAGCGTACCGGATCCCATTAACTCCCTGAAAAAACCTACAATCACCAGAATCAGGCCATAGCCCGCAGCATTGCCAATTCCGTCGAGAAATGCACGCCAGGGCCCGTTTCCAAGGGCGAATGCTTCGAAACGTCCCATAATTATACAGTTGGTAATAATCAGGCCCACGAAAACTGCCAGGGTCTTACTCAACTCATATGCAAATGCCTTGAGGACCTGGTCTACAATTATTACCAGAGTGGCTACCACCACCAGCTGAACAATAATCCTGATTTTGGAAGGTATAATCCCCCTCATCAGGGATATCACCACGTTTCCCAATCCAAGGACAAAGATTACGGAAAGGGCCATCACTATGGAAGCGTTAAGCTCTGCCGTGATCGCCAGGGCCGAACAAATTCCGAGCACCTGTATGGTGATGGGGTTGTTGTCGGCCAGTGGGTCGAGAATCAGGTTGCTGTCTTTCTTTGAAAGTAGGGCCATATTATCCTTTATTTCTTATTGTTTCCAAATAATCCCTGTACAGGTTGATTGTATTCCTGATCATCGCACTCACCCCGTTCCCGGTAATTGTGGCACCGGCCAGGGCATCTACCTGACGGTCTTCCTTGTCTTCGTTGATCGGGTCGTTATTGCCTTTTGCGACTGTGATACCTGCGTAACGGGTTCCATCCATAATTGTTTCCCCGGTAAAGTCATCCATAAAGTAACGTGCCTTTATATTGGCACCCAGGCCGGGGGTTTCCGCCTTGTGATCAAAATAAACGCCCTGTACTACCATGTTCTCATCAAGGGCTATAAAGCCCCAGATAGCATCCCAAAGTCCTTTTCCATACATTGGGACAATATAATACCGCTTCCCTTCCTTTTCCCCTATAAATAGGGGTAATCTTGGTGTGCCTCCATTTTTTATGACGTCGAGTTGTTTTTTCATATCAATCAGATATGCGTCTTCATCCTGGGTAATGTTATCGCCTTCTATGACAAGCTGTTCCTTAATATAGTTGGAGAACTCCGCCTCTACCCTGTCGGTTGGGATAAAACTCACCGCACCCGGTCCATCGTTCTGGTTAATTCCCATGGCATACAGGATATTCTGTTGTTTTTCAAATCGTTCATTTTCCTGTATCCGACCCCTGAGAGCAGACGCCAGGTAAGCCAGAATGCTCCCCACAACAACTACCATGACTGCGGCAAAAATGACCGTATAGGTATTCTTTTCCTTATTAATTGCCATAATTATATGGTTTCAACTTTAAGTTTCTCGCTATGTTCATCCGATGCTTGTGGCAGGATGGTAGCTGATTTAAATCGTTTCATTCGTCTTCTGATATTGCCTCTCACCACATAGTGGTCTATTGTTGGGGCAAATACATTCATCAGGAGGATGGCCAGGAAAACCCCTTCGGGGTAAGCGGGATTGAATACACGGATCATCACAGAAATAAAACCAATGAAGAAGCCATAAAACCATTTACCACGATTGGTTTGTGATCCTGTAACCGGATCGGTGGCCATATAAACTATACCAAATGCCAACCCTCCTACAATGAGGTGTTGCCAGAACTCAAAATTCATTAACCCGTAAAATTTGCTGGTATCGGTAATCCAGCCCGAATATACCACGCCGTTGAATATTAAACCCATGGCAAGAGCCCCGATAACAGCGCTCACCATTATCCTCCAGCTGGCAATTTTGCTGAAAATAAGGAAAAGGCCGCCTAAAAGGATCAGAAAGGTGGAAGTCTCTCCCACAGAACCCGGGATAAACCCGAAAAACATATCTGAAACACTGTAATCATAACCTGCGGGATTGTTCTGGGCAAGATATCCCAGGATGGTCTCCCCTGAAATTGCGTCTGTAGTCCCTGCCCGCTCAACACCCTCGTGCACCCATACCTTGTCGCCACTCATCCATGTCGGATATGCGAAAAAGAGGAAGGCCCGGATGGTAAGCGCAGGGTTCAGAATATTCATCCCTGTACCACCAAAGACTTCTTTCCCTATTACAACGCCAAAGGCTACAGCCACCGCAAGCATCCAAAGCGGAGTGTCTATAGGCACGATCAGAGGAACAAGCATGCCCGTTACCAGGTAACCCTCTTCCACTTCGTGGCCTTTGATAACGGCAAAAATGAATTCAATCAGCAGGCCGACGCCATATGATACTATTACCAGTGGCAGCACTTCGGTTATCCCGATTAAAAAATTTTCCCAGTTTAAGAAATTAACCCATAATGAAAGTTCACGTGGTGTTCCTTTGGCGGCATCAATCGCGGCATAATGCTGGTACCCGGTGTTGAACATGGAGAAAAGTAACACGGGAATCAATGCCATGATCACAGTGTTCATCGTACGCTTAAGGTCGTCTGCCCCGCGTATGTGCGATCCGGAGTGAGTCGTTTCGTTGGGCGTATATAAGAAGGTATGCAGGGCATTAAAGGCGGGTGCCAGTTTCTTGCCCCTGTAGTGATGCTTCAGGATATGCAACCGTTTCTTAAACGTAAGTCTTTTATCTCTCATCCTATTATCCTATTTCTTTGTACAGTAAATCCAGGCCTTCCCTGATGATTTTTTGATGGGGCTGTTTAGAGATGCAAATAAATTCGGTGAGTGAAAAATCTTCCGGGATCACCTCATAAAGCCCAAGTTGTTCCATCTCGTCGAGATCCTGTACCATACAGGCTTTCAACAGCTGAAGCGGGTAAATATCCATCGGGAATACCTTTTCATACAGGCCGGTGACCACAAATGCCCGGTGTTCCCCGTTTGTATTGGTGTTCAGATCGTATTTTTTGTTGGGTAGCAGCCAGGAAAATGTCAGTGCACGAGTGGTCGAAATCTTATTGAAAACAGGTTTGTTCCATCCGAAGAATTCATAATCATCTCCTTCCGGGATAACGCTTACGGTATTGTTGTAGAAGCCAAGATATCCGTCCGGCTTCGTTTTCCGGCCCGTGAGAACATCACCGTTGATCACCCTGAAATTCTCGATTTTCACCCCGCTTGCATACAGGAAAGTGGCAATTTCAGCACCTATGCGGCTGGTATAATATTTGGGCGACTTAACACAAGACCCCACCAGGGCTATGGTCCTTTGGGGATTGAAAATCCCTTTTAGCAGAGCCTCGCCTATAATAACAAGGTCTTGGGGCTGGATAGTCCATACAAGTTCCCCTTTGTTAATGGGGTCGATCTTATTGATCTGGGTTCCTACCAGGCCTGCAGGGTGCGGCCCGCTGAAATGATGCAGGGTTATACCTTTTAGTCCCGCCAGGGGGGAATTGCTTTTTTTACCTACAGAGACATGTACCTTCCCCGGGGTCAGTTTCCCAAGCGCTGTTATTGCCGCCTGCAGTTCGGCTTCCTTCCCGGCCAGCACGTAATCCGGATCGGCAGCCAACGGCGCTGTCACATATGCTGAGATAAAAATTGCCTTGGGGGTGGTAAGCGGGTTGGCGATCAGGTCATAAGGCCGTTGTTTAATAAAGGGCCAGCATCCGGTTTTCAGAAGGAATGCTCTGATTTCTTCGCCTGATGCCTGTTCCGGGCTGATCGGTTTGTGCTCCAGCTGAAGCTGTGATTTATCGGCCAGGATCTTAATGCTTAGGATTCTCCTTCTGGCGCCCCTCACAACCTCAACAAGTTCTCCACTGACAGGAGAAACAAAAAGCATTGTCTGATGGCTCTTGTTGTAGAAAAGCGGCTCCCCTGCCTTTACCTCGGCACCTTCCTTGACGACCATCTTCGGGGTCATTCCGTGAAAATCCTGAAGATTTATGGAGTAAACATTGCTTAAAACGGCTTTGGAAGTGGTTTGTTCAGCGGCACCTACAAGGTTAATATTCAGACCTTTTTTAATTCGAATGTCTTTAGACATATAATGGAAACCTTAGGTTATCATTTCAAGCCCCAAAAATAGTACTTAAAAGAAAGTTTTCATAATTATTAACCATAAAATTGGGCTTTGAACGGGTATGGAATGGCACGGTTTGCTTTTTGTTTACCTTTGCCTGAAAATCAGCTTGTAAATGCCCCTGAATCTTAAACAAATCCTTTTCTTTCTATGTACAATTCCCGTCATGGGTCAGGTCCAGGAAGAGATCCCGGCCCCGGACAATATCAGATCCATAATCTTCAAGGGGCCTACAGAAGACCAGTTCCCTGTTATACAACTGGGCGAGCCCCTTTATCTTGAATTCGACGACCTGCTTGCCAATGAACAGGATTATTATTATAAGATCGTGCACTGCGATTATGACTGGACGGTTTCGAGCCTCCTGAAATCGCAATTCCTCAACGGAGTAGACAACCAGCGGATTATTGATTATGAAAATAGCTATAATACGCTGCAGCCCTATTCCAATTACAGGCTCACCATCCCCAACAATAATGTTCGCCTTCGGGTTAGCGGTAACTACCTGATAGAGGTTTACAATGCCTATAACGATCTTCAGTTCTCCAGAAGGTTTATTGTTTACCAGAACCAGGTTCAGGTTGGGGCTACTGTAAAAAGGTCAAGGGACTTCGAATTCCTGAATGAACGCCAGGTGGTACAATTTTCGATAAACGCCACCGATGTAAGGCTGGTTAACCCAAAGCAGGAAGTAAAGGTAGTTATCCTGCAGAACTACCATTGGCCATCGGCGCTTTATAACATTACACCCCAATATACCCTGGGCAATGAACTGGTTTACAGGTATGACCAGGAGACCAGTTTTCCGGGGGGAAACGAATACCTGAACTTTGATACCAAGGACCTGAGGGCCCCGAGCGCGGCTATTTCACATATCGAATTCCGGGATGTTTACCATCACTACCTTTTCACAGACAGGTACAGGTTTGAAGACCCATACACCTATTTTCCCGATATAAACGGTGATTTCGTTATCAGGACCCTGCAGGGGGAAAATAATTCAAGGGAAGCAGAATACACCGATGTACACTTCAGTCTTCCCTATACGGCCCGACTTCAATTGGACGATGTGTATGTCTTCGGGAAGTTTAATAATTATGCCCTGGAAGAAGGCAACCTGATGAAGTATAACGAAGAAAACGGCAATATGGAAGCCGTGATCAGGATTAAACAGGGATTTTATAATTATAAATACGTACAGCGCGCTAGCGACGGTTCCACAGACATGAACGGCATCTGTGGCAATTTCCATTTTACGGAAAATCTGTACCTGATCCTGGTATACTATCGAAATTTCGGGGATATTTATGACAGCATCATTGGGATAGGTTCTGCCAATTCCAGAAATATCACCAATTAGCGTATCTTTACCTTCAGCGCTCAGAATCCTTCCAAAACCATTATCAGCCAATTGTAAGATGAGCTCCAAAACAACCAACCATAACCGGGGTAGGTTCCAACTTAAATACAGGGGCACCGTATGCCTTAACTGTCAGCACCCCCTTGATATCAGCGATCGGTACTGCCCCAGTTGTTCCCAGATAAACAGCACCAAAAAGGTGACATTAAGGGATTTTGCCGATGAATTTTTTTCCAATGTCATCGCTTATGATTCCAGGCTTTTCCGGACGCTTTCCGCCATGATTCTCCACCCGGGGCGTATTACAAAAGAATATATTGCAGGGAGGCGGATGCATTACACCAACCCCTTCCGTTTTATGCTTAGCCTGGCAATCATCTATTTTCTGATGCTTGGAATTAGCGGGGGGTTCAGTGAAATGGACAGATATGGCAACAGGAATGATGGCATTGTCTTCAACCCGGGCGAAGCATTTAACATGGCTTTCGAGAAAGCTAACCCGGCGCAGGAGGAAGCGCTTAAAATTCTGGATTCAGTAGATTTGGGCGGAACGATAACAGAGTATCGCAGCCGAAGGGATTCCCTGATTGCAAAGGATCCGGGCAGTTATTTCGGAACCATTAATGCCACAAGTTTTTTCGGAAGGATATCAAAGAAACAGGAGTTTTTCGGCACGCTGTTGGCCCGGGATTCCATTTATAGTTTCCAGGAGGCTGTTAACAAGTACGGGATTCCAAACAATACGGAGAACAAGTTATCCTTCAGTCTGGCGGGCAGTACATTGAAAGTGATAAGGCAACCGGGCTCTTTTGTGAACGCCCTTATTTCAAGGCTCCCATTTGCTACCTTTTTCTTTCTTCCGATCTTCGCAATGTTCATTGTGTTGGTGTACATCAGAAAAAAATACACCTACACCGATAATCTGATCTTTAGTTTTCATAATCAGACGCTATTATTTATCTTGCTCATTATTAGCTTTTTGATAGATTCAATTTTTAACATTTCCACCGCCTGGCTTGCTTTAACGGTATTTGCGCTTTACCTTTATAAGGCAATGCGTAATTTTTACGGGCAGGGGCGGTTCAAGACTATCATAAAGTACCTGTTTCTGAATATGATATTTTTTATTTTAGCGGGCATAGGATTATTATTATTTATCCTGGGAAGTGCCTTTACCTTTTAGTAATAAAGTATGATCACACAGGTTACCAAAGGAATTAAGATATCGGTGACTACCAGTTTTGAAGGCACGTTCTTCAAGAACTATAAAATGCATTTTGCCTTTGGCTACACGATAACCATTGAGAACCAGAGCAAGGACTCCGTACAGCTTACATCCAGGCACTGGGAGATCTTCGATTCCCTGAACGACTTCGAGGTGCTCGACGGGGAAGGGGTTATAGGCAAAAAGCCGGTTATAAAACCCGGCGAAGCGCATACCTACAGTTCCGGGTGTTTACTGGCCTCTCCTATTGGTGCCATGCGCGGACATTATAATATGGTGAATTTTACCACCACCGAAAAGTTCAGGGTCTTTGTCCCGACTTTTAAATTCAGTGCTCCTTTCGCCCTGAATTAGTAAGGGCTTTTACCTCCTTTTATTTTTCGTTTCGGATATGGTTTTAGTACCTTTGACAGGATTTTTTAACCTAACAAACGATCATGGGTAAAGGCTTTTTTCATGTCCCTGTTGCAGTTAACGAACCGGTAAAGACCTATGAACCCGGCAGCCCCGAAAGGGAGCAGGTTCTTCGGCAATACCGGGATTACCTTAACGGGAAAGAAGATATTCCCATGTATATCGGAGGAGAAGAAGTCAGGACCGGTAAAACCGCCTCCATTGCACCGCCGCACGACCACAAACGACAAGTGGGACAATACCACAAGGCTTCACAAAATCATGTCGAACAGGCTATGGAATCTGCGCTCGGGGCCAGAAACGCCTGGGCGGCCATGGGGTGGGAACACCGGGCTTCGATCTTTCTAAAAGCAGCCGCCCTGCTCGCCGGGCCATACAGGGCCAAAATAAATGCGGCCACCATGTTGGCGCAGTCAAAAAACATCCACCAGGCCGAGATTGACGCGGCCTGTGAGCTTATAGACTTCCTGCGTTTTAATGCAGAATACATGGCGCAGATATACAACGATCAGCCAGAATCCGATGAAGGCAACTGGAACCGGGTAGAATACCGCCCGCTTGAAGGTTTTGTTTACGCAATTACCCCATTCAACTTTACGGCGATTGCGGGCAACCTGCCTACAAGTGCTGCCATGATGGGCAATGTAGTAATCTGGAAACCCAGTGACCACCAGGTGTTTTCTGCCAAGGTAATTATGGATGTGCTACGGGAAGCAGGGCTACCTCAGGGAGTCATCAATCTCATACACGGGGATCCGGTAATGATAACTGAAACCTTGCTCTCCAGCCCTGATTTTGCGGGGATTCATTATACAGGATCCACGGCCGTGTTCAGGTCGCTTTGGAAAAAAATCGGCAATAACATAGAACGTTACAAATCATATCCAAGGATCGTTGGAGAAACCGGAGGAAAGGACTTTATTTTGGCACACCCGACAGCACGGGCACAGCAGGTAGCCACCGCCATTACCCGGGGCGCATTTGAGTTTCAGGGTCAGAAATGTTCGGCGGCATCAAGGGTATACCTTCCAGAATCTTCAGCAGATGACATCCTGAAACTGGTAAAGAAAGATTTGGATTCCTTTAAAGCCCCCGGATCACCGGAGGATATGGAAAATTTTATAACCGCAGTAATACATGAGGCGGCTTTCGATAAGCTCGCATCCTATATCGACAAGGCAAAAGAAGACAGCAACGCCGAGATAATTGCAGGCGGGAATTATGACAAGTCCAAAGGATATTTCATAGAACCTACGGTCATCCTTACAACGGACCCCCACTACCCTACCATGGAAACCGAATTATTCGGCCCTGTAGTAACAGTATATATTTATAAGGATAAAGACTGGGACCAAACACTCACCCTGGTAGACAGCACATCCGAATATGCTCTTACCGGAGCGGTAATGGGCACGGACCGATATGCTATTGAACATGCCAGCAGGGTTCTTGAAAACAGTGCCGGTAATTTCTACATCAATGACAAGCCAACCGGCGCGGTGGTTGGACAGCAGCCATTTGGGGGGGCGCGGGCTTCCGGTACCAATGACAAGGCCGGATCCATGCAGAACCTGCTGCGTTGGGTGTCGCCAAGACTTATAAAGGAAACATTTGTGAGCCCGGAAGACTACAGGTACCCTTTTTTAGGATAAAAAATAGGCTAGTTCACTTTTAAATTCTACCATTTACAAGGCCTCTCCGGTGAAATGCGTATATGCTTCCGGGATCAGGCAGCAACCTTTCTAAACTATATTATATAAACTTTAATACTATTTTAGAGGTTTTAACGTTAATTAATTGTAAATTAAACGTAACTAAATCATTAATACACTTTAAATAATCTCACCCATGAACAGCAATCAAAAACACGGGAAAAATCCTGTCACGATGCAATCGGTTTATAACCGGGTATGGGCTTATTTGCATGCATATGCCAGAAGATACAGGAGGGCTTTTTATGGTATTTATGCCATATAGTTCAAGGCCGGTATTTTAGAGGCAGGTATACCAGTTTCTTGCTTTCAAAAAAATCTTCTTCAAAGTATTGCTTCAGGTCGAATATCTGAACCGTTTTAAAGTCTTTTAATTCTTCCGCCAAATCCCCACCTTTAAGGTACAGAATTCCATTTTTTAATGGGTGTCCGGATTTTTTCTTAATTTTTCCACGCACCCAGTGTACAAAGGTGGGCATGGCGGCCACAGCGCGGCTGACAATAAAATCGAATTCCCCATTGAGTTCTTCCACCCGGGTATGATGCGCATTGACATTTTTTAGGCCCAGCCCCTCCACCACCTCCTGGACAACCTTAATCTTTTTACCAATAGCGTCAACCAGGGTAAACTTGGTTTGAGGAAAAGCTATGGCCAGCGGAATGCCCGGAAAACCACCGCCGGTGCCCACATCGAGCACCTCTGCTCCCGGAAGAAAGGAGATTACTCGGGCAATTGCAAGAGAATGCAGAACATGACGGAGATAAAGTTCATCTATATCCCTGCGCGATACCAGATTAATTTTTTTGTTCCATTCCTGGTATAAGTGCTCCAGATTGTTGAACTGCTGCTGCTGTTCATCCGAAAAGTTGTGAAAATATTTAAAAACTATATCCGCCGGCATGCGTACCTTTGTATTTCGGGCAAATGTAATACTTTAGGAGCCCGGTATTAAATGCTTCAAAAAAACGTTATATTGATTGTAGCCCCCGCCTACCTATTTGCAAGACTATGAACAGAGCAGCAATAAGATTTTCACGAAAAGATTCCGCACAGTTTTTCAAGACTCTCAACAAAAGAGTTAATGATTATTTTAAGGAAAATGAATTGAAGAAAACAGGAAACTGGCGTTTACATCTGAAAACAGCCGTAATGTTTACCCTTTTCCTAACCCCTTACTTTCTTATTTTAACATTAAACCTTCCAAACTGGGCCAACCTCTTACTGACCCTGGTTATGGGTGTCGGGATGGCAGGCGTTGGCATGAATGTGATGCACGATGGTAATCATGGCTCCTATTCTACAAAGAAATGGGTGAATAAATTAATGGGAGGCAGTATTTATATCCTTGCAGGCAATGTATATAACTGGCAGGTGCAACACAATGTTTTGCACCATACCTACACCAATATCCATAATCATGATGAAGATCTGGAAGCAGGGCGGGTACTGCGCTTTTCGGAGCACGCCAAATGGCACAGGTTCCACCGCTTTCAGCATTACTACTCCATATTCCTTTACGGCCTTCTAACCTTCAATTGGGCAATAACAACAGATTTTATTCAAATGTACCGTTATACACGGCGGAAATTGTCCTATGGTAATTTTCCCAACCCAATTATCAACTGGAGTCTGCTGGTTATTACCAAGCTCATCTACATCACCATCTGGATAGTAATCCCCATGATTTTCCTCGATATTGCCTGGTGGAAAATTCTGCTCGGGTTTTTCCTTATGCATTATGTGGCAGGGGTTATTCTGAGTGTCGTTTTTCAGTTGGCCCATGTTGTTGATGAAGCAGAAACGCCACTGCCGGAAACTGATGGTACCATGAAAAACAGCTGGGCGATCCACCAGTTGGCAACCACCGTTAACTTTGGCACCCGGAACAAAATAGTCAACTGGTATACCGGAGGGTTAAACCACCAGGTAGAACACCATATATTCCCCAACATCAGCCATATACATTACACAAAAATTTCCAAAATTGTGAAACAGACGGCACATGAATTTAATTTGCCCTACAACGAATATAAAACTACAAGAAAAGCCATAATTTCGCACTTTAAACATTTAAAGGAACTGGGTAAGAACCCTGCCCTTCAATACCAATAACACTTATGGTGGAAATTAAGAATATGCTGTCTGAAAGAATTACCAATATGGCAACTTCAGCCACCCTGGCAATGGCCGCTAAAGCCAGGGAACTGCGTGCACAGGGTAAAGATATTATCGGCCTCAGCCTCGGGGAACCTGATTTCGACATCCCCGATTTTATCAAACAAGCTGCCAAACAAGCCATTGATGAGAACTATAGCAGCTACTCTGCGGTTGATGGCTATGTTGAGCTTAAGCAGGCTATTGCGAAAAAGTTTAAAAGAGACAACCAACTGGAGTATGGCCTCAATCAGATTGTGGTGTCTACCGGGGCAAAACAATCCCTCGCCAATATTGCAATGGTGGTCCTGAATAAAGGAGACGAAGTGATCCTACCTGCCCCCTATTGGGTTAGTTACAGTGATATTGTAAAACTTGCCGAAGGTGTTCCGGTTGAAGTCTATACCGGTATAGGTTCGGATTTTAAAATGACCCCCGAACAGCTTGAGAGGGCTATCACCCCAAAAACCAAAATGTTGTGGTACAGTTCGCCTTGTAATCCAAGTGGCTCGGTTTATAGCAGAGAGGAACTTCAGGCCCTGGCCGATGTCCTACACAAATACCCGGACATTCTGGTAGTTTCCGACGAGATTTACGAACATATTAATTTCATTGGGGGCCACGTTAGCATGGCCGGAATCGCCGGAATGTACGACCGTACTATCACTGTTAACGGGGTATCTAAGGCCTTCGCCATGACCGGTTGGAGGATTGGGTACATAGGTGGCCCGTAATGGATTGCCAGGGCCTGCACCAAATTCCAGGGGCAAATAACGAGCGGGGCAAACACCATTGCCCAAAGGGCCACCATTGCAGCCCTTGACGCGCCGGTAAGCAGTATTAAATATATGATTGAAGAGTTTAGCAGGAGGCGAGACCTGATCCTTTCCCTACTCGGGGAGGTGGAAGGATTTAACCTGAATGTACCTGAGGGTGCCTTCTATGTATTCCCTGATATTTCGGCCTTCTTTGGCCGCAAGCTGAATGGCACCACTATCTCCAACGCTTCCGATTTTGCCATTTACCTGCTGGAACATGCGAATGTTGCAACCGTAACCGGGGAAGCTTTCGGCGGTCCGAATTGTATAAGAATTTCCTATGCCGCGTCTGAGAAGGAGATCCGTGAAGCCGTTGCCAGGATTAAGGCAGTAGTTTAATGGGAAACCGGCTTAATAGTATTATGAAAATGACCATTGTCCGGCAGGCCAGTGGTCTTTTACTTTTCGGCACAACTGGTCAGGACCTGTTCCAGAAATAAGGGGTTAAAAGTATAAGGACTGTAAATAGTTCCAGCCTGCCTGCGAGCATTAAAAAACCACACCACCATTTGCCCAGATCGGGCAGCGCGCTGAAATTACTTATGGGGTTCAGCGTTCCGAATGCCGGACCCACATTCCCCAGGGAAGAAGCGGCCCCGCCGATAGCCGATTCAAAATCGAGTCCCAGCAAGCCCAGCCCCAGCGCTCCCAGGATAAACAATAACATGTAAAGGACAAAAAACCCGATAATATTATATACAATATGCTCGCTAACGGTTTTATTATTATAGCGTACCGGGATTACTGCATTTGGATGGAGGGTCCTTTTGAATTCGAGCAAACCGTTTTTAATGATTACTATATGCCGCATAAGTTTAATCCCTCCGGCCGTTGACCCTGCTGAGCCTCCGGAAAACATCAGCCCGAAAAAAACCACGGTAAGAAAGGGAGTCCAGCCGGTAAAATCAGCAGTCACAAAACCTGTAGTAGTAACCACGGAGACGACCTGGAAGAGCCCATGGCGGAAAGCGCTTTCCGCTTCGCCAAAAAGTTCATTTTCAAAAACAACTTCTCCGGCATTCCCGCTTAAAAAAATAACTAGTGCCACAATCAGGGTTATAGTGCCGATGAAAATGGTGTAGACCCTAAATTCCTCATTTTTTAAAACCCGCTGAAGTTTGCCTTTAAAGGCAAAATAACTTAGTACGAAGTTACTACCTGCCAGAAACATAAACAGGATCACAATGTATTGAATCAGCGGCTGATCATTCCAGTACGCCAGGCTGGCATTCTTTGTGGAAAATCCGCCGGTTGAAAGGGTTGCCAGCGAATGGTTAATGGCGTCGAAGAAAGACATTCCGGCAAGGCTTAGCAGCAAGGTTTCGGCCATGGTATATCCAAAATAAATAAGCCAAAGCCTTTTGGCCGTGTCTGTAATGCGAGGGTGGAGTTTGTCTGTATTTAGCCCCGGGGCTTCCGCGGTAAACAGCTGCATCCCCCCAATGCCCAGCAGGGGAAGGATTGCAATGGCAAGGACAATAATCCCCATGCCTCCTATCCAGTGAGTAAGGCTTCGCCAGAACAAGATCCCCTCGGGTAGCAATTCGATGTCATTTACGATGGACGCACCGGTTGTTGTATATCCGGAAATAGTTTCAAAAAATGCATCGGTCACCCCAGGGATAGCTGCGGTAAAAAGGTAGGGAAGCACTCCTGAAACCGACATGATCAGCCAGCCCATGGTGACAATGATGTACCCCTCCCTCCTGTTCACTTCCTTTTTATGTCCTTTGGTATAGAACATGGCCAGAACACCCACCAGCAGGGTTACTATAGCCGCGAGGGTAATATCAAGAGTTGCCCCATCATCATAAATCCCGCTGACAATTCCTGCAAGCAGCATAAAGCCGCCGTTACAAAGCAGCAGCAAGCCCATTATGTGAAAAATAATTCTATAGTTAAGGCCCATTAAATGAACATCTTTTCTATCCGTGCTATAGACTGAGGGAGGCAGCATACCACTACCCTGTCACCGGCTTTAATCTCGAAATGGCCAAGTGCTATAATGCCTTTACCGTCGCGTACAACTCCCCCAATAATGGCCGACCTTGGGAAATCTATTTCCCGGATAATCTTTCCCCTTAACTGCGAAGTTGGTTTAACTATAAATTCAAGGATCTCGGCGTTCAGGTTATTGAGCCTTGTAAGGGCAACAACCTCACCCTTGCGGATATGACGAAAAATATGGTTGGCCGCCATCAGTTTCTTATTTATAAGGGTATCTATCCCAATTGATTGCGACACCTGGAAATAATCCATATTTTCAACAAGGGCAATTGTCTTTTTGATATTCCGGGATTTGGCCACTAGGCAAGACATAATGTTGGTTTCGGAGTTCCCCGTAACGGCAATAAAGGCATCCATGGATTCAAGGTTTTCTTCTTCAAGCAATTCAACATTCCTTCCATCGCCATTTATTACCAGTACGCTTGGCAGCCGGTCTGCGATCTCGAAAGCCTTTTCCTTTACCTTTTCTATCAGTTTTACATTGAAATTATTGGCACAAAGTTCCCTGGCTGTGTTAATCCCCACCTTACTTCCACCGAGAACCATAACATTGCGGATTTCTTCCTTCTTTTTCCCTGAAAGCTTATAGAGTTCATCCATCCCCTTTCTGTCTGTAACAAAATAGACCTGGTCTTCCTCTTTAAAAACAGTATCCCCCCGGGGGATAAGTGTAAACTGTGTACCTTTCCGCTGTAAAGCAATTGGCATAAAATGGAGTTCGGGGAATATCTGGGCCACTTCCTTTACCATTTTTCCGACGAAGGGGGCCGATCTGGGCAAAGATACCCCTACCATAATCAGTGCGCCCTGCTCGAATTCGTAGGTATCATTAAAAGCAGACTGGTTCAATAAGAGCAGGATTTCCGTTGCTGCCAGATCTTCCGGAGAAATCAGTTCATCTATCCCAAGTTCCGAAAAATTAATTACTTCCCGCTGGTCTATGAATTCTACATTGGAGATACGCGCAATAGTTTGCTTGCAACCCATTTGTTTAGCCAGCATACACAGGGTAATGTTGGTGGTTTCAGAAGAAGTTACCCCAATGACCAAATCGGAAGATTCAACCTTGGCGTCGCGCAGTACCGCAATTGAGGTGGCATCCCCCCTGAGTACTCGTATATCGAGGTGGGTATCGGCATAAGCCAGGTGCTCCTTTTGCGTATCTATCAGGGTAATATCCTGTGATTCATAGGAAAGTAATTTTGCCAAATGAAATCCTACCTCACCTGCACCTGCAATTATGATTTTCATGGATGAACCAACTAATTATTCAGCATCTATCCCGGTTAGGCATAAGGGAAACCTGAGAAGCCGGAATACCTATCAGGCACATTATCTGAATGTTTGGGCACAAAATTACATAAATTTATGGTTCTCGTGTTTAGAATACCTCGTCAATTTGCAGGCAGCCACCCGTTGCTTTTGCCCTGTAATGGCTGCATCTATTGTAGTATCTTTGGCAAAAATTGCCGTGGCATGCCCAAAAAAATTACTCCTTACAAAGACTCCGAACATGGTAAAAAAGAACAGCTTACACAGATGTTCGATAAGATATCTGAGAATTATGACGGGCTAAACCGTATTATCTCACTGGGAAGGGACGTCCGCTGGCGCAGGAAAGTTGTGAATATAGTGAAAGAGAAGTCCCCCGCCTCTGTCCTGGATATAGCCACTGGCACCGGAGATCTCGCCATTGAGCTGGCTAACACTGGGGCTTCCAGAATAGTTGGCATCGACATTTCCCAGGGAATGCTCAATATTGGAAAGAAAAAGGTCAGGCAGAAAGGCCTTGCAGAGCGCATTGACATGGTGGTAGGCGATAGTGAGGCCCTGCCTTTCGGGGATGCCAGTTTCGATGCAATCACCGTGGCATTTGGAGTTAGAAATTTCGAGGACCTGGATAAAGGCTTGTCTGAAATATTGAGGGTCCTGAAACCCGGGGGGACCCTGGTGGTCCTCGAAACATCAGTCCCTTCCAATTGGTTATACCGTCAGGGTTACAAACTTTATTCGCACCTTCTGCTTCCGCTTATAGGAAAATTGTTCTCCAAAGACCGTTCAGCCTATAGCTATCTTTCGGAATCCGCAGCTGCGTTTCCCCACGGACAGGCATTCAACAATATTTTGGAGAAAATCGGGTTTATAGGTATGGAACACAAGCCGCAAACACTTGGCGTTGCTTCTATTTATGTAGCTACAAAGCAATTATGAGAAATCTCCTTTTTTTCTTTCTTGTTTCCCTGCTGACTATCCGAACCGGTATCGCCCAATTCAATGAAAAACCTATCCTGAATCTTGAAAATGAAGATAAGGCCCGTTTAAACTGGGGGTATTTCCTCGGGTTTAACCAGTACGATTTTAAGTTTGAATACGAGAACAACAGCAACGATATCCTGGTCGATAACTCTCTTGGCTTTAATGTTGGACTTATAGGAGAAATGCGTATCAATGAATTCCTCGACCTCCGGTTCGAACCAGGGTTGTTTTACTCTCAGCGCACCCTTGGTTTTCCGGGTTTCAGTGAACAAAACGATGCCCTCAGGGAACTGAAATCAACCTATATCAACTTCCCTCTCCTTCTGAAAGTAAGTACCAAGCGGCTCGGAAACTGGAAACCTTATCTTGTAGGAGGTCCTTACGCCTCTTTAAACCTCGGAAGCAATGAAAAGAGCCTTGATGACAACAGCAGCGGTACTTTCCGTATGAAGCAGAGGGTATATGGGTATGAACTTGGGTTTGGAATTGATTTCTACACAGAATACTTTAAATTCTCACCTTCCATCCGGGGGGTATTCGCCCTTACTGACGAGCTGGTGCCCGATACGGACCCAAACAGCCCATGGACAGGGAATATTGAAGCCCTAAGGACCAGGGGGATTTTCGTGAATTTTACGTTTGAATAGGGCGGCGGATCTCACTTAACAGAATGGCAGTGGCCATTGCCACATTAAGGCTTTCCGTACTCTTATCGCCATATCGGGGGATGCCTATGCGGTGAGTAATTTTTTCCGATATTTCCGGGCTAATCCCCCGGGCCTCATTACCCATGACCAGCATGCCCGCCTTAGGGAGAATTTGCCCATAAACCGGGAGGCCATCCATGAATGCTCCGTATACCGGCACAGTTGATCGAAGCAGCAATTGATCCAATTCTTGATAAACGATATTCACCCGGGCGATGCTTCCCATAGTGGCCTGCAATACCTTCGGATTATAGCAGTCGACCGTACCGGGTGAGCAGGCCAGGTGCCTGATCCCGAACCAGTCGCAGAGGCGGATGATGGTACCCAGGTTGCCGGGGTCGTTAACCGCATCCAGTACAAGGATCCAATCGTTGAAATCAAGGGGGCTCATTTTTGGAATATAAAATACCCCAAGTATCTTATTTGGGTTTTGTAAGCTGCTTAATTGCTTCAGTTCGGCAGGAGAAACGATAGCCTTTTCTAGCTGCAGCTCCTTTATTAGCGAAGCGTCTGTACTGTATATTTTATAGGGGATGTAAGGGGAATTTAAAAGCTCGGAAACCATTTTTATTCCCTCGGCAACGAACAGCCCGGATTGTGTCCGGTACTTTTTTTGCTGCAGGTTTCTTATATGCTTTATTTCACTTTTAACAACCATTCAAATAATGTATTTTTGGCGTCTATGAAGACCCTTTGGTGTTTTAAAATGAACTATGCAAAAATAGGTTTATTCTTAATTGCAGCCACATTTACTTCCTGCAATACACTTAAGAGGGTAGAAGAAGACGAATTATTACTTACCAAAAACACAATTCTTGCCGACGGGGAGAAAGTGGTGAATGAAGACATAAGAAGCCTTATTGTACAGGAACCAAACAACAGCCTGCTTGGCTATCCCCTTCGGCTTAACCTGTACAATCTGGCCAAGAAAAATCCTGATTCCTCATATCAGGCGTGGCTCAACCGCAAAGACAAAAGAGAAGAGAGGCTTGCACGGCTCCTTTCCCAGAAGCAGGTGGAGCGGCTTGGGGAATCTTTCTTTGTAAAGGGCTATAGTGAATGGCTGAAGAATATCGGAGAGGCGCCGGTGACCATAGATACCAGTAAAACCCGAAAGACGTTGCAAAGAATGAGTGCCTATTACGGCAGCAAGGGTTACTTTAACAACAGTACGTCCTATGAAATCATCCCCACCGGAAAAAAACAGCGGGCCGAACTGGAATATATCATAGATCTTGGCAGCCCTTATACGATCGATTCGGTTTCCCGGCAAATTGTTTCCCCGGCGATTGATTCCATATATAATATGCATAAGGACGGATCGTTGGTACAGGTAGGAAAAAAGTTCGACCTTACTGATTTTAACCTGGAAAGGGAACGACTTACCGGCCTCTTCCGGAATTCCGGAATTTATAACTTCCAGGAGAGTTCTATCACCTATGACATCCTGCGGGATACAATAGAAATCAGCAGGGATACCAGCATGAGCGTAGAACTGAATATACAGAACCTCAGGCGCCGGGGAGATACCCTGGACAACGACGGGCAGTACAAGGTACACCGCTTTTCAAAGGTTAATATCTATGCCGATTACAGCTTTGATCACGACCCCAACCAGTTGCAGTCCATCGATTATGAGGATTATACCATTTATTACAAAGACAAACTGCGCTACAAGCCCAAGGCCCTGGCAGATGCAACATTTCTCCAAAAGGACAGTATTTACAGAGACATAGACAGGTTGCGTACCTACCGGCAAATCACCAACCTTAATACTTTCAAATATCCTAATATTGAATTTATTGAAGACAGTACAAATACAAAGTTGATATCCAATATATACCTTTCACCCCGTCCCAAATATTCCCTTGGTATGGATTTTGACATTACCCATTCGAATATTCAGCGCCTTGGAGTGGGTTTTAGTACCTCCCTGATTACACGGAATGTGTTCGGGGGTGCGGAAACATTAAGCGTATCAGCCAGGGGAACTTTCGGCCTGCTTAGTGATGAATCGCTGCCAGAGGATTTCTTCTCTGAAATTGGTGGCGATATTAACCTTATTTTTCCGAGAATCTGGTTCCCCATGGTGAATACCAAAAGAATCATCCCACATTATATGCTCCCGCAAACACGGATTTCTACAGGGACCAGTTTCCAGCAGAATATCGGCCTGGATAAACAAACTTTGAATACGGTTTTCGGCTATAACTGGTCGCCAACGGATTTTGTCAGAAACAGTTTGGAACTGCTTAATATTCAATTCGTAAGGAACGTGAATCCATCCCGTTTTTTTAACGTATACTCCAGCAGTTACAGGAGACTTGACGAAATTGCGGATGATTTTGAAGATGAAGCAGTACTGGAGGAATTCTATGAAGTAACCAACGATCCGGAAGATCCGGCCAGGCTGATCATCCCCGACGGAACAGACGGCTTTATCAACGCCATCACAAACGGGGAGGTCCCGTCAAATTCCGAACAGTTCAACCAGGTTAGCAGGATTGAAGAAAGAAGGCAGCGCCTAACAGAGAACAACCTTATTTTTGCAAGCAATTACACTTTCACCAAAAATAACAAAAAGGGGTTTACAGACAATGATTTTTACCAATTCCGGTTGAAAGTGGAAAGTGCCGGAAACCTGTTGTCTGGCATTGCCAATATCATTCCATTTGAAAAGAATGACGACAGGCAACAGCTGGTATTCGGGGTTCCCTATTCCCAATATGTTAAAACGGAATTCGACTATATTAAACACTGGGCCCTATCGCATTCCAAGGTGTTGGCTTTCAGGGGATTTTTCGGGATCGCAGTACCTTATGGCAACTCCAGGAGCATTCCTTTTGTAAGAAGTTATTTCGCGGGGGGCTCGAATGATAACCGTGCATGGAACCCTTATTCCCTGGGACCCGGCCGCACCAGGGCCATCAACGACTTTAATGAAGCTAACCTGAAACTGGCTTTTAACCTTGAATACCGCTTTCCAATAGCCGGCGATATTAAAGGTGCCCTTTTCGCCGATGCCGGTAATATCTGGAATGCCTGGGACAATGTAGACGACCCGGATGCCACTTTCAATGGATTGCGTTCGCTTGAGGATATTGCCCTGGGAACAGGATTTGGACTTCGCTACGATTTTACCTATTTTGTATTCAGGGTCGATTACGGTTTTAAAACCTACAATCCTGCAGAAGAATCTTCCAGGAGATGGTTCAGGGACTACAATTTTGCCAATGGTGAACTCCAAATAGGAATCAATTATCCGTTTTGAACCTAATTATTTTATTACTTTTGCCCCATTCATATATTAACCAATTAGATAAATAATCATGGCCCATTCAATAAAACCGGGGGTTGCAACAGGAGACCAGGTGCAGGAGATCTTCCGCTATGCCAAAGAGAAGAAATTTGCACTTCCTGCAGTAAATGTTATAGGCTCAGATACAATAAACGCAGTGCTTGAGACCGCTGCCAGCCTGAATGCCCCCGTTATTATACAATTTTCAAACGGGGGGGCGCAGTTCAACGCCGGGAAAGGACTTTCAAACCAGAACGAGAAAGCTGCTATCCTGGGGGCCGTTGCCGGCGCAAAACATATACATACACTTGCTGAAGCCTACGGTGCCACGGTAATCCTGCATACAGATCATTGCGCGAAAAAGTTGCTACCCTGGATAGACGGACTTCTTGATGCCAGCGAAACCCACTTCAAGACCACGGGTAAGTCGCTTTTTAGTTCCCATATGATCGACCTTTCGGAAGAGCCGCTTGAAGAAAACATCGCGATCTGTAAAGAATACCTTGCCAGGATGAGCAAGATGAACATGACCCTGGAAGTGGAACTTGGAATAACGGGAGGTGAAGAAGACGGGGTAGACAATACCGATGTTGACGATTCCAAACTTTATACCCAACCCGAGGAAGTGGCCTATGCCTATGAGGAATTGTCAAAAATCAGTCCCCGATTTACCATAGCCGCCGCCTTCGGAAACGTTCATGGGGTTTACAAGCCGGGGAATGTAAAGCTTACCCCAAAAATCCTCCTGAACTCGCAAACTTATGTCACTGAACGATATAAAGTCAGAACCAATCATATTGATTTCGTTTTCCACGGCGGCTCAGGTTCTTCGGTTGAAGAAATCCGGGAAGCTATCGGATACGGAGTGATTAAAATGAATATAGATACCGACCTGCAATATGCCTTTACTGAAGGGGTAAGGGATTATTTCTCTGCAAAGGCGCCTTATCTGAAATCTCAGATCGGAAATCCCGATGGGGATGATAAACCCAATAAGAAGTATTACGACCCGCGCGTTTGGCTCCGCGAAGGAGAAAAGACCTTTGTTAGCAGGTTAAAGCAAGCTTTCGAAGACCTGAACAATGTAAATACCCTTTAGTTTATCCAGAACGCAAAACAAATTCCCTATGACGGCATGGTTCAAGAGAAAAGAAAAAGGAATACAGACGGCGACGGAACAAAAGAAGGATACGCCCAAGGGGCTGTGGTATAAATCGCCTACCGGTAAAATTGTGGAGTCGGAAGAACTGGCTCGAAACTTCTACGTAAGCCCGGAAGACGATTACCACGTGCGGATTGGCAGCAAGGAATATTTTGAAATAATATTCGACAACAATAAATTCAAAGAGCTCGATCCCAAGCTAACTTCCAAAGACCCATTGAAGTTTGAGGATACCAAAAAGTATTCGGATCGGTTAAAGGCAGCACAGGCGAAGACAGGGTTAAAGGATGCTGTAAGGACAGCGGTTGGGCAGTCGATGGGGAAGGACCTGGTAGTAGCCTGTATGGACTTCAGCTTTATAGGAGGCTCTATGGGCAGCGTTGTCGGGGAGAAGATCGCCAGGGCTATAGACTATTCTATCAAAAAGAAAACACCCTTTGTCATGATATCCAAATCCGGGGGAGCCCGGATGATGGAGGCAGCCCTTTCACTTATGCAACTTGCTAAAACAGCGGCAAAACTGGCACAGCTCGCAGAAGCGAAGGTGCCCTATATTTCCCTCTGTACTGATCCTACAACCGGTGGCACTACAGCTTCCTACGCAATGTTGGGCGATATCAACATTTCCGAGCCCGGGGCACTCATAGGCTTTGCCGGTCCCCGTGTGGTAAAGGAGGCCACCGGAAAAGAACTTCCCGAAGGATTCCAGACCGCCGAATTTGTGCTGGAACACGGATTCCTGGATTTTATTGTAAACCGTAAGGAGCTGAAGAAAAAGATCAACCTCTATATAGACCTTATAGAGAATAACCCCATCAGAACCTGATAGCTGCAAAATGAAACCACTGTTACCCAATACTATATTCTTACCGGTGCTGGGTTCCTGTATTTTTATGACGGCTATAGACCCTGTATTGATTCCAGAAAGTACAGAAATCGAGATACATAAGCCGGATGTAAAAGTAAGCGGGGTGCAGGTTGACGGAAAGGCCGGGGAATACTTCTTCCACGTTGGCCTGAAAAGTGATGATACCGGTTGCGAACAGTATGCAGACTGGTGGGAAGTGGTGGATGGTAATGGCACGCTCCTTTACCGGCGGATCCTGGCACACAGCCATGTAAAGGAACAACCTTTTACAAGGTCGGGAGGACCGGTTACCATAAGATCGGATCAGGTAGTAATCATACGGGGCCACATGAATGAGGCTGGTTATGGCTCTAATATTTTCAAGGGAAGTATAACGCAGGGATTCACGGAGTTTGCGGCCGATGCTACCTTCGCTTTAAGCCTTGAATCTTCCCCCCCATTACCGGAGGGTTGTGCGTTCTAAGTACACTATTAAAAATAACCACAATCCAATACTTTTCTAAAAATATCCCTATCTTTGCGGCCTGATTGAAAATCAATCAGATACATAAAAATCATTTAAAATAATATTGGAATGTATTTAACCAAAGAAGTAAAAGCCGGAATATTCAAGCAGTACGGCGGATCTGAGATCAACACCGGATCTACTGAGGGGCAGGTTGCCCTGTTTACCCATCGTATCAACCACCTAACCGGGCACCTGAAGAACAACCAGAAGGATTACAACACCGAACGCTCTCTGGTAAAATTGGTTGGGCAGCGCAGGAGCTTGCTCGATTATCTGAAGCGCAAGGATATAGAAAAATATAGAGAGCTCATTAAAGAGTTGAATATCAGAAAATAACACATATATCAAGGGGAAGTTGTACTTCCCCTTTTTACATTTTTACCAGTCCCCGTGCCATGCATAGGGCAATTACAAAAAGCTACACCTGGTTTTTCATTGGTCGAACACACACAACAACACAACCCTGTCCGTCCGGTAAGACGGAAGACCTTTGTTTAACAAGCCCGGAACACTTTCCGGGTGCTAATAAATTATTATGATTCCAAAGACTTTTAAAGAGGTCATTGACCTTGGGGACGGTAGGACGATTTCTATCGAAACCGGAAAATTGGCTAAACAGGCACATGGTGCTGTTGTTGTACAATCCGGGAAATGTATGCTGCTCTGCACTGTGGTTTCCAATTATGAAGCGAGTAATGTGGATTTTCTTCCGCTTACAGTAGATTACCGTGAAAAATTCGCTGCTTCCGGACGTTATCCGGGAGGGTTCTTCAAGAGGGAGGCACGCCCCAGCGATGGGGAAATACTAACCATGCGACTGGTAGACCGCGTTCTGCGGCCACTTTTTCCCAAAGACTACCATGCCGAAACCCAGGTTATGATACAGCTTATGTCGCATGACGAAGACGTGATGCCCGATGCTATGGCTGGGCTGGCGGCTTCTGCGGCAATTCAGCTTTCGGATTTCCCTTTTGAATGCCCTATTTCTGAAGTACGTGTGGGCCGTGTGGATGGGAAATTTGTCATTAACCCTACACGGGCGCAACTCCTTAATTCGGACATCGATATGGTAATCGGGGCATCAGAAGATTCTGTAATGATGGTAGAAGGTGAAATGGGTGAAATTTCCGAAGAAGAAATGGTGGAAGCCATCAAATTTGCCCATGAGGCCATTAAGGTACAGTGTGCGGCCCAGGTGCGCCTGGCCGAAGCGGTAGGTAAAAAGGCCGTTCGTGAATACGAACAGGAAGCTGAAGATGAGGCCCTGGAGAAAAAAATCCATGACCTCGCCTACAACAAGGTATACGAAGTTGCAAAAGCTGCTTCGGCCAAGCATGATCGCAGCGCCGCCTTTTCCGAAATAAAAGACTTTATAAAGGCAGGATTTACGGAAGAGGAACTGGAATCTATGGGCAGCCTGATCTCCAAGTATTATTATAAAGCCGAAAAGGCTGCCGTGCGCGACCTTACCTTAAATGAAGGCATGCGATTAGACGGTAGAAAAACCGATGAGATCCGACCTATCTGGTGCGAGGTGGATTACCTGCCTTCCACACATGGGTCGGCACTCTTTACCAGGGGGGAAACCCAGGCCCTGGCCACCGTCACTCTGGGGACATCCAGAGAAGCAAATCAAATAGACATGCCCTCCTTTGAAGGGGAGGAAACTTTTTACCTGCATTATAATTTCCCACCTTTCTCTACAGGGGAAGCGAGGATGATCCGGGGAACCTCCCGCCGGGAGATAGGCCACGGAAACCTGGCACAGAGAGCTCTGAAGAGGATGATTCCTGAAGATTGCGCCTATACGGTGCGGATAGTTTCTGAAGTTCTGGAAAGCAACGGTTCATCGTCTATGGCAACGGTTTGTGCCGGGACCATGGCACTGATGGATGCAGGGATACAACTCAAAAAAGGAGTTTCCGGGATCGCCATGGGGCTGATCTCAGAGGCCGACAGTGGAAAATATGCTGTCTTATCCGATATCCTCGGAGATGAAGACCACCTGGGAGATATGGATTTCAAAGTAACGGGAACAGCTGACGGGATTACCGCCTGCCAGATGGACATCAAGGTAAAGGGCCTCTCTTATGAGATCCTGGTTAAGGCCTTAAAACAAGCCCGGGCAGGAAGGTTGCATATCCTGGAGACCATCACGGATGCCATCGAAGCCCCAAGGCCCGATGTTAAGCCACATGCACCCAAGATGGTAACCACTATTATCCCTAACGAGTTTATAGGCGCGCTGATAGGACCTGGAGGTAAGGTTATTCAGGAACTACAGAAAACAACCAAAACCACTATAGTGATCAATGAGGATCCTGTTACTGAGGAGGGGATCGTTGAAATTCTCGGTACAGACCAGGCAGGAATAGATGCCGTTCTGAGAAAAATTGACTCGCTGATGTTCAAACCAGAGGTGGGTAGCATTTACGAGGTAAAAGCGATCAAGATCCTTGATTTTGGAGCAGTAGTGGAATATAAGGACGCCCCGGGGAACGAAGTGTTGTTACACGTTTCCGAATTGGCCTGGGAGCGTACCGAAAACGTAACAGACGTGGTAAACCTTAATGATGTATTCGACGTTAAATATATAGGCGTAGACCCAAGGACCCGCAAGGATAAGGTTTCCAGGAAGGCCCTTTTACCCAAGCCGGAAGGCTACAAGGAGCGGCCACCCAGGAGCGACAGAGGCAATGACCGTGGAAGAGACAGGGACCGGGGCGACAGAAAACGCTTTCCACAGAAAGAGCGCAGGGATTAAACCTTGGCCTTATAATTAAATCAAACCCCCTTATTCAGGGGGTTTTTTATGTTTACCAGGGAACATGTTAAATTTTCGTTATGTAGTTGTAACATTTGGCCATTTTTTACGTATAAGTATATGCAGTCCTTGTTATAAGGATTAAAAAGAAAGAAAGAAGTAGATGAGACAATTAAAAATCACAAAACAGGTAACCAACAGGGAAACCGCATCTTTGGACAAATACCTGCAGGAAATTGGCAAGGTTGATTTAATTACGGCCGAAGAAGAAGTGGAACTGGCACAGCGAATCAAGGCAGGTGACCAGGCTGCTCTTGAGAAGCTTACCAAAGCCAACCTCCGATTCGTGGTTTCTGTTGCCAAACAGTACCAGAATCAAGGCCTAACCTTACCTGACCTGATTAATGAAGGAAACCTGGGCCTCATCAAAGCCGCACAACGTTTTGACGAAACCCGTGGATTTAAATTTATTTCGTATGCAGTTTGGTGGATTCGCCAGTCGATCCTGCAGGCCCTGGCCGAGCAATCCCGAATAGTTCGTTTACCGCTTAACAAAATAGGTTCCATCAATAAGATCAATAAAACCTTTGCCTTCCTGGAACAGGCGCATGAACGCGTACCTTCCGCCGAGGAGATTGCAAAAGAACTGGATATGACCGTGGAGGATGTTAAACAATCCCTGAAAAATTCAGGGCGGCACGTATCAATGGATGCCCCGCTAATAGATGGTGAGGATTCCAACCTCTACGACGTGCTTCGCAGTGGGGAATCACCTAATCCAGACAGGGAATTACTGCATGAATCTCTGCGAACCGAGATTGAACGGGCACTGGAAACCCTTACCCCGAGGGAGGCAGATGTCATCCGGCTGTATTTTGGCCTGGCAGGTCAGCATTCCATGACCCTGGAGGAAATAGGAGAGACCTTCGATTTAACCAGGGAACGCGTACGGCAGATAAAAGAGAAGGCCATCAGGCGCCTTAAACATACATCCAGAAGCAAGATTTTAAAAACCTATCTGGGATAAAAGCTGTGGTTGCCGCGGGCAGTGAAAACTACATGCCGTTAAATATTCCATAAATTGGATAATTAATATAAATATTGTATTTTGGGAGACGCAACAACAGTTTATCATGACTGTTCGTTTTTTGATTGATGAATAAACTCCGGCTGATTACCGGAGTTTTTTTTATGCCATTCCGTTTCTTATATCCTGAATTCAGGGAAACATGGACTTTTTTATCAGCCAATAAGCTTTTTTGCACGTAATAATAAAACCCCCGGCGGCTTCATACCTCTAAAGCGATTATTTTCAAGACAGCCGGGCATAATCAGGAAAGTTCATAGTAAAACGCCTCCCGCAACAGCTCAAGGCTCTTCGGCACTGCCGTTTCCGGAGCTTCCATGCCTTCAAACTCCAGTGAAATATAGCCTTTGTACCGATGTTTACGCATCAAATCACCTATTGCTGGGTAGTCTATATCCAGGGTATACCATTTACCTCCGCCAAAATATGTTTTTGCCTGTACCAGTACTGTATGCGGTGCAAGCATTTCCAATTGCCGCTCCCTGTCGTCCAGGAAATTTCCTGTATCCATAGTAACCTGTAACCAGGGGCTGTTTATGGAATCCACTATGCGTTTTACACCTGCGGCAGTCCGGCCCAGGCCCCAGTGATTTTCCAGCCCCAGCACCACCCCGCAATTCTCCGCCAGAGGAAGACACTGTTCAATGGAATCGATAACCCATTTAAAACCATCTTCATCCGTGTACCCTTCTATTGCCGGTTCTATCCCCTTATTTGTCATCAGGGCATCAAAAGATTCCGAAGTACCCCACCTGCCTGTATTCAACCGCATTACAGGGATACCCAGGGCATAGGCCAGTTCGATCTGGTGCATGGTTTTCCTGATATTCTCGTTCCTATTCTCAATATCGGGGCTCAGAAAGCCCTGATGGGTGGAGAAGCCCATCAGGTCTAAACCCGCATGGTAAGCCTGCTTCTTTAACTTCTGTAAATACCCGTTAGCTTCTGAAGTCATTTGCACGAGCAATAATTCTATTCCGTCGAATCCCATCGCCGCAGCCTTCTCTATGCAACCCTCAACAGGTGTTTCCTCTTTGGGCCCGTTGAACTGCCAAAAGGAATAAGTTGACACCCCTATTGGGTTATGTCTTTTGTTTTTAGAAGTATTCGGCACTTGCCCAAAGACCTTGCCCGTGCTTCCCAGGAGCGCCGACCCAGCTCCCAGGACCGCGGCTTTTTCAATAAATGATCTGCGTGCTATCATATGGGATGTTTTTTGCTTGAATCAAATATACACACTTTATAATATTGATTTTTAGTACCTTGTATTTCCATGAAAAACAGTTCGGAATACCATATACCTGCAGCCGCAAGAATTGGTCATGTGCATCTCAAGGTAGCAGACCTGGAGCGCAGTCTGGATTTTTATTGCGGCCTTCTTGGATTCGAACTTACCACCCGTTACGGCCCCGATGCTGCTTTTATTTCAGCCGGGGGCTATCACCACCATATCGCCCTTAATGTATGGTACAGCAAAGGGCGGCCTCCCGCCCCCAAACAGGCTGTCGGATTATTCCATACAGCCATACTGTATCCTGAACGACGGGACCTGTCCATCATTTATAAAAAGCTGCAGGATGCCCCGTACCCTTTAACCGGTGCTGCAGACCACGGGGTGTCGGAGGCCCTTTACCTGGATGATCCGGACGGCAACGGGGTAGAATTGTACTGGGACCGGCCGATTGAAGAATGGCCAAGGAAACCGGATGGCAGCCTGGAGATGTATACCAGGCCTTTAAACCTTGACAATATGCTCGCTCTCCTCGAATAGTATGGAACAGGCATTTCGTCTGTGCATCCGGAGTGCCCTATTGCTGCGGAATCAATTCAGCAATAACCGGCACATTTACTTACCTTTGTAGTGAAAAAAAGCGCCTTTACTTGTATGGGAAAAATTAAGATCGCCCCCTCCCTCCTCGCTGCTGACTTCGGCAACCTGCAACGGGATGTGGAACTGGTAAATAAGAGCGAAGCCGACTGGCATCACCTCGATATCATGGATGGGCTTTTTGTGCCGAACATCTCTTATGGGATGCCGGTAATGAAGGCCATCGCCAAATATGCCACCAAACCCCTTGACGTACACCTGATGATTACCGATCCAGACAGGTATATCAGTGCCTTTGCTGCGTTGGGGGCCCATACACTAACGGTACACTATGAAGCCTGTATCCATCTGCACAGGAGTATACAGGCGATTCATAAAGAAGGAATGCTTGCCGGAGTCGCCCTAAACCCCCATACCCCAATTATGGCTTTGAAGGATATCATCCAGGATGTGGACCTGGTTTTGGTAATGAGCGTGAATCCGGGATATGGTGGCCAATCTTTTATTGAAAATACCTACTATAAGATCAGGGACCTTAGAAAACTAATGGATAAAAATGGCGCTCATGGCCTGATTGAAATAGACGGCGGGGTAACCGCTTCCAATGCAAAAGCCCTGGGAGAAGCCGGTGCGGATGTGCTGGTCGCCGGTAGTTTTGTATTTAACAGCAAAGACCCGCTGGCGACCATTGCCAACCTTAAGGAAGTAGCAGGATAATGGGGGATCTCAATGTTTTGATTATAGGAGGCGGGCCCATTGGCATTGCCTGTGGCCTTGAAGCCAAGAAAAAAGGGCTCAGTTACCTTATTACGGAGAAAGGGCCAATTGTTAATTCACTTTTCAATTACCCGGTGAATATGCAATTTTTTTCTTCTTCCGAAAGGCTGGAAATTGCCGGAATCCCCTTTATCAGCAAAGAAGCGAAACCAAGGAGGAACGAGGCCCTGGAATATTATCGCCGCATTGTTACTTCCAACAACCTTAAGATACAGTTATTTGAAAAGATTACGGGGGTTGAAAAAAAAGGTGAATTATTTGAGGTAACCTCAGAGAAACGTACTTACAACGCCTTTAATGTAATCGTCGCAACCGGATTTTACGACCTGCCAAACCGCATCGGTGTACCCGGTGAAGATCTGCAGAAGGTTTCCCATTACTACAAAGACCCTCATTTTTATGCAAGCCAGAAGCTTGCTGTAATAGGCGCCAGCAATTCCGCCGTGGATGCCGCCCTTGAGTGTTGGAGAAAAGGCGCAGAGGTCAGTATGATCATCCGCGGAACGCAGATTGGTGAACGTGTTAAATACTGGGTCCGGCCAGATATCATCAACCGTATTGAAGAAGGCAGTATCAAGGCCTATTACAATAGCAGCGTAAAGGAAATTACCGAAAACGAACTGCTGCTCGAAACGCCGGACGGAACAGTAACCATAGAAAACGACTTTGTATTGGCCTTAACGGGTTATATGCCAAATTTTGAATTCCTTGAGAACCTCGGGATTCGTTTATCTCAGGATGAAAAGCGATTGCCTGAATACAACCCGGAGACTATGGAAACGAATATTGGAGGCCTCTATCTGGCAGGAGTCATCTGCGGTGGCATGGAAACCCATAAGTGGTTTATCGAGAACTCCCGTATCCATGCCGATCAGATCATCGGGGCTATCCTTACTAAAAACAAGACGCAGATAACCAACTAACCTATTGCATTTCCAGGGCCTTTTTCAGGTCTAGCTCCGCTACCGATTTGATTACCATATCCGGTTTAAACGCATAATCGTCCAGAACATTTTCCCTCGAAACCCCGGAAAGGGTTAAAATGGTGGTATAACCCAGCTGTACACCCCCAAGGATATCGGTATCCATAGTATCGCCGATTATGATGGTCTCCCTGGCCTCCAGCCCCAGAGTCTTCCGCGCCGAACGCATCATAACCGGGCTGGGTTTCCCGACTGAAAATGCCTTTTTTCCAGTAGCTTCTTCTATCATGGCCACTACTGCCTTGATCCCGAGGTTAGACCAGCCCTTTTTCATAGGGGAGGGATCTAGGTTGGTGGCGATGAATTTGGAGCCAGACAAGATCATATCTACGGCATTATTTACCATTTCAAGGGTAAAATTCCTCCCCTCTCCAACCACTACAAAATCCGGGTTTTGGTTCACCAGCGTATAGCCTTGCTGGTGCAGGCTGGTAATCAGGCCGCCTTCCCCGAGTACATAGGCCGTGCCTTTCGGGTTCATAAAGGAAAGGAACCATGCGGTGGCCATGGCACTGGTGTAAACATTCTCTTCCCTGATTTTGATCCCCATTTTGGCGACCTTGTTCACAGTATCCAAAGGGGTCCTCTGGGAATTGTTGGTCATGAACAGGAAGGGGATCTTTTCCTTTTGCAAGGATGCTATAAAAGTGTCGGCCCCTTCAATCATGGTATCTCCGCTGTAAATCACACCGTCCATGTCTATTAGAAATCCTTTTTTCATTTAATAGTTGAATTAATGCTTTAAAACACTTTACCCGCAAGATAAAAAAACCCTGCGGGATAAAGCATAACTAACTCAAACAAACTAATTCAGATTACTGAATCTACTTGCAACCAATAGGCTACGCTACTAACCTATTTATTTTCAATACCTTAAAATCTAATATCCGGGATTCTGAACATAAACGCCTCCAGTAAAATCAATTTCGCGCTGCGGAATTGGATAGTACTCATCCCTGCCTGCCGTGAATTGGGCATTGGTTAGGAAATCCCTTTTGGTACTTTCTTCCGCCAGGTAGGCATTTAAAGTGGGCTCTGCAATCCCCCAGCGGACCAGGTCGAACCAACGATGGCCCTCCATGGCAAATTCGAGGCGCCTTTCAAACTCCAGCGCTTTCAATGCGAAATCCTTGCTGGGGAATGAGGCATAAGGCCCTATATTGTATATATCCGCGGCACCTGCATCCAGGGGTCTTTGCGTACTGGACGCAGCCCGGGCCCTGATCTGGTTGATAATGGGCAAAGCTTCGTCCCAACGTTCTAATTGAATAAGTGCTTCCGCTTTCCATAGCAACACATCTGCATAGCGGATAAAATCCACGTTTTTGGAAGTTCCTACAAAAGGGCCTTCCTTGACATAACAGGAACAATCAGGTGCTTGTTGTTCTTTCATGTTTCCAAAAAATCCGTAAACGCCGGGATCTCTTGCCCAGCTAAAATTGTATACCATATCCCCAGATTCATTCACTGTATTGCGATACTTAAACGGCCGTCCGGGAATTCCAACCGTGTGGTCCAGCCTGGGGTCAACTGTAAGCCCTGCATCCGGGGGCGTCTCACCGTTACCGTCTACAGAAGTAAATATATCCGTATCGTTAAAGGAATCCAGCAACGGCAGGCCAGTGGCATCTGTCTTAAATGCGTTCACCATATTCTGACTGGCCAAATGGAAGCCGCAACAACCATACAGACCGGTACCATGGGGAGAATTTAATCCAACAACAAAACCCACCCGGCTAACCACGGTACCGTCGTTTATAGAGAACTGAGCAGCCCAGATCGACTCGGGTCCGTTGTCAAACCCATCCAGGAAATTATTGCCATAATCAGGCTCCAAACTTCCTGTTACCTCATCGGCAAAGTCTACCACTTCCTGCAGCCTGCCGGTATTGATGTTAGTAACCTGGTGCTGATCGTTTTGTTCATACGCCTGATACAATCGCAATTTTGCCAAATAAGCCGCAGCGGCATTCCGATCAGCCCTGCCTACTTCTTCCTGTGACTGTGGAAGATTATTATAAGCGAATAAAAAATCCTCAGCAATAGTATTCCAAAGTTCATCATTTTGTACATCGTTTGAAACCAGAGCTATTTCTTCCGGGGCCAGATCCTCTGTGATGTACGGAATTCTTTTGAATAATAATTTCAGCACAAAATGGGAATGCGCTCTAAGAAACCGCAACTCTGCCTGCCGTAAGGTTTTATTGGCATAGTCAGCATCCGGAATCTCATTGATTACGGACAGCGCAAAATTCGCTCTGGAAATTGCCTTGTAGAAATTGGTCCAGGTTCTTGGTCCCATAAAGTCGCCCTGATCAGCCTGGGTTAAATTATACTGCTCATAAAAATCCACAAGATCAACATCACTTCTACCTCCCCCGCCTTTGTAAGCATCATCAGACCGTACACTGCCGTAAACCCACATATGGGTTAACGGACCTATCATTTCATCATTGGCTATTCCCGCATAAGCAGCTATTACCAAGGCTTCAGCATTTTCAGCAGTAGCAACATTCTCACTCGATAACACTCCTTCAGGCTCATATTCCAGAAACTCTTCTGAGCAGGCCCCGAATACCAGTATCATTGATAATCCTATAATTAATAAGTTTTTATTATTCATGATTTCAGTCTTTTAAAAGTTCACATTTAGTCCCATTGAAACAATAGTGGGAACGGGAATTCTATTAACATCCGTGCGTTCAGGATCTTCTCCTATATAATCCTTTGGAGTAATCCAAAAAAGGTTTTCTCCTTGTAAATAGATTCTTAACTGAGACATTCCTCCCCATTTTTCTATGATATCGGTTGGAAGGGAATATCCAACTTGTAGATTCCTTAACTTGAAATAAGAATTATTCCTGAACAAATAATCTGAAGTTCTCAAATCATTAAATGCCAATGACAGTGAAGGAATATCGGTATTTGTATTGGTTGGAGTCCATGAATTCAAAACTCCAAGGCCAGCGTTCTCCCTGCCCTGAACAAAATTATTCCAGAAAATATATGGGTCCTGACCGATCCGACCGGCAACCCCAGATCCGAATAAGGAAAGATCCAAGTTTTTATAACCAAAATTCATACGGATACCATATTCCAGATCAGGCAGTGTGTTTCCAATGAAATCCCGGTCGTCTCCATCGATAACACCATCATTGTTAATATCTTTGAATTTTAATGCCCCCGGCCGTGCACCGACCTGTGTAGCAGAATTATCGATATCTGCCTGGCTCTGGAATAAACCATCTGTCTGATATCCGAATATTGCCGTTTGGGATTGCCCTATAATGGAATTCTCAAGTGTTCCGGGAAAGGCTGTTCTAACTTCTTCCGGCAAGAACGTAATTTCATCCTTAAATTTTGCGAAATTCGTAGTAATACCGAAAGATAGACCATTATCCCAACTTTTAGAATATGAAAGGGCGAGCTCCAATCCTTTGGTTTCTGTAGTGGCACCATTTAGCACTCTTTGTTGTCCTTCTCCTAGTACAGAGGCAATAGGGGGTGTGGTTAAAATATCGCTGGTCTCCCTGGTAAAATAATCGAAAGAGCCAACTATTTCATTATTTAATAGTCCAAAATCCAATCCAAAATTCCATTCCTGGGTAGTTTCCCATTTCAAGTCCGGGTTCGGTGCTTGAATTGAAACAAATCCAGAGGGTAGATTCCCAGTATTATTACCATTAATATCGTAGGCGGTACCAACATTATAATATATTTCAAAAAAGCCACCTATGAACTGGGACTGGTTTGGACCATACCGGGCTTCATATAGCCCGAATCGCGCGATATCTCCAATTTCCTGGTTCCCTACTTCCCCATAACCGGCCCTGAGTTTAAGGTCCGATATAAAATCAACATTTTCAAAGAATTGCTCATTACTAATCCTCCAACCCAATGTTCCTGCCGGAAAAATTCCGTACCGGTTGTTGCTGCCAAATCGAGATGACCCGTCCCTGCGAAGTGTGAAAGACGCTAAATACCGATCAGAAAAGGCATAATTAATTTTCCCGAATTGGGAAAATAAACTACTTCCTGTAGAAATACCTGTGGTGGTCCTTGCCCCTGTCGCGGCACCTAGTACAAAATAAGATTCTTGTTCCACGGAAAATCCATCGGCCTGCGCAAAGAGAGTATCAAAATTATCTTCAACAGATTCTATACCCAATAAAACACCAAACCTATGGTCACCAAGTGTTAACTGGTAATTCAGCGTATTGGAAAAGACCAGGCTCGTAAACTTATTGGTATCGAGAATCAAACGGTTATTGCTTCGTGTAATAAAACCATTATTTACTCTTGGTTCTATATTCTTCCTTTTAAAGTCACTGAAATCGATCCCAAGATTGGAGCGAAAAGTAAGGTTTTCCACCAACTCTAATTCAGCGAATACATTTCCAAATAACTGATTCTTTTCGGCATTATCCCAGCGGTTCAAAAACTGCATTAGTACCGGGTTGTTCCTATCTGAATACCCTGCTCCCAATGGTCCGGCAAAATCTCCATTGGCGTCATATACAGGAATGGTAGGGGCCAATGTAATGGCTAAACCGGGCGTAGGTGCGCTTCCGACATCCGGAGATGCCAGGGTTTCGTCAGAAGTTGAGAATTGGGTATTGATACCAATTCGTAACTTATCGTTAAACAATTTGGTGCTTCCATTGATTTTTGCGGTATAACGGTCGTAATTTGTATATTTTAATATCCCAGTATTACTCAGGTAACCCAGATTAATCAAGAGAGCAGATTTATCTGAACTGCTGGACACCGTCAGTTCGTTGTTAAACACATATCCGGCTTCATAGGTTTCGTCTTGCCAATCTGTGTCTCCTGCAGGAACGTTGGGATCACCGCCAACAAAAGGTTGTACAGTGACGCTGTTGAGTACGGGGTTTGCAAAATCACCGTTCCAGTCGAAATCATAGATCTCCCCGTACCCCCCGGCAGGATCAGCCCCGTCATTAACGGACGCCTGCCAAAGGACTTCACCACGCTGGATTGCGTTTAACATATTGTAACGTTGCTTTTTTTCTGATAGCATTGAAACGTTTGAATTGATGGAAATACTAAGTCGCTCACCTGTGGCTTGGTTCTTGGTTGTTACCACGATGACACCATTGGCTGCCCTGGATCCATACAGGGATGAAGCGGACGCATCCTTTAAAACCTGAATGGATTCTATGGCTTCAGGATTTAAACTTGCAAATACTTCCTGGCGTTTTGTTGGCACACCATCGATCACATAAAGTGGATCGTTATTACCCAGGGTGGTGATCCCCCGGATAAGTATCCGGCTACTGAGTCCGGTTGGATCTCCGGATTTTTCAATAAATAAGCCAGGAACCCGGCCTTGTAATGCCTGCATGGCATTACCCGAGCTTCTAGTCTGACCTTCAATGGGTTCTGTGTCAACTACGGTAATTGCGCCTGTAAGATCTACCTTTCGCTCTGTTGTGTAACCTGTTAACACCACTTCCTCCAGTTGTTGCGCGTCTTCCAGTAGCGATACACTAATTGTGCTTTGTCCATTTACGGGGATTTCCTGCCTGAGGTAACCTACATAGCTGAAAACCAGTATCGCGTCAGACGGCACGTCTTCAAGGGTATAGTTCCCATCAAAATCGGTAGTGGTCCCGTTGGTGGTTCCAGCCACCAGCACGGTAGTACCTGGCAGGGGCATTCCGTCGTCTTCAGAGGTGACGGTACCTGATACCCCCACTTGCGCCAACAAGGCCGCTGGCACAAGCAGTACTAGTAAAATAAATAGTTTCATTTTCATGATTGCTTGATTTAGTTAAAATTAAGTTCGTTCACTTCTAAATAGTCAAGAGTAACCTCCCGATCATCTGATTCAAATAGTAAGGTTGTAAAGGGAGATCTGGGGAATACTATTTCTGTCATGACTGTTCTACCCTCGTCAAAAAACAATTCAAGAGAGGTTTTGTCGAGAATGATTATACCTTTAAGGGATTCCGAGGTATAGGTCCTTGGAGCGACTGATATTTTATCTCCAAAATTTTCTGAAAAGTCTGTGATCCCAGCCCCGGAACGATCTATAAAAAAGTTTTGTTTCGTATGGTCATATCCGAAAGAAAGTTCTTCTCCCTGTTCATTCGTCAGTTTGAAGGTGTAGGTAGTGGGACGCAGGTTTGAAATTTCAAATTTGATCTCTGCTTTTCCCAGGTTAATCTTTTCAGAATCGATCAGCTTTTGGGAACCCTTAATGTTTATGGCTTCTTCCCTGTACTTGGTTCCCCTGTAACTTTGCAGCTCTGAAACAGGCAGTATCCTGAGGCTGTATCCATTTTCGTCCTGTACCAGTTGGAGTTCCCGGGCTATGGTCATGGCTCCCCTCCAGGTTTCAGTAGGCACCTCATTGGCATATTGCCAGTTAGACATCCAGCCCATAAAGACCCTCCTGCCGTCGGTTTCCGGGATGTCAGACCAGGTAACCCCGGCGTAATAGTCCTTTCCGAAATCTGCCCAATAAATATGTTCCTGTGCCATTTTCCGGGCGAATTCCGTATCCACCTTAAAATCGGAACCGTCAAAATCACCGATAAAATACTGGGTGGCACTGCCCCCATTCGGCCCTCCCGGGTTTATACTTACCAGGTGTACCCATTTAATGGTATTAGTGCCCTCAACCTCCAGCGGAAAAAGATCCGGGCATTCCCATACCCCATCATGATTTCCTATACCCTTGCCAAATGTGGATTGAAACTTCCATTCCTTTAAGTTTCCGGAGGTGTAAAAATGTGTCTCCTGGCCGGCGGCGAGGGTCATTACCCAATGCGATCGCAGTGTATCCCAGAATACTTTGGGATCCCGGAAATCCCTGATCCCCGGATTAGGAATAACCGGATTGCCGGCATATTTAATCCAGCTGAGGCCTTCATCCAGCGAATAGGCAATCGCCTGAGATTGCGTATCGGTGCTACCGGATTCCTCTTTTTTAGGATCGTGGTAGGTGTAGATGGCGACAATAGGGATGCTACCGTTTTTCCCGAATCCGGATGTATTCTCAAAATCCACTACAGCACTGCCGGAGAAAATATAACCTAATTCATCGGGGAAGAGAGCAATGGGTTGTTCTTTCCAGTTTATCATATCAGTGCTGATTGCATGGCCCCAGTGCATCGGGCCCCATTTATTTCCGTTCGGATAGTGCTGGAAATAGAGATGATAGTATCCGTTATAATAGAACATGCCGTTGGGGTCGTTCAGCCAACCGACCTTGGGTGTAAAATGAAAGTTGGGCCGGTATAGGGCTTCTTCTGTCGAAAGTCCATCATCTTTCTGTTGGGCTACTGATGTATTCTTGTCTTTACAACCAAGAAATGCCAGCCCCAGAATGACAAGAATTCCTATATGCAAATTGCCAGTTTTCATACTATTCATTTTTACTTTATTTAACTTTCTTTTACTTTTCTGTTTATAAATTCATCCCGATGTATTGTAATTTGCTTCTAAACCGTATCTACTTCCAGCTCAAAAACTTTAGCCAGGTTTTGCATATCCACCTTCCAGTCTCCCAAAAGGAATACCTGATGATGCGAATAGAATTTTTTAATTAGCCCCGGTCCGTCGGGAACTCGAAGTATGCCACCCCTCTTACAATGGGAGTTCGGATATTCTACAAACCCTTCCAACTTGGTGTTCACCACGAGGATTTTGTTTAATAACGGCCCGATCTTAGTCATGGTCATGGGGCCCGGATCGACCGTGGCGTCTATGGCATGAGCATTGTCGTCCACAATGTCCAGGACTTTTGGCCTAAGAGTCCATTCTTTTGCGTAACAGCATGGGACAATCCCAAAGTATCCGCAGTGTGCCAGCAATACATGGTTTTCCGGTTCGTCCACCTCCGGAAAGGATTCAATTTTTTCGTGTTTCAATGCTGCATCACCCATTAGGAAGGGGTAGATATTGGTCATCATAATAGGTGCCCCCAATCCTTTGTGGGCCAGGTACTTGGTGAGCAGTGACATGATATCGGCTTCACAAATCCAAATAATCCCCAATTCCTCGAACAACATGTCCCATGCGAGACAGGGGGTAGTATTGCAATGGTGTGATTCATTCAGGCAATTGATCCCCACCCCTACTACGGAAGGATCGGCCAGAATGTCCTCTTTGACTACCATGTACAATTTAACTGCATCGAGGATAGACCGGTTACTGAGCCCTGCGGTAGTACGTTTCCATCCCTGCCAAACTTTTTCGGCGGCTTCATCCGATACTTCCTTTGCTCTGTTACCCAGGACTTCGAAGCTTTTCTTATCTACCTGTATTCCAAATTTGCTTTGGATGTTCTGCACACATTCTTCCTCGAACCAATAGAAGCGTTTGAAGATCTCTGACTGGAAGCCTTTGCCCGGGTCGTCTTGGTATACCAGGAATTTGCTGCCATTTGCCGCCCGTTTCAGGGCCAGGGCCCTGCATATTTTTTTGGTCTGTTCAAGGTTATTGGGAAAGAGTAATTCCTTGCCTTTTTCCCGGAGGTAGGTATAGATCTCCCAGTCCCACATAGAAAAGGTGCCGAATTCCGAAGTGACCAAAACAATGGGTTTCGATATTTCCAAGATGGCTTCATGCTGCCGGTATACGTCCACCACCAATTGCAGGAACAGCACTCCGTCGGCTTTTTCGGGGATGGCTGTACCCAGGGCAATGGGTTCCAGGATTTCGGCATTATCTTTCATTAGGGAACGCAGAACAGACAATTGCTTTTGGTAATCATCATCCATCCCAGATTGGAAATACATAGGAACCAGTACCGCTTTCATGGTGTTACGATTTTAGGGGCCTGTGGCCGAATTAATTTCTTACTCAACTCTTCCAGGGATACGCCTTTGGTTTCGGGCATCACGAAAATCACGAACAACAACTGAAGTACCATCATAAATGCAAAGAAGGTGAACACGATGCCGGGGCCTATGGTGGCGAAAAGTATGGGGATGAGGGATGGCACAACAGCGGCAAGGATCCAGTGCACAGAGCTGCCAAAACTTTGTCCGTACCCCCTTAGGTGGTTGGGGAATATTTCCGAGATAAAGACCCAAATCACCGTGCCCTGGCCTATGGCGTGAGCCCCAATGAACAGGAACAGGAAAAATGCCACTGAGAGGCCTTCCCAGTTAAAGAAAAATGCACAAGCCACCAGGGAAAGCGACAGGATATAGCCTGCTGAACCAATGTACATCAATTGCTTTCGGCCCATACGGTCAATTAGATAAATGCCCAACAGGGTAAAGACCATATTGGTGACCCCTATGCCGATACTGCTCAGCAGTGCCGTACTGGCTCCCAGTCCTGCCTCTTCCAATATCCTGGGCGCATAATACAGGAAGGCATTGATACCTGACAGTTGATTGAAAAAAGCAATACAGAAGGCCAGGATTAATGGAAAACGGTACTTTTTCATAAAGATATTCTCCCCGGGAATCGTGGAATCACTATCAGTTTTGATCTCCAGCATTAGCTTTTCAACGTCCACCCCGGGGTTAATGGTAGCGAGAACTTCCCTGGCTTTGTTTACCTTGAGTTTAGACAACAACCACCTGGGGCTTTGGGGAATGCTTAACGCAAAGACCGTATAGATAGCGGCAGGGACAGCCTCTACCCCCACCATCCAGCGCCAGGCATTTTCTCCTACATTATTAAGGAGGTAATTGGAAAAGAAGGCAATGAGGATGCCGAAGACAATATTGAATTGGTAGAGGCCTACCAGTTTACCGCGGTCTTTGGCCGGTGCAATTTCAGAAATATAGGCGGGAGCCGCAATAGTAGAGGCCCCAACCCCCAGACCACCAATGAACCTGAAAACTGCAAATGTAATGGGGTCATTGGCAAAGGCCGAGCCAAGGGCCGAAACAGTGTATAAAGCCCCTATCCAGATGAGTGTTTTTTTACGTCCCAGTTTATTGGTAGGGATACCACCAAGAAGGGCTCCAACCACTGTTCCCCACAGGGCCATACCAATTACAACCATTCCGTGAAATAAATCGCTGGACTGCCACAAGGCCTGTAGTTTTTTATCCGCTCCGGAGATAACAACAGTATCAAAACCAAACAGGAAACCTGCCAGTGCTGCTGTTAGTGACCAAACCCATATTTTTTTCATAATCCTTCAGTATTCACCGTGGAAGGCCAAAGTATTCGAAATATTATGGGTGTCTATTTAAGAATGTTGCAATTTGTTATGATATCGTTAAGAAATAGATAAAGTCATTGTTAACTATTGTAAATCAATGATTTAACATACTTATCCGAATTATTCCACCAGGTAAGTAGTATAATCTGGTAGCATTTGCTTCAAGGAGGTTACCTGTAAGCTGTTAATTATGGATTCGGAAATACTCGTGAATTATAGGGTATACATCTTTCGATGGGCATTTGGCGATACCCCATACTTGTTTTTGAATGAAGTAGAGAAATAATTAGGGGAGGAGAAGCCATGACTGTATGCAATCTCCGAAACGCTAAGATCTGTGGTTTCCAGCATGCCCTTGGCCTTATCCAGACGGAAATCATTAATATAATCACTGATGCTCAATCCCAGAATAGCCTTCACCTTACGATATAATTGAACCCTGGAAATATTCAAGGCATCAGCTAATTGTTCCACAGAAAAATGGCTGTTATCCAGGTTCTCAGTGATGAGGCTATTCAGTTTCCCAAGGAACTGCTGTTCCAGGTTGCCAAAATTTTCAACATGCTCAATTTTGTAAATATTATTAGTATAATAGTACCTCAATTTCTCCCTGTTATATAGGAGTGATTTTATGGATTGGACCAGTATGGAGTAACTAAATGGCTTGGTTAGGTAGAGGTCGGCACCTGATTGCATCCCCTTTAAATAGGATTCTTTATCACTCAAGGCGGTAAGAACTATGATGGGTATATGAGAGGTTCGCAAGTCATTCTTAAGGATCTCACAGATCTCAAAGCCCGATTTATCCGGCAGCATTATATCGCAAATAATGCTATCCGGAATAATTTCCATAGCCATTTCTATGCCATCACTACCATCAGACAGGCTCACCTTGTATTCTACCTGTAACTTCTGTTTGAGGAATACAGAAAGATCATTGTTGTCTTCAATTAACAAAACGCTGGCATATTCTTCCCCGCTTTTAGGTTCCTGAGTGAGAGAGGATTCGCCCTCCAGGTCCTTAAAGGCAAAATCCATGACGCTATCATCTACCAGATCTGCCTCTACGATAATTTCAGACTCATCTAAATGGGCCTTCCCTTTATATAGGGTAATGACAAATTCCGTTCCATGATACGACTTAACATTGATGCTGCCTTTATGAAGCTCCACAAATTCCTTACTCAAATGAAGGCCAATGCCAGAACTGTTCTTACGATTGTTGGAACCTTTGAAAAAGGCTTCAAAAATATGCTTGATCTCCTTTTCAGGGATCCCAATGCCGGAATCTTTAAAATGGATTCCTACCGTATTGGATTGAGGGTCATCGACAATGTCTATGATCACTTTGCCGTTATCCGGGGTAAATTTAAAGGCATTAGACAAGATGTTAAAGTAAACCTTGTCCATTAAATTCCTATCAATATACACTTCCAGGTCTTCGTTGTTGCAATGGATCTTAAATTGGATATTGCGTCTTTTGCCCTCATGAATAAAATCCAGGTAGATTCTTCTGGAAAAATCATACAGGTTTGTTTTTGAGGCCTTCAGGTTAAATTTTTGTTCCTCTACCCGCCTGAAATCCA